>NZ_JAPDUW010000001.1:2575000-2932500 GCF_026015295.1 Segatella copri | reverse complement strand
GCGTTCAAGGATTTTGTTGACCTGTGCCTCCTTGATGTGATTCTTACGACGAGCCAGGAAGGTGAATTCCACCCTGTCGCCATTAAGTGCTCCCATCGAATTACGTTCAGAAACGAAAATAGGCTTCTCGCTATCATCAGGGATAACAGAGTTTTTGCCATTTGCCTTCCTAACGAATTTACCTTCCATCACCTGTATGCTTTGATTCAGGCGATAAGAATTATCACTTACCTTAGCCAGGTAGTCATCCCATGCCATTTCCTCCATAATGTCAATCGCCAGCATCTTGAGCGGATGCGTCGTAAGATGGAGGGAACGGAATATCTCTTTAAAGCTGAGCGTTTCGCCCGGTCTTTCGGCAAAGAATTCCTGCAGCATCTCAGTGAGCTGCGCTTTGTTCATTCTTTTGCCACCTTTTTTACCTTTTCCCATAAATTATGACTATTATTAGTTTTATAAGGCAAAGAAACAAAAAAAAAAGGAGAAAACAAAGTTTCTTGGCATCTTTTTTCGTTTTTTATTAAATATGAGGCAAAACGGACCATAATATGTCTTCATTTTTCGTATTTCAGAGCAGAATATAGCTTATTGATTCTTTTTATCTGTTCGTAAATGTAGTTCTTCCAAAATTGTGTTTAGGGGGTCTTGGATGTTACAATACTGTTACAACTTGAAATATCGGTAACAAATATTTCGTAATAACGGAAATTCTTATTATATTTGCAACCGAAACGTAACAAACATTTCCACAAATACAAATGAATATGGATACAAGTCAATATCTTGTGATTTTTTTTCAGATTCTCGGTTCTTTAGCTTTGCTCATCTATGGTATGAAGGTGATGAGTGAGGCCTTGCAGAAGATGGCAGGATCTCAGTTGCGCCACATTTTGGGCGCTATGACAACCAATCGATTTACGGGAATGCTTACAGGTACCTTTATTACCTGTGCCGTTCAGAGCTCCTCTGCAACTACCGTTATGACGGTTTCTTTTGTAAATGCAGGTTTGCTGACTTTAGCCCAAGCAATTTCCGTTATTATGGGTGCCAACATTGGTACCACGTTTACGGCTTGGATTATGTCGCTGGGTTATAATGTAGATTTAACGATTGTCGTATTCCCTGCGTTCTTCCTCGGCATTATGCTGATTTATAGTAAGAAGCGCCGTTATTTCGGAGATTTCCTTTTTGGTATCGCCTTCCTCTTCTTCTCGCTCGTTCTGTTGAGTAGTGCGGGTAAGGCTCTCGATCTGGAACATAATCCGGCGGTTATCGATTTCTTTGGATCTTTTGATACGAAGAGTCATTTTACGATTGTAGTCTTCCTCCTGATAGGTACACTTATAACCTGTATCGTACAGAGTTCGGCAGCTGTGATGGCTATCACTATCTTACTCTGTTCTACAGGCGTACTTCCTATCTATCTGGGCATAGCCTTGGTGATGGGTGAGAATATCGGAACTACCGCTACAGCCAATCTTGCCGCTTTGGGTGCCAATGCCCAGGCTCGTCGTGCAGCCTTGGCCCATCTGGTATTCAATGTCTTTGGTGTAATCTGGGTTCTCTGCCTGTTCTATCCATTTGTAGATTTCGTTTGCTCTATCGTGGGGTATGATCCTGATGGTGGTATGTCTGCGGCACAGAAGACGAAGTTGTTGCCAATTGTCCTGGCGATGTTCCATACCTGTTTCAATGTTTGTAACACGGGCGTTCTGATTTGGTTTATCCCACAGTTGGAAAAAGTTGTCTGCAAACTTATCAAGCCTAAGGCAGATAAGGAGGATGAAGATTTCCGTTTGCGCTTTATCCAGGCTGGCATCATGAAGACCCCAGAACTTTCTGTCTTCGAGGCACAGCAGGAAATCGGCAGTTTCGGCGAGCGTATCCATCGTATGTTTAGTATGGTGAGAGAGTTGCTGGAAACTCAGGATTCCAAGACTTTCGACAAACTCTATGAGCGTATCGAGAAGTATGAGGGTATTTCTGATAATATGGAGATTGAGATTGCCAAGTATCTTGATCAGGTGAGCGATGCTCATCTGAGTGATGATACCAAGGCGAAGATCCGTGCGATGTTGCGTGAGATTTCTGAAATCGAGAGTATTGGTGACAGTTGCTTTAATCTTGCCCGCACCATTAAGCGCAAGGGTGAAAACAAGGAGGAGTTTACTGCCAAGCAGAGTGAAAACATTCATCAGATGTTTAAGTTGGTAGATGAGGCGCTGGCTCAGATGAACTATATGTTTGCTCATGAACGCCATTCTATCAATCTCAACCATACGTACAATATCGAGACTGAGATTAATAATTATCGTACTCAGTTGAGAAACCAGAACCTGGATGATGTGGATAACCATCTTTATACCTATGGTGTAGGTACATTGTATATGGATATCATTCAGGAATGCGAAAAACTGGGTGATTATGTGGTTAATGTCGCCGAGGCTCGCATGGGAGTCAGAACATCTGAGGCTGTGTAATGCAGAATGTTATTGATAGAAAGAAAATAAAAGTAATAAAAGCAAACGGGGAAGCATCAATGGGCGCTTCTCCGTTTGCTTTTGTTGTTTATATATTCTGAATGTTTTTATTTTTCCAATATTTCCTTCAGTTCTTTCATACCATCTGAAGCCCCTTTCATGATGTGCTCTATCTTGTAATATCCATTGGTGTTTACGGCACCCGGGTCTATCAGATAGATAGGAATGTGAGGCTTGGTATATGAAATCAGACCTGCAGCAGGATAAACGTTGAGTGAGGTTCCGATAATGACGAAGATATCGGCTTGCTGTACAGCTTCGGCTGCCGGCTCAATCATAGGAACGCTTTCGCCGAAGAAAACGATAAATGGGCGCAACAGGCTTCCATCTCCAGCTTCGGTTCCCGGCTTTACCTCGCAGTCATCCTCAGGTAATTCCTTGATGTAGCGATAGTCGTAAGGGTCGCGTGATGAGCAAACCTTTGACAGTTCGCCATGCAGATGGATTACATTCTTGGAACCTGCCTTCTCATGCAGATTATCTACATTCTGGGTGATTACCGTCACATCGAAGTCTTTTTCCAGCTCCTTGATAAGTTTATGTCCCTCGTTAGGTTGCGCAGCATAGAGTTTATGGCGCAACATATTATAGAAGTTTGTTACTAGGGTAGGGTCAGCTTCCCATCCCTCATGGGTAGCTATCTGTTCTACAGGATAGTTTTCCCATAATCCATCATTGCCACGGAAAGTTTTGAAACCACTCTCCACAGACATGCCTGCACCGGTTAAAAATACGAGTTTCTTCATCTTATCACGTTTTAATTATTCATATTTTCTTAATCTTTTTATTAAGAATGCACAAATTTAGCAATTTTTCTGCAAATAACATCGTTTTAAGCGAGAAAAATGTTATCTTTGCACTCGTTTTAAGGACAAAAAGTACATTTTAAGATTATTAATACATTATTATAAATAGATTTTATGGATAAAGTAAGTTATGCTTTGGGCATCGGCATCGGTCGCCAGTTGGCTTCTATGGGTGCAGAGAGTTTGAATATTGATGATTTTGCACAGGCTGTAAAGGATGCCATCGCCGGTAAGCTTCAGCTCGGCGAGCAGGAAGCTCAGGAGTTGGTACAGAACTTCTTTGCAGAGCAGGAGGCTAAGGCTCAGGCTGCTGCTGCCGAGAAGGGCAAGGTTGCTAAGGAAGCTGGTGAGAAGTTCCTCGCCGAGAACGGCAAGAAGGATGGTATCATCACTACTAAGAGCGGTTTGCAGTATCAGGTTTTGCGTGAAGGTAATGGCAAGGCTCCTAAGGCTACCGATCAGGTTGAGTGCCACTATGAGGGAACGCTTATCGACGGTACTAAGTTTGACAGTTCTTACGACCGTGGTCAGACTGCTACCTTCCCATTGAACCAGGTTATCGCTGGTTGGACAGAGGGTCTTCAGCTCATGACCGAGGGTGCCAAGTTCCGTTTCTTCATCCCTTATCAGTTGGGTTATGGCGAGCGTGGTGCAGGTGCATCTATCCCTCCATTCTCAGCCTTGATTTTCGATGTTGAGCTCGTTGCCGTTAAGTAATCTGTTAGTAGATATATTTAAACGAAGTAAAGGCAATCCTGGAATATAATAGATAAAAATAAAGATTTAAAATATAAATAAGGAAATGAAAAAGTTATTTTTCGGAGCCCTCGTGGCTTGTGCTGCTGCTACATTCGTAGGTTGTGGCAATTCTACTCCTAAGGCAGATCTCAAGACTGATGTAGATACTATGAGCTATGCTATGGGTATGTCTCAGACTCAGGGTCTGAAGGAGTTTTTGGTAGAGCGCATGGGCGTTGATACTGCTTACATGGATGATTTCATCAAGGGTCTTAACGATGGTGCCAACGCTGGTGACGACAAGAAGAAGGCTGCTTACTATGCAGGTATCCAGATTGGTCAGCAGATCTCTAACCAGATGGTTAAGGGCATCAACCACGAGGTATTCGGTGAGGATTCTACAAAGTCTATCTCTCTGAAGAACTTCATGGCTGGTTTCATCACAGGTACTACAGGCAAGAAGGGCTTGATGACTGTTGAGCAGGCTGCTCAGATAGCTCAGGCTAAGATGATGGCTATCAAGGCTAAGAACATGGAGAAGGAATATGGTCCTAACAAGGTTGCTGGTGAGAAGTTCCTCGCTGCCAACAAGAAGAAGCCAGGAGTTGTTACTCTGCCTTCAGGTGTTCAGTACAAGGTAATCAAGGAGGGTAACGGCCCTATGCCAAAGGATACTTCTATGGTTAAGGTTAACTACGAGGGTAAGACAATCGACGGCAAGGTATTCGATTCTTCTTTCAAGCGTGGTCAGGCCGTAGATCTCCGTGCTAACCAGGTTATCAAGGGTTGGACTGATGCTTTGGTTCACATGCCAGCAGGTTCTGTTTGGGAGGTTTACATTCCTCAGCAGTTGGCTTACGGTGAGCGCGAGCAGGGTCAGATCAAGCCATTCTCTGTATTGATCTTCAAGATTGAGTTGATTTCAGTTGGTGGCAAGTAATTTTTGTGGGAACTCATTTTTATAGAGGACTTATAAATGAAGAAAATATTAATGACAGCACTCGTCCTCGTGGCGGGTGCTTCTTTGTTTACAGCTAGTGCTGCAAGCAAGAAGAAGGTTAAGAAGGCGGCTACTCTTGTTGAGTTGAAATCATCAGCCGATTCTTTGAGTTATGTAGCTGGTATGAATGCCACTCGTGGTCTGATTCCTTATATCCAGCAGAGTTTTCAGGTAGATACTGCCTATATGGAGAATTTCCTTCGTGGTTACAAGGATGCGCTTGCCATGGGAATCAATCCTAAGACCGTAGCTTATTCTGCAGGTATGGAGGTTGCCAAACTGGTAGAGAAGCGTGTATATCCTGGCACAAAGGAAGAGTTGAAGAGTACAGGCGATTCTATCAGCCATGCTATGTTCCAGAATGGTTTTATCGCAGCTTTGGCTAATGATACAACATTCTTTACCTCTAAGGCTGCTGCCGATTTCCAGAAGGAAGCTTTGGCTGGTGCCGGCGAGAAGTTCCTTGCTGCTAATGCCAAGAAACCTGGTGTAAAGGTGTTGCCTAGCGGTTTGCAGTATAAGGTGATTACCGAAGGTCATGGCGAGGTGCCTAAGGCAAGCGATGAGGTAGAAGTTATCTACGAGGGTCGTCTGATTGATGGTACCGTTTTTGATGCTACATCCAAGCATGGTGGCAGCAAGACAGATAAGTTCCGTGCCAATGGCTTGATCAAGGGTTGGACCGAGGCGCTTACTCTGATGCCTGTGGGCAGTAAGTGGCAGGTTTACATTCCTTACGAGTTGGCTTACGGCGAGCGTCAGGCTGGTCAGATTCCTCCATACTCTACTTTGGTGTTCGATCTTGAGCTGGTTAGCATCGTAAAGCCAGAGGTTAAGGCTGAGCCTGCTGGCGAGTTGAAGGAAGATGTAGCCGTAGGTGCAGAGAAGAAGGTGGCTAAGGCTTCTGCCAAGTCAAACGGCAAGAAAGCTGCTTCCAGAAAGAGAAAGTAATTACGAAATTCATTTCATTAAGTAATTACTACTAAAATATAATAAGGTAAGAGCCAAGGATAGAGTGTTATCTTTGGCTCTTTTTCACGAGGAAGTTCTTTCGGGTATCAATACGCAAGATGGGTGGCGTATTGTCGCTTTCTCCTATGGTAGATTCTACTAAAAGTAGTAAAATGCCAAGGTTTTTAACATTTCAATAGTTTTTTTGCCATTGAAAAAATGGATATACGGTCAAGGTTTTACCTATATATAAGTTTTAAGTGAGAATCCACCAAGGGAATACGTTATGTGTTTTTGGTGGATTCTTTTTCGTTTAAAAATTTGCTGATTTTCAAGGATATAACTTGTAGATAATCTGCATGATCTAACGATGCGCATCATTAGACCTTAATAAAGCGCTTTCTTAAAGTTTATACTTGCGCTTCTATTGAGAACTGGCCTTTATGATAAAAGTAATTTACAGTAAATATGAGATAAAGGAAGAGTTTAAAACTCTATCCTTTAACTATGTGCTGCTTCATAAAAAGGACACTAAATTGTACCTTGTTATTTTAAACCGTTACATAATAACAAGGATAGGTAGAGACTTTTATTTTTACCTATCCTTGATCTTGTAGCATTTACTTTCGCAAGTTTTTAATTAATAACTCCGCTTACAATTCCGTTTTCTATCATAACAATGGTGCCAGAATCATACGACCACATAATACGTTGCGAGTTTTCTGTAATGGTAAGTGGTTTACCCTTTGCTAATATAACCTCTTTTGGATTCATACCTTTCACTACTTGGCCTGAAACGATAGCTTCCCAATGAGACAATTCTACTTTTGAATCAAGAATTTCATGCATCGTTTGTTGGATAAAGTGATTGCATAAAACAGAAAACTTCTCTATATATTCTTTGTATTGGGGCTTTTTCTCTAAGTTTATTTTGTCAAAAGACATAGTCTTAAAAACCGCTAAGACACCCTTTGGGGCACATTTAACGTCTTTTATGAGAAACTCTATTTTGCCCTTATTCACAGCAATATTAAGTTGAAAAGTATAAACCTTATCAGAGTTTTCGTTTTCAGCAATATTACAACCAACACTTAGCACTAATTTTTGGGGATCACATTTTAGTGTGTTTTCAACTACGTTGCTGGATTTCTCCATAGCCCAGAGAGCTGCACTACCAAAGGTTGTTCGCTCATCAATTTTACATGGCTTGGAACCTTTGCAAATATAACTATTCCCTTCTTTTGTCAACGAGTAGTTATCTTGTGCATGGGTAATAGTAGCAGATAGTATCATCAGCACTGCCAAAATCACAGTTTTCATATATTCAACTCTTAAATTATTAAACAAACAATCTGCCCAATATCCGTCATTGTAACAGATATTAGGCAGACCCTATCTAAAACTTATGCATTTGTTAGAATACAAGACCGATTGTTGCTGCAAAATTGTTCAATTTGTAATTGTATGATTCGTAATCATCTTCATACTTAACAAAATCGGTCAACCCTCCACCATAAGATAGACCTACGTAGAATTTACCCAATTCAACATTGACTCCAGCTTGCCAGCCAAGAGTAAAGAACTTCATATCATCAACGTCAGATGTGATGTTTCCATTAAATGTAAGACCTGCTAAAGGGGCAATCTTGACACTCTCTGTTACAGGCCACTTGTAAGTTACGTTCAAGGGAATTGTTGCAATCACAGCACTTAAATCATCAAAAGCGTAAGTTGCACCAAGACCAGTTTCTACAAACAGAGGAATATCTTTGGCTACAGAGATGCCCTTAGTCCAAGCTAAAGAAACACCACTGACAGATTCTGAACCTTCTGCATTTGAACTAATTGAGTTGTATGATACACCGATGCGGTTGTAACCACTACTTTTTTTGTAAGTAACTGTGTTTGATGTGATGAGCTGGGCAGAAGCACCAAGACTCATGATAGTGGCAATAGCCAATAATAATAACTTTTTCATTGTGTTATAATTTTAGAATTAATATTTATGTTTACTTATTTCGATTCTCATTGCCAACAGCTTTGTTCTGCTTATTATCAACAGATATAGCACGTATGCGGGCACCATTCTGTAAAGGGTCAATCCACTTGGAGTCATCTGTACCCAACTGACCTTCGCCATAATTATGGAATCTCACATACTTAGCAGGATAACCACGCACAGTAACATCTAAGCCTTTGGCCTTCTCATTATTGATAACATAAAAAGTTGCACCAAGAATAATATCTGCACCTGCAAGTTTTGCAGCTTTGAAAGCAGCATTAGCTTTTGCATTCTCAAGCATTGCTGTACTAATCTCAGAAAGAGAAACTCCAGGGAAGATATTAAATGACCATTCTTGACAATCTTTGTTTATCATCTGGAGCTCAGCTACCATTGGACGTACAAAGAACTCTGACATACCCTCTTGGATACGTGTTTGTGCATGCTCAAATTTAGCCTGTGCATGCATTGAGGCAATACTACCTGCTAATAATAAAAGAGTAAACGCAATCTTTTTCATATATGTTTAACATAGCCTATTGACTCCCAAGCATCGGCAATATAAGTTACATGAAAAGTTTTTGACTATAAACGAAAAAGCGCAGGAGTCTGATCTTGTCACTCGTCCTACGTCTTGAGGCTTCTCGCATTGCCCATCCAGTCAAGAACGAGCAACGAACAGAAACCCACGCCGATAGTTGATATAATTATCCCAATATACCAAACTTGTACACCTTATATTATATAAGATGCACAGAATGATATTAGGGGTATTATAAAAACATCCCATGAGCATCTATCGTTGCCTTGTTACGTGACTGAATCATTTTGAAACTTTGCGAGAATTTCAAGACGTCAAGTTACAAAGCGCATGATAAACGCTTCCCATAAATAGTGGCTCTCATTACCTCTGATTTGGCACCCTTGCCTATGCAGTCCCACCTACAATAATGTAATGCGAGAGCATCTAATCGGCGTAGGTATTGCAGTACAAGAAACATTTTTAGTAATGAGTCTCCACTCATAATGTTATATGCAACTGCAAATTTTATGAAAACCGCTTCAAAATTAAATCTAATTTATGAAACCACCAAATAAATTAAGATATTTTTGCTAAAATATAGGTTAAAAAGATGATTTTTGGAAAATATTTCTATTATTTTTCTGATAATATGGTTTTATTCAGTACATTATTTCCATTATTCATATTTTCAAAATTTACACACAAATCAGATTCCGTTGAAAATACAGAAATACATGCTAATGCCATTGCGGGAAGGCTGTTGGAGGTCGTCAAGCGATACCACAACTTTTTCATAGTTATCAGCAATACACTCTAACGGAGCATATTCTTGCTCTATTGTCTGCTCACCAACAAGCATATAGGTGGCTTGTACATAGATGGTTCAATCATTCTTGATGGCGACAAAATCCACCTCTTTTTCCTTTATGTTACTTACATATACATCATAATCCATGACGTAACAGGTCTATAAATATGAGATTCTTCAAAAGATACCCGACTCCAGCGTAGAGATAATTTTTAAAAGACAAATCGTTCATATAGTATTTACAACTTCCCTTAATTGAATATTTTTAGAGTCTTTGCCTCTTGTTTAATCAATGCATCTGAAGAGAAAAGGGCAATCTATTGAAATTTAAAGTGAGAGTCCACCAAGGGATCTCTTGAAAATCATGCTTCTTTTGTTTTTAATTTCTATGCCATAAAAGCGATTTTTTCTGTTAAAATTCGTATAAATACTATCAAAAAGCACGAAAATTGCAAAATAATCGTGCTTTTTGTTGTTTATATCAATAGATTTTATTAATTTTGCTATCTGGTATAGAAAAGTACCTTATAAATAGAATAATATAAAACAAAACGAAATGGAGAAAATAGACAATCTAGACAGAAAGATTCTCGGCATCCTTTCCAAGAATGCCCGTATTCCTTTCAAAGACGTAGCCGCAGAATGTGGCGTGTCTCGTGCTGCCATCCATCAGCGTGTTCAGCACTTGATGGAGGATGGTTTCATCACCGGTAGCGGTTTTGATGTAAACCCTAAAAGCCTGGGTTATTCTACCTGCACTTATGTAGGTTTGAACTTGGAGCGCGGTAATATGTATAAAAAGGTGGTAGAGCGCTTGCAGAACATTCCTGAAATCGTAGAGTGCCACTTTACAACCGGTTCATACACCATGCTGATTAAGCTTTATGCCCGCGACAACGAGCAGCTCATGGATTTGCTCAATAATAAGCTTCAGGCTATCCCTGGTGTGGTTTCTACCGAAACGCTTATCTCTCTTGAGCAGAGCATCAAGCGTGAGATTCCTGTACTTCTGGATGAAGATTAATAAGAGTCTCCATACCTGAGTACGATTTTTAGAAGATCTTGAATCATTATTTATTGAAAGATAAACAAATGGAAACATTTGACTTAGAGTCGCATCTCCAGGATGCATACTCTAGATTTCCCGAAGCGAAGCATCAGCCTGTAATTGGCCTTACTGCCAATTATGAAGGTATCGATGCTACGCTTCGCGACCGTTATTATAAGCAGGTAATAGCGGCTGGCGGTACGCCGGTCATTATTCCTCCTGTTGCCGATGCTCAGGTCATCGTCAATACCCTGGAGCATCTTGATGGATTGATTCTGACGGGTGGCGGCGACCATAATCCGCTGTGGATGGGCGAAGAGCCTTCTCCCCGTCTTCACAACATCAATCAGGAACGTGATGCTGCCGAACTGATGATTACCCGATTGGCTTTCAACCGCCAGATTCCGATGCTTGGCATCTGCCGGGGCATCCAGACCCTCGCCATTGCGCTGGGTGGAAAGGTGTGTCAGGATATCAAGCAGCTGGTAAAGCACAGCCAGGATGCCGACCGTACCGAACCTACCCACATCGTAGAAATCAAGAAAGATTCCACCTTATATAATATATATAATAAGGAGAAGATCTTTGTCAACTCGTTCCACCATCAGGCGGTAAGCGAGCCTGGCAAGCATCTGCGCACCATCGCCAAATCTTCCGACCATATTATAGAGGCTGTAGAGAGTAGCGAGTATAAGCAGATTCTCGGTGTGCAATGGCATCCGGAATGGCTGGAAGAAGAAGGATTGAAGATTTTCCAATGGCTGGTTAATCAGGCTAACAACTTTTATGCAGCCAAGCAGTTGCATAAGCGCATCCTTACGCTCGATACCCATTGTGATACTCCGATGTTCTTCCCTCAGGGCATCAAGTTTGATCATCGCGATTCCCGCATCCTGGTTGATCTCCATAAGATGACCGATGGTCATCAGGATGCTACCACGATGGTAGCTTACCTGCCACAGCCTCAGATAGGCGAGAGCTTCAGCAGCAAGGTGGCTTTCGATGTAAAGGGACCTGCGCAGTATGCCGACCTCATCTTCGACAAGATAGAAGAGATTGTGAGCAAGAACAGTCAGTATCTCAGCATAGCCCGCACTCCTGCCGATCTTTATAGCGATAAGCGGAAGGGCAGAAAGAGCATCATGCTCGGCATCGAGAACGGTCTCGCCCTGGAGCACGATATCAGTAACGTGAAGCATTTCGCCCAGCGCGGCATCGTTTATATCACGCTCTGCCATAATGGTGATAATGATATCTGCGATAGTGCCCGCGGCTGCAATACCCATAATGGTGTGAGCAGTTTTGGCGAGAAGGTGATTCATGAGATGAACCGTCTGGGCATCATGGTAGATTTGAGTCATGGTGGCGAGAAGAGTTTCTACGATGCTCTTGATATCAGCCAGGCGCCTATTGTCTGCAGCCATAGCAGCAGCCGTGCGCTCTGCGATGTGCCTCGCAATCTGACCGATGACCAGATGCGTGCCCTCGCAGCAAAGGGTGGTGTGGCTCATACCACGCTCTATCACGGATTCCTGCGTAAAGAGGGTGAAGCCGACATCATGGACGCTATCGCCCATCTTGAGCATGCCATCGATGTGATGGGTATCGACCACGTAGGTCTGGGTACCGACTTTGATGGAGACGGCGGCATCCGGGGGCTCGCCGACTCTTCTGAACTCATCAATTTCACCCTCCAGCTGTTGCGCTGCAAATATAGCGAGCAGGATATTGTCAAGATTTGGGGAGGCAACTGGCTCAGAGTGATGACGCAGGTGCAGAACTTTAAACATTAATGTTATGACGAAGAAAATGAAGATAATTTTAGGCTTGGTAGTTGCTGCCGGAGTGGTAGTTGGAGCTATCAGCTATAAGAATGCCAACACCAGTTCGCCGGAAATTCAGGAAGTAGAGGAAGCAGAGAAGCTGAATCCTGTAGGTCCTGCCTTTAATGCCGATTCGGCGTTGGCTTATTGTGCCGCACAATGCGATTTCGGTCCTCGCGTCATGAACAGCGAGGCGCACGACAAGTGTGGCGAATGGATTGTGAGCAAGTTCAAGCAGTTTGGTTGCGAGGTAGAAACCCAGAAGGCTGACCTCAAGGGCTATGATGGTACCATCCTGAAGAATACCAATATCATCGCCCATTACAACCCGAAGGCAGAAACCCGCATCTTGCTCTGTGCCCATTGGGACAGCCGTCCTTGGGCCGACAACGACCCCGACAGTACCAACTGGCGCAAGCCTGTAATGGCAGCCAACGATGGCGCCAGCGGAGTAGCCGTCATGTTGGAGATAGCCCGCCAGCTGCAGGCTGACAAGAAGCTGAATCCTAACATCGGCGTAGATTTCGTATGTTTCGATACCGAAGACAGGGGAACACCTCAGTGGGCTGATGTTCAGGACGATGGCGATACTTGGGCATTGGGTGCCCAGTACTGGAGCGAGAACAAGCCTGAGGGATATAATCCTCGTTTCGGAATCCTCCTCGATATGGTGGGCGGACAGGGAGCCAAGTTCTATCGTGAAGGCATGTCTATGCAGTATGCCGGTGGCATCGTGAAGAAGGTTTGGGCTGCAGCCCGTCAGGCTGGTTTTGGCTCTTACTTCCCTAAGAGCGATGGCGGAATGATTACTGATGATCATATTCCGGTCAACGAGAAGGCTAAGATTCCTACTGTAGATGTGATAGCTTATTATCCAGACTGCCAGCAGAGCAGTTTCGGTCCTACCTGGCACACCGTGAGCGATGATATGGCTCATCTGGATAAGAATGTGCTTAAGGCGGTTGGCCAGACTATGATTCAGGTGCTTTATACTGAGGAATAGGTCGGCATCCCATTCGAATATAAAAGGAAATGTTCCTAGGAAAAGTTGTTGCTTTTCTTAGGAACATTTCTTTTTTCAGCCTGTTTAAATCTTCGTTCATAGACGTTGAACCGCCGTTCAGTGTCTTTGAACCGACATTCAATGTCTTTGAACGGCGGTTCAATGTCTATGAACGGAGATTTCTTCTGCTTGTATCAACAAAAAAACTTAGGTATAAAAGCAATTCCTATTGACTGGAAATGCTTTTATACCTAAGTGTATGGGCTTTCTGAATAAGATGAGCTGGTTAAATCTGCCCCGATTCTACCTGTCTTACCACTCTTTCTGTTAATCTGTCAACGCCGTTCGGGTCGTACTTCTTGTTGAGGCTGGCACCGAAGAGGCTTGCAAATGCCTGATAGAATCCGGCACGGATAGGACCCAGGAAGGCTTGGATAAGATGATAGGATGAAGAATTGCATTCGCGATACACCAGTTTGATGCAGAGTTTACCTTGTGCATAGGTGAGTTTCTTCATTCTCGGGGTATATTCCTGTTTGATACCTTTCTCCACCAGTTTCATGTGTGCATCCTTTGCCTTCTTGTTAGGCAGCGTTTCCAGATAATCACCCGTTTCGATGATAATCCTTCTTACCTCCTTGGCTATCGGCAGCACCTTCTTGATGTTGTATACCAAACGGTTGTAAGCCATTCGCTCCTTGGCGTTCTTAAATACCGGCTGCGGATAAACGTACACGTTGTTCACCTGAACATATTGCACGCTGTCATGATCCAGGAGCACTTTTCCTACCTTCACCATCGGTTCAAAGGTAGGAGTATCCATGTCCACCTCCCTGTCTTCAGGGTTGTCGCCATCGGTCTGCGCCATGGTTTGCAGGGTGATGCAGAAGAGCATCGCCAGTAAAAAGCATATTTTCTGTTTCATGTAAATCTCCTCAAAGTTCTTTGTCCAGCTCCTTTTCTTCGTGGAGCTTCTTCTATATATAAAGAGGTGTAAGCCACTTTGTGTTACTAATTACGCCGCAAAATTACAGATTATTTCTCAAATTGAGAAAGATTCTTGGCTTTTTCTTTCTCTTTTTCATATTTTAGCAGTAACTTTGTCTTAATTTAATAAACAAAGTGCCTACTACACATGAAGCATGCTCATTCCATAACATCCCTCTTGTTGAAACTGTTTCTCGTAGGCAGCTCCCAAATCTTCTGTGCCTCATGGGCTCAAGCCCAATCTTCCTCTCTTTCAGAACTGGGCGCCGTGCCTGAAGATTCTCTTTCCGCTTCGCCCCCTTGGCAGCAACTGTTGTCCGACCTTTCTTCATCCGAAGATTTCGAGCATGTAGCCTGGCAGGACTATGAAGAAGATTTGGAGGAGATGGCACAGCATCCCGTCAATCTGAATACGGCAACGAGAGAAGAACTGGAGCGCATGCCGTTTCTTACTGCATCGCAGGTAGAAGACATCCTGTTCTATATTTACCGCTATGGCCAGCTGAAGAGTATGAGCGAGCTTACCCTGATAAGCAGTATCGGTTGGTACCAGCGCCAGCTGATGAGTTGTTTCTTCTATGTGGCCGATGACGGGAGCAAGCCGGCTTTCCCCAGTCTTAAAAACATCGCCCAGTATGGCAAGCACGAAGTGATGGGCATGCTGAAGGTTCCTTTTTATGAGCGCAAGGGCGATGCGAGCGGAACCGACGGCTATCTGGGTTATCCTTACAAGCACGGACTGCGCTACCAGTTTCGCTACGGCAATTCCGTCAAGCTGGGATTCGTAGCTTCTCAGGATGCCGGCGAACCATTTTTCGGAGGCAGGAACACGATGGGTTACGACTTCTATTCCTTCTATCTTCAGGTAAAGAACCTGGGCAGATGGAAGAATATCACCCTGGGCAGATACAGACTGAACGCAGGATTGGGACTGATACTCAATAATGATTTCGGCTTCGGCAAACTCTCTGCCTTAACCTCCTTGGGCAGGTCATCTTCCTGCATCATCCGCGGTCATTCCTCCCGTTCTTCAGCCAATTATCTGCAAGGCGCAGCAGCCACCTATACCTTATTAAAAGGCCTGGAACTGACCGGCTTTCTTTCTTATCGCCAGATAGATGCTACGCTTTCTGCTGGCGGCGGGGGCATCAAGACCATCCTGAAGACCGGTTTGCATCGCACGGTGAATGAGATTGCTAAACAAAAGGTAGCATCCAATACACTTGTGGGAGGCAACATCAGTTACCGGCATCAGGGCTGGCACATCGGAGGTACAGCCTTTTATACCTCTTTCTCCCTACCGCTCACGCCCAATAAAAGCCAGCTTTACAAGCGTTTTGCTCCAGAGGGGAATGCCTTCTGGAATGCCAGCATCAGCTATGGTTATATCTCCCATCGCCTCACCCTCTCTGGCGAGACAGCAACTGGCGATTGCGGTTCCATAGCTACGCTCAATGCAGCCTCCTATCTCTGTTCCGACCATTTCACGCTCATGGCTCTTCACAGGTTCTATTCTGCCCGATATTATTCTCTCTTCAGCAACAGCTTTTCCGAGGGGAGCGATGTGCAGGATGAAAACGGCGTATATCTGGGCTTTACCTGGATTCCTGCCCATCATTGGAGCATCACAGCCTACAGCGATTTCGCCTATTTCGCCTGGCCTAAGTATCAGACCAGGGAGAGCACTCAGAGTTGGGATAATCTGGTGAATATCCTCTTCCAGCCCTCCAGGGTCCTGACGGTAGGAGGAAGGTTCCGTTATAAGGATAAGGCGGGAACCACGACCGGCCGTCTGCGTCTCTATGCCACAATATCCCAAAAACGATGGAGCGCCAAAACCAGTTTAGACTATACGATGAGCCAGGCAGAAAGCGCGATGAAGAATGAGGGCGATGAGCTTAGTAAAGGCTATATGGTGAGCGAGCATATAGGATGGGAATGGAAATGGAAGAAGCAGTTGAAAGGAACGTTGAGAGGCTGCCTGGGCTATTTCCATACTTCCGATTTCGCCTCCCGTATCTACGCTTATGAGCCTGGTCTGCTCTATCAGATGAGTTTCGGCAGCTACTACGGCGAGGGCATCCGTTACGCCTTGGTGGCACGCTCTGAGATAGGTTCCCATCTGCTGCTTATCGCCAAATTGGGTACAACCGATTATTTCGACCGTTCTCACATCTCTTCTGGTTTGCAGGAAATCTCCCGCTCTTCGCAAACCGATCTGGAGATACAGGTAAAGTGGAAATGGTAAGAAAGAATGGAGAAAAACGGGAAATATATATCAAGAATAAAAAATATTAAACGTTTTTCTTGTTTAAATAGAAAAAATGAGTTACTTTTGCATCTGAATAAATACTGGCTTACAAATGAAGATATTGATAGTTATCCCTTGTTATAACGAGGAAGAAGTGCTGCCTAAGACCTTAGATGTGCTGGGGGCATTGATCAGAAAGATTAAGAAAGAGACTGATGCCGACACAGAACTGCTGCTTGTCGACGATGGCAGTCGTGACCATACTTGGCAGATGATTTCGGATGCTGCCAAGGAACATGGGTATGTGCATGGCATCAAACTGTCGCATAACCGAGGCCATCAGAATGCGCTCTGGGCAGGTATGGAAGCTGCGGTAGACCATTGCGATGCGATGGTAAGTATCGATGCCGACCTGCAGGACGATGAGAATGTTATCGTGGATATGGTGCGCCAGGTGCAGGAAGGCAAGGATATCATCTATGGTGTGCGCAAGGAGCGCAAGACCGATACCTTCTTCAAACGCTTTACCGCCCAGGCTTTTTATAAGCTGATGCAGAGTGTGGATAAGGATACGGTTTACAATCATGCCGATTTCCGCATGATGACCAACCGCACCCTGAAGGCTCTGATGCAGTATCCCGAGCGCAATCTCTTCCTCAGATCCATCGTACGCCAGTTGGGTTTCCGTGAGGGATTCGTCTATTACGACCGCAAGGCTCGCGAGGCGGGTGAGAGTAAGTATCCGTTTACCAAGATGCTGAGCTTCAGTATCGATGGCATCACCTCGTTCTCCGTGGCACCTCTTAGGTTTATCACCTTCCTGGGTTTGGCGATGACTTTGGTGGCAGTCATCATGATTATCTTTGCCTTGGTAGAATATTTCCAGGGCAAGACCATTCAGGGCTGGACCTCCATGCTTGTTTCCATGTGGTTTATCGGAGGCATCATCACCACGGGCGTAGGCATCACGGGTGTCTATATCGGCAAAATTTATACCGAGGTGAAGCGCCGTCCTCGATACTTTATCGAAGAAAGAGTATAATCTTATCGAAGAAAGAAAATAAGAAGAATATCAATTTGATAGATACAAAAATAGCATCGGTACTTATAATCCCGATGCTATTTTTGTATCTAATCACTAATAATTAATCACTACTCATTTGTTAAGTGCAATATTGGCACTAGTCTTCACGAATCGGTAGAAACCTACCTTGTTGTGCCATTCTACCGTCTTTCTTACTTCCCAAACCTTCTGGAAGGTATAGTCCTTGCCGAATTTCTCAAGGAAATCAGGCACGTCTTCTTCCGGAATCATCAGCACGCCATCCTGTGGCAATACCTTGTCAAACTGCTGGATCTTATCGCCCAGATAGAAGTTGAGGCTGAAGAAATGCAGCATATCTACCGACATATAAGAATAGAGTTTGCTGGTATCAAACTTCTTCTCGATAACCGGCGCCAGATGCTTATCGGCCTTCGTGTTGAGCACAGGTGGCTGCAGACTGGAGTCGAGCATCAGGAAGAGCCCCACAATGGTGGCAAGAGTATATGAAACAATATTGCCTGAATTCTTCTTCTTGAGTGCCCGGAAGATGAGGTAAACTCCCTCCAAAGTGATAACCATAAAGATGCTGCATGGGATGAGCAAATCGTTGTTTTCGAGCGCATGGAGCATGGCGATATTGTCTATGGCATGCTTACCGTGGAAGATACTTTCTGGCACCCATCCTTTTTTTACCACCAGCAGGGCGATATTGAGAATCAGGGTTATCGAAGCAATCACTCCGGCATAAACCTTCAAGGCTCCCATCTTCTCCTTCATCATCCAAACGATGTATTCGGCGATGAGATAGGCCATGAACGGATAGCATGGCAGCAGATAAACGCTGCGCTTGCTCTTAGGGATGCAGTAGAAGAAGAGTACCAGGAGGAAGGCGAGCCAGGTGAACACCTGCAGCGGAGTAGCCTTCTTCGCATTCTCAAGGAAACGGGTCTTCGAGAACTTCTTCCATGGCAGAATGAAGAGCGAGAACAATAATAATAAGGTGTAAGGCAACCAGCCCGTGATGAGCGTGAGAAGGTTGTACCACGCTGGGTTCTCGTGCGATTCGTATGCCATCTTGCCCATGAATCGGTCGATGTTCTCTTCCTTCACCAGGCGCAGAAACTCGTCGCCGCCTTGCAGATAGGCTGCATAATACCAGCAGAAAGGAATAACGAGCGAGAGCAGGGCGGTTAGAGCCATGCGCCATACGATGCCCCAGAAGTTCTCACGTTGGGTAAGCATGAATACGCCCATCACAAAGCAAGGCAGAATGATGCCCACAGGACCTTTGGTAAGCGTAGCGCCACTCATGCAGAGGATAGCGAGCCAAGGCAACTGGTGCTTTCCTTTCTCCCACCAGCGGTAGAGCAGATACATGGCTCCCACCATGAAGGCGGTGTTCACCATATCTACACGGCAGTTCATACCCGCACGGTGCACCTCGAAGGCGGTGAGCGTAAGGATGGCTGCGATGAGGCTGGTCTGGGCGTTCTTGCGCTTGGCATAGAACACGAAACCGCCGATGGTCATCAATACCAGCGATACGGCAGACGGCAGGCGTGAAGTGTACTCATTCACATGGCCGATGAAGAGGCTGAAGAAGGCGATGCACCAGTGGAAGAATGGCGGTTTGTAAGGGATATCACCTCCGTTGTTGATAGGCAGAATCCAGTTGCCATGTTCCAGCATGGTGTAGGCAACCACCGCTTCGCGCGGCTCTCCCTTGGTATTGAAATCTGTGAGTCCGAGGAATGGAATCATCATCACGATAGCCAGGATGATGATGAGCCATAGGGCTTTGTTGTACTTGATGTTCATGTCTTATCGAAGTCTTATTATGTATTTTTGGCTGCAAAGTTACATATAATTATTTGTTTATAGACAGAATAAGGCTAGAAATTTTGCTTTTATTGGGATATAATTATTAACTTTGCACCCGATTTCTAAAGTAGAATAAAAATGAAACGATATTTTAAGGCTTTTGGGTATCTCCTTTCGGTGCATGTATTGGCATTGCTGGTGATGACTCTGTTCAGATTGGTAGAATTCATCGCCCTGCATGGCATGATTGTAGATGTAGAGGCGAGTAGGGTAATGGCGTTTGTCAAGGGTGTATGGTTTGACAATGTCATAGCTTGTTATATTTCGGTATTGCCTGTGGCTGTGCTCCTGATAGCAGCCAGCCTGGGGTGGTGTCATCGCCGTTTGCTGCGTGGCATCAACATCTGGTATGCGGCATGGTTTGCCATCGCCTTCATGCCTTCGGCAGCCAATACTCCTTATTTCCAGTATTTCTTCAAGAACATCAATTCCAGTATATTCGGGTGGTTCGGCTATGTAGCCACCACATCGGGCATGCTCTTGCAGGAGTCTTCCTACTGGCTCTATATCGCCCTCTATTTCGTGTTTACGGGGGCGTTTATCTATGCGCTCGTCCGTCTGCGCCGCTACTTTGAGGGGCTCTTCCTTCTGCCTAAGGACAATATGCACCTAGTGCTGGTGGGAGCACGTTTCCTCATTTCCTTGGCTCTGATAGGCGCCTGCCTTTTCGGCATCCGTGGCAGAATGGGCTATAACCCTATCAAGGTGAGCCAGGCTTACTATTGCGAGGATTCTTTCCTCAACCAGCTCGGCATCAATCCGGCATTCAATCTCCTCACTTCTGCGCTCGACGATATGCGCAAGGAGAATAAGGAGCTGCATCTCATGCCATACGCTGAGGCTATCACGAATACCCGCCAGTGGCTGGGTATCACGGGAAAGGTGGATAGCACGAATATTCTGAAACGTGAGGTGGTGAACGATTCCCTGGTGATGAAGAGGGGTCAATCTCCTGCGAAGAAGAATCATCCTAACGTGGTGGTGATACTGATGGAGTCGATGTCGGCAAACCTGTTGGGAACATTCGGCAATCAGCAGCCGCTCACCCCAACGCTCGATTCGCTCTATCATCATTCCCTGGCGTTCACCCACTTTTATAGTGCCGGCATCCATACCAACCATGGCATGACGGCTACGCTCTACAGCTTCCCTGCTCTCATGTTCCGAAACCTGATGAAGGGAACGGTAACTCCACGCCGCAAGGGTATCGCCACGGTGTTGAAGAAGTATGGCTACGAGAACATGTTTTTCATGACCCACGAGGCACAGTATGACAACATGAAGGCCTTCTTCCAGACCAATGGCTACGATGACATCTTCTCTCAGGAGAACTATCCTAAGAGCGAGGTGGTGAACAGTTTTGGTGTGAGCGACCATTTCGAGATGGGCTACGCCCTCAACACCATCAACCAGAAGGCGAAGACGGGCAAGCCTTTCATGGCTACCATCCTCACCGTGAGCAATCATCCGCCATATATCATTCCTGATTTCTTCAAGCCGAAGACCAAGGAGAAGGAAACACAGATTGTGGAGTATGCCGACTGGGCGATAGGCGACTTTCTGAAGAAGGCAAGCCGGGAGCCTTGGTATAAGAACACGATATTCGTGATTCAGGCAGACCATGGCAAGCTGGTGGGTAAGAGCGAGGGCGAGTTGCCTCAGTCTTACAACCACATTCCGCTCATCATCTTTGGTCCAGGTGTTCCGCAGCAGCAGTATGCGGGCTTGGGCATGCAGGTGGATGTAATGCCTACGCTTTTCGGCTTGATGAATCTGAATTATGAGTACGAGGGCTTCGGCGTGGATCTGCTGAAGCAGCAGCGCCCGATGGTATTCTATTCGGCAGATAACCAGATTGTGGCAAGAGATCATCAGCGTTGCTTCGTCTATAATCCGTCGATGAACCGCAGTTTCTGCTATGATGTGTTGCCGAATGGCAATCTGAAGGAAACCAAGCAGGAGTCTAAGTTCCAGGATTTGAAGAACTATGTGTTCTCGAATATCCAGGCTGCTGAATATATCGAGCGACATCAGCAATAAACAACAGAAATCCCCCACCACGCTATGGCTGCGTGATGGGGGATTAACTGTTTCAGGAGATTCAAGAGGCTATATGCCTGGATTGTAGATGTGCTTTATGCCGAGAGGGTAAGCTTCTGCCAGATCTCGGTGTCGCCACCTTTCAGCTTCTTGCAGAGACCACGCTTGGTCCAACGGCTTATCATCTTACGGATAGTTTCACGACTGGCTCCGTCGCCACGCTCACGGCTGGCATCGAAGAGGGTGAACTGCTCAGGGAGCTGGGCGAAGAGCAGGGTGTTACGAGATTTATAGACTGGGATAGCCTCGTTGTCCTGCTGCTGTTTGTCGAGACGCAAGCCAAACATCTCCATCTGCATGGCGAGCACGTAGTCGGCCACAGCCTTGGCAAAACGGATGCAGGCATCTGTTTCCTCTCCGGTCTGTTCCAGGATGTGGAAGATGACGCCACAACGGAAGCCGATGACGGCGGAACGGCGACGATATACATCCATCACACGGTCGGCATTCGCCAGGGCAAGCTGTCTTTTCGCTTCGAGCCACAGGCAGAACTCCTCGCACATACGGGGCAGCTCCATTACGCCGTGACTACGTTCAAGGAGAGTTACTGCCTTGAGGATGTTTGCCTGCTCCTCCTCGGTATAGCCGTGGTGCTGGCTGAGGGGTGCGAAGGAGGTATCGGGCATCTTGGCGAGCATCATTCTTGAAGAAGATCCGTCCTCGATGTTATCATCGGTGAAGAACTTCTGGAAGATGTTCTGGGTGCAGCAGCCGGAGAAGTTGAGCTGGGCGTGGGTTACGCCGCTGGTGGCTGTGATGTAGTCCTGACCCACCTCGCTCTGGTCGAACGCCTTACGGAAGTAGTCGCCGAACACCTTCCATATGCTCTTCATCGAACCGAGCTCCTCGCTGAACATATACATGGTGTGACCGTCGGCACAGAGCTGACGACGCATCAGAGCCGACTTCGAGATAGTATCGCCAATGTGACGGATGCAAGGCTTCGGATCTACTACACCCTTCTTGCCCTTGTGCTGCTGGTACCAGGCTTCATCCTCACGAGGTTTCTCATCGTCCTTATCCATCTTCTTCGCCCAGATGTTCTCAATGCGGCGGCATACGCCCTTACCTGATGCCTGCTCTCCGATGATGATAGACATGAGTGCCATCGGAGTATCGCTGCCGTCGCAATACTTCGCCTTCAGACGGTCAGCATAGGTTGCTGCAATAGGGAGGGCAGAGAAGAGGGCAGGCACGCGTGCCTCTGCGGCTACGCCAGAGAGCGAGTCGCGAAGACCGAGTGGAAGCTGGTCTACTGGGAATTCGTAAAGTGGCTGTGTACTTGCCTTAGCGGCTAAAAGGTTCTCTATGTTTCTTAAATTCTGATTCTCCATAATTATTTAATGTTTAAAAGTTAGTTTGTCGGAATATCCGGTAAACGGCGGCAAAAATACGACTATCTTCTGTAACCGCCAAATTTGAGCGTGTGATAAGGCCCGAAATTCAGCAGCCATTTGGAGCAAATTGTGTTAAAAAATCTAAGTCATAGTTTTGTGGGTCGGAAAACATAGGTTCTTATGTGCTAAATCATAGTTTCTCGGGTGCCAGGTTATAGCTTCTCGGATAACAGGTTCTCGTCTCAATCCGTAATCCCCTTTTTCTTCTTCTTCCTTTCTCATAAAAAAATAACACGGACAAATTGAATTTGTCCGGACAAATTGTCCGGAGTGCCATAACGTGTTGTTTTTCTGGCACTTATAAGCCTGCCGGACAACCATCCGGACAAATTCAATTTGTCCGTGTTTTAAAAATATTCCCGTTAAAATCTTTGGTGTCTTACCCGTAATCCATTGACTATTAGTTAATTCGTAATAAAAATGCTAGTTTTAAACAACTTTGTTTAAAACAACCTTGTTTAATTTGTTTTTTTGCTATCTTTGCAGAAGTTCTGTATCTGCTGCCAATGTAACCCGCCTCAAGAAGTCCTTGATGGTGAAAGACCTGATTACGATTCCTGCTCTTAAGCATCTGGAAATGAGTGACCCCATTTTGGCATTGTGGCTCAAGATAAGAGTGGGGAAGGAAGCATAAAAGGATAAAGCCCCTTCTGTATTCCGGGTATATGAAAAACTGGAATGCGGAAGGGGCTTTTCGGGGATTTACCTTTTCTTATTTAAAGAACCTGTTAAGCTGTTTGATGGCTTTGTCAAACTGCTTAGCTGGCAGACGGTAGTTCTTTACAGGATTCATGTGGGCATCATAAACATCCAGGGCACCATCGGCAGTCTTCTCCAGAATGGTGTCGTTGTTGATGATGAAGGCATAGTTCAGATTGCTGCCTACTACATGCCACAGTCTAGGCGTCTTATCTGTCATCATTCTGCCCATCGAATAATCGGTAGGATTGTTCTTTCATAATTGAAAGAATCCTTTCTAGACATTAATCCTTAGATTTTAACAGAGAAAAATACTTATCCAGAACCATCAGCGAGATGATATCCTCACGCTGCTTATCCTTGAATTGCTCTACATATTCGTGAGCGTGGTTGATGATAGCTTGCGCTTCATCTGGATGAGCAGTATAATAGTCCATCTTTTCCTCAAGATCAGAGAAATCAGGCTTTACTTCTATATAATGATAGTCTGGCTTCAGAGTTCCTTCCATAAACCAAGTTTCATAATATGGCTTAGGCATCACGGCGATGGAATTGGAAGACATAATCCATTTCAGATTGCTTGCCACGTCATTTCCCTCCAGTGCTATCACGTATTTGTATTTCAGATGGTCGTAGATGGAAATCTTGTCGCTCTTCCATTCTGGCTTAATCAGATCTATGGTTCCGATATCGAAGCGAGGATTTCCGAAAAACTTCTCTACAAATTGCACACGGATGTCCTTGCAGGCTATTTTCCCTCTGAAGATAGCCTGGTCTTTTTTTTCTGCAAACGAAAGCTTATCCTTCACGAAGATAAAATGGCGTACCTTGTCCATCTTGAGCAATACGGAGTTCTGGTTTTCTCCATGAATTGGGCGGCTTTTTACAATGGTAGGAATATCTTCCACATACGTGATGTCACCAGGCAGGAGATTCCATTTGTTGTTGCCGTTAAAACAGCGGGCATACTCCAAGGTATCCAGATAATATACCTTCTGGCGGGTCATCGGCTGTTCTGCAACTTTTACAGCTTTCTTTTCCCACAAATCTTTGTTGAGATGAAGATAGTTTTCTGTAAGCTTGTTGTAGTAGTTTACTCGGCTTAGAATATAGTCATAATCTTTGCGTTTCTTGGCTTTGGCTAGTAAACGCTGTCCCCTCCATATTAGGATGCAGGCAGGAGTATAAAGACGGGCGTATTCCTTGATGTAATACCAGGGTTTGCTGTTTTTTCCGCTATGGAATTTATATTTCAGTTTTTGAATATTCATTGGATTTCTTATTTTTTATGAAAACTATAATGATGTTTTTGGCTACAAAATTATGAAATATACTTTAAACTTGCAAGAAAATAGATAAAAAAAAGCAAGTATCAATAAAGGAAGAAAGATAATTTCCCTAAAATTTTGCTTTTCTGATAGTTTTTCGTATCTTTGCAACCTATGAGATATCTGGATGGTATCTAGTTTAAGAATATAAAAGAATAGTATGTTAGAAGTACGTGATAGATTAAACTTCGAGGATTATCTGGATTCACTCTTGAATAGTATAGAGAGTGATGACTTGGAGTTTAAAAGTGCTGCCGGTGGATTTCCTGGCAGCTTTTGGGATACCTATTCAGCCTTCGCCAATAGCGAAGGAGGAGTTATCGTGCTTGGAGTAATAGAAAAAAAAGGTAAGTTCTATATAGATAATCTATCTGATGAACAGATAGAGAAATATACCAAGGACTTTTGGAATAATGTGAATAATCGAGCTACGGTTAGTTGCAATTTGTTAAAAACAGAAGATGTCGTGGTAGAAGATTACAATGGTCACAAACTTATGTTATTCTTTATTCCTCGTGCATCTAGAGAACAGCGTCCTGTTTATAGAACGTCTCAACCCTATAATGGTACTTTTAAGCGCAATCATGAAGGTGATTATAAATGTACGGAGCGAGAAGTGCAGCGTATGTTTTCAGATGCGAATGTTTCTAATCCCGCTGATAGCCGCATTTTGAGAAATTATTCATTAAATGATTTAGATATGGAGTCTGTTGCTCAATATCGACAATTATTTAAGTTGGCAAAGCCAGACCATCCTTGGTCTGTTTTGTCTGATTTTGAATTTCTTAAAAAGATAGGAGCTTATCGTATAGAACGTAGTACGAAGGAAGAGGGCTTTACGCTTGCAGGTGTGCTGATGTTTGGTAAAGAAGATGCCATTACTGATAACGAATGTTGTCCCGACTTCTTTCCTGATTACCAAGAAAAACTATCAGATAATCCTGAGATACGATGGACCAATCGTATTTGTCCTGATGGAACTTGGGAGGCAAATTTATTCCAATTCTATCTTCGTGTTCTTCCAAGATTATCAGCGGTCTTGCCAAAACCTTTCATCTTGGAGGGCAATATTCGTCGTGATGAAACTCCTGCGCATGTGGCTGTTCGCGAAGCTCTGGTGAATTTTTGTATTCATACCGATTATTCGGAAAATGCAACAATGGTAGTGCGATTGTATAGCAATAAAATTGTTTTTACTAACCCAGGAACACTGTTGGTTTCTAAAATGCAATATTATGGAGAAAGTGCTAGCGTATGTCGTAACAAGACTCTTCAAAAGATGTTTATGCTGATTGGCTCTGCTGAAAAAGCAGGAAGTGGAGTCGATAAGATATTGGCTGGTTGGCAATTTGCAAATTGGAGAGCACCTATGTTGAGAACATTAAGTCAGCCCGACTTAGTGGAACTCACAATGATGATGGAGTCGATGATGGATGAAGGAACAAAGGAAAGATTGGTTCGGATATTTGGAACAGAAGTGTTTTCTTTGGGACATGAACGCCTATTGACTCTTAATGCAGCTTGTACAGATGGATATATTACAAATGAGAGCCTAAGGGTTGTTCTTAACCAGCATAAAGCAGAAGTCGCCGATTTGTTGAAAGATATGTGTACGCATAAATTGCTGGTTCAAGAGGGATATGGTAGAGGAACCAAGTATCGGTTGCCTATGAATGCTAAGGTGGCAAGTTCCGGCTCTAAGGTTGCAAGTTCCGAGTCTAATATTGCAAGTTCTGGGGCTAATATTGCAAGTTCCGAGTCTAATATTGCAAGTTCTGGGGCTAATATTGCAAGCTCTGGGGCTAATATTGCAAGCTCTGGGGCTAATATTGCAAGTGCTCGTATAAAACAAAGAATGTCTTATCAAAATTTAAAGACTTTGATTTGTTCTGTTTGTTCTGAGTGGCTATCTTTAGATGAATTATCGGCAATTGTAAGGCGAGACAAAATTTATTTGAGAAATTTTATAATTCCTAAGATGTTAGAAGATAATAGTCTGGAAATGCTATTCCCTGGCGTTCCTAACCATCCTAGGCAAAAATATAAAAGTACTGTAAACAAATGAAGATAAAGATAAACCCAAAATACGAAGAGATGAGAAGTTTCATCGAACGCATCCCGGATGTGTTCGAGCAGGAGGGACGTTGTATCTTTGAAGGACGAAATGTTATCAAGGCTTTTCATGTAAAGTTTGATGGAAAAGAGAAAGAAGTTGTGGTGAAGAGATACAAGCAGCCTAATTTCATTCAGAAGATAGGATATAGCTTCTTCCGCTCTACCAAGGCTTTCCGTGCCTATGAGAATGCCCTTAGGCTGATGGCAGATGGCTTTGCCACTCCCGAAGGCTTTGGATATATTGAAACGAGGGTAAAGGGACTTATTGACTATTGCTACTTTATCTCTGATATTGATAACAGTATGCCTATCAACGATCAGTTGAACTCCCCAGAGGAATTCAACAGGGTGATGGCGGCAGATTATGCGCACTTTGTGAATCGATTGCACCAGAAAGGCATCATCGATATTGACTTGAATGCCGGCAATGTGCTGTATCAGCTTCAGGCTGATGGTCATTATACGTTCTCGCTTATCGATATCAATCGTATGAGGTTTTACTCAGGCTATCCGCCGATGAAGGAATGTGTGGAAAACCTGACGAGGTTTACCGGAAGAATGGATGTCTTCGAGTGTGTGGCACGAGAGTATGTGAAACTGCGGGGAATGGATGAGAAAATATTACAAAAAATAATAGGAGCAAAGAAGATACACGATTGGCGATGGGCACATCGCAAAGGTATCTTGCATTATTTTAAACACAAAAAGTTAGGTTTATGAAAACAACATTATTGATTACGACTTACAATTGGCCTAAAGCCTTAGAACTCGTGTTGTATAGCGTGTTGCATCAGCATGTTATGCCTGATGAAGTTGTTATTGCTGACGATGGTTCTACCGAAGAGACTAAAAAACTGATAGACCGTTATGCTGATAAAATGCCAGTACCGGTAATTTGGGTTTGGCAGGAAGATAAGGGATTCAGAAGAACTTCCATTTTGAATAAGGCAATAGCAAAGGCTACGGGTGATTATATCATCCAAGTTGATGGAGATGTTGTTTTGAGTTCTCATTTTGTAGAAGACCATATAGAAATGGCTCAGAAAGGATGTTTCGTCTGTGGAAGTAGAGTGCTGCTGTCTGCCCAGATTTCCAAAAAGATTTTGGATACAAAGGTAGTCAATGTGAATCTTTGGAACATGCCTTTCAGTTATGTAAGCAACAGCTTCCGTTCTCATGTGTTCCGCAGATTGCTGGCTTTTCGCTATGCCCGTAGAATCGACCATCTCAGAGGTTGCAACATGGCTTATTGGAAAGAGGATGCCATCAAGGTAAATGGTTACAATGAGGATCTGTTGGAATGGGGACATGAGGATGCCGAGTTTGCCTATCGCCTGCATTTTGCTGGCGTTCGGAAGAAGGCGCTGAAGATGGGAGGAATCATGTACCATCTTTATCACAAGGAGGCGTCTAAAGCCCAAGAGAACATGCATAAAGATGTTTTGAACCAGGTGAAGAAGGAGCGTTTGGTTCGTTGCACAAATGGTATCGATCAATATTTATAGAGCATAGATATATGGATAAGACAAGTGTAGAACAAGAGCAGGGAAATGGCATCTCGGTGGTTATTAATACCTATAATGCCTCCTGCCATCTTCAGCAGGTGCTGGATACAGTGAAGGGCTTTGACGAGGTGGTTGTCTGCGACATGGAAAGTACTGACGACACCTTGGATATAGCAAAGCGTAATGGTTGCAAGATAGTTGTCTTTCCTAGAGGAAACTATCAGATTTGTGAACCGGCACGTCAGACTGCCATAGATGCTGCTTCCTGCAAGTGGGTATTGGTGGTTGATGCTGATGAACTGGTAACTCCAGAACTGAAGGAATATCTTTATTCCCTGATAGAGAAGGAGAATGCTCCACAGGGTTTGTATGTTCCACGCAAGAGTCGCTTTATGGGACGATTCATGCATTGTTTCTATCCCGACTACCAGTTGCGTTTCTTTATCAGGAAGGATACCGTATGGCCAGCCATCATTCATGCCGATCCTGTTATCAAGGGCAGAATAGAAAAGATACCGGCGGCTCATGCTGATATGGCGCTTGTTCATCTGGCAGACGACAGCATTGCCAGCAGAATGGGGAAAATCAACCAGTATACAGCTAACGAGATAGAAAAGAAGAAAGATCGCAATTATGGAATGGCAGCTTTGTTCTATCGTCCGTTGGTGCGTTTCTTCCGTGCTTATATTCAGAAGGGTGGCTTCCGTGATGGTAAGGAAGGATTTGTATGTGCCTGCTATGAAGGCATCTATCAGTTTGTTGCTGTCAGCAAGATTATAGAAGATCGCTTGAAACATAAAAAAGGTAAGTAGCAGTTTTGGCTACTTACCTTTTTTGTTTAATGAATGGTATTGTTATTTCTGATTTATTTTCCTTCGATAAAGGTCATTCCGCCTGGACCTACTTCATCACGGCAGCGTTTTAACAACTTGGCTGGCGTTTCTTCGCCATCATCGAAAGGTAATGCTACTACCGTTTTCTTGCCATAATAGTTTGCCATACCTCGGTTAATCCAATAACCTGGATAAATAGTGATATCATGGAAGGCATCGGATGGCATCTTTACGGTAAGCGGATTTAATACCAGATGATCTGCCTTGCTTTGCTTTACGGCAATTTCGCGCTGCTGCATTTCTTGGTCAAACTTCTGTGCTGTTCCTCTACGCAGCAAGGAGAGTGTTCTGTTGGTAGTAGTTGGCTTTGCTGTGATAGAAAGTACCAACACAAGCCAGTAATATACCGGTAGCCATCTGAAGTATTTATTATATTTCAGTCTGATTGCCTCTGTCAAGTTTACAATAGCAACGCTTATTGGTTCCAGATCAGCCGCTCTGCGCTGAAGAGCACCAGAAAGATAGTAGATATTGAAGCAAATCATCCACAGATGCACATAGAAGTATACATTCTGTGTTCTGTCTGCTCCTTTGGTTCCCATGGCATAGCTGTTTGGAAAAAAGAAGGTGCAATAGAGTAGGAAAGAGATGAGCAGATAAAGCCATGGATGAGAAAACCTAAAGTGGGATGCCTTGGCTAATCTTGCAAGAAAAGGTATGAGAATGGTAAACATGAGTATTTCTGTGATTTTAATGGCATCAGCGAGAAATTCTATGCCCTTTGCTATCGCAATAAAGAAGGCTGAAACCACATTCGGTTGACTGGTGACTGTGGATTGGCGGACAGTATTGCCTGGTGCAAATACACTGAAAGCAAAAGCGCAGGCATAAATGATAAGGATAGAAAGCAAGAAGAAAGGAGTCTTCTTCCTTTCCACCCACATCCATACGATTGCCATAAAGAGAATGGCTGGCATCCCCAGACCGGTAACAAAGTTGCCGCCGGCAATGAATATGGCGAGTGCTGCGGAAACCAGCGTGATGATGATTTTCGCTATGATGGATTTTGTAAGATGGAATTCGATGAGTAGGGAGGCAAGGAACAAAGAAATACTATAATATAAGGTATAGTACATCGCTCCGTTATACCAGCAGAATGCATCGTAGAACGACCATACGAACTGTACGGTCATTAATACAAATAGAGTAGAAATGAAAGTGTATTCCAATTTGCTGATATGTAACAATCTGCGTAATATTGTGTATCCCAGTGTATAGGTGGAAAGAATTAGGCTTCCCAATAGAATAATCGGTACAAGCCAGTATTTGCCAAAAATTCCAGGTTGTAATGCCATCAGGAAACATGCCGAATAGGTACCCTGCCATGTCTGGTAGATATGCATGGATTCAGCCCAGGCCGCCTGAATACATGCCCCAAATGAATGGGTGGCAGTCCAAGCCTTGTAGACAGGAGCTCCGAATACATAGTCATCTGCAAACTGATGGAGATAGGGACCTATTGCCACAACAGGGATGACGGATAAGATTAGAATACAAATCGCCAATATCGTATGGCTTTTTAACAATTTCTGATTCATCGTATTATTGTTTTTGCTTATTTTTATATGTATAATAACAGAGAAACTTGTGCTTTCTTGCACTAATAGTTGTTAAATTATATAAATGCCGTTAAGACTAAAAGGAAAAAGCTTTCAAGAAAGGAAATGGACATCATGTAGACGAACCTATATGATGACCATGTCTTTTCTTGCCTCGAAATTGGCGATAGTCTTGACGATTTCTTCTGATATGTCATCGGATACATACGAGAAGTCCTTGCCGGTGCGGATGGCTTTGAGGAAGGAGAGGAGCATATAGCGCAACCCTTCTCCATCCAGCTGGTAGAAGTAGCGCTTGTTGTTCTGCGGATTCTCGTATCTCACCTCGAAGTAATCGGTCTTCCACCATGGGGCTGGTACGTAGATGTATCCCTTGGTGCCCGAGATAATCAATTCGCCTTCCGACTTCACGCCTTGACCAACCTTCAGCGAAGCTACGGCATGAGGATAGAGGAAGGATATCTTGGTAAAGGCATCATAGCGCTTTGCTTCGTCCAAGAAGTGAGTGGCTATCTGTTTGCTGCTGTATTCTGTGCCCAGAAGCTGGAAGATAGGCAGGAGTGCCGTCGGTCCCCAGGCGCAGATACTGTTCCATTCGTAAAGACTCTTCTGTGAATCCTGGGTTGGGTCAAAGTCTACGAGACTGGTGCAGGTTGCATCCACCGACATGATATCACCGATGATACCGCCCTTAGCCAAGAGTAAGAGTCGGTAATAGGCTACGGAATAGGCGGTCTTGATAGAATCCATCAAGACTACCTTCTTATCTTTTGCTATTTCCTTGAGTTCTTTCCATTGCTGAGGCTGAAGAGTGATAGGCGATTCGCACAATACGTGTTTGCCAGCTTCTAATGCCTCCTTTATTTGAGCATAGTGCTTGCTTGGGGCAGAGATGACATAGAGCGCATCGCTTTCATCCAGGAGTTCCTGAAAACTGGCTGCCTGCTTTTCCGCTGCCTGCAGATTCTCTGAGAGATATTGGTCGTTGAGGGAGAAAACCTTTCCTGCCTCCAATCCATTGACATATTGGCTTTCCCGCTCTATCTTGTTGAGGATAGGCGATTCGCCAACCAGTCCGAGGCTAACCACCTGCTGCTCGCTTCTGATCTCCGTGCTCGATACGCCCTGAGTGCGGTCTAGATAAACCACCTTGCAATAGGCGTTGAGATAGTCAAACTTGCCTCTCCAGTCAGAACCTACGGTAAAGATATCTACGTCCAGTCGCTTGATGTCGTCAATCTTCTGTCCCTCGTATTCCTCGATGATGATTTCATCAGCAATGCCAGTGGCACGCACGGCTTCCACTCGTTCCATGAGGGATTGTTGTACATTGATTTTGCCACGCTCACGGTCGAAGGTATCCGAGGTTACGCCCACGATGAGGTAGTCGCCCAAAGCCTTGGCGCGCTCCAGGAGACGGATGTGACCATAATGAAGCAGGTCGTAAGTACCGTATGTGATGACTTTAACCATAAGTTTCTCTATCTTGAAAGTTCTCTATACCTTATTATATATATTATAGCAGTCCCTTTATAGCAGTCCCTTAGCCTGCATATCCTTCAGTGCATCAACGAGCGTAGTATTGTCTTCCGGACTTAGGTTGCCGAGATGACCTACACGGAATATCTTTTCTGCCATGTCGCCACCATTAGGACATACCCAGATGCCATATTCGTCTTTCAGCTTCAGGAAGATGTCGTAGGCTGAGGCGTTCTGTGGATGCAGAGGAGTAACGGCATTTGACATCGATTGGGAAACGATGGTGAATGGCAGGTCCTTGATCTTGCTTCTAAAATCTTCTGCAAGCATTTTCATGCGCTGGTTCTCGCTCTCCACACCGCCATTGCGCTCTATCTCCTTCAGGCGGGCATGAATCTGCAGTAAGGTTCCTACGGCTGGGGTGAAAGGAGTCTGTCCACGCTCACCATTCTTCAAGGCATCCTTCAGGTCGAAATACATCGACTTAACATTGTTTGCCTCTACTCGCTTGATTGCCTCTGTATCGAGAATGATGACAGAGATGCCTGGAGGACATGCCAGTGCTTTCTGTGAACCCGTAATCATTACGTTCACGCCGAGTTCCTTCATGTTGAATGGGTCCGCGAGGAAAGAACTGATGGAATCTACGGCCAGGAAAATATGGTTGCGATGACAGAAGTCGCTGATCATCTGGATGTCGTAGAGTACGCCGGTAGAAGTCTCATGTAGATTGACGAGGAAGCCGGTGTAGCCTTGTCCCTCGTATGGCTTGAGGTCTTCTGCCGTGAGTGGAGTCCCCATCTCAAGCTTGATTTCTGTATGTGGAATCTCATGAATTTCACAGAGTTGTACGAATCGGTGACCAAAGCTACCGCCATTCACTACCAGTACTTTGTCGGCAGGAGTGAATACATTCATAACCACGGCTTCCATAGAGGCTGTGCCCGAACCTGTGATAAAAACAGTGCGGGCATCGTCTGATGCCTTGGCAAACTGCTTCATCAATTGTTCGTTCTCCTTCATGATGGCGGAGAACTCTGCTGTTCTGAAATAAGGCACCTGCTCAGCGCCGATGGCTCTAACCTCATCGCTTGCCATCACAGGTCCTACTGTAAAATTAAGCATATCTTTATTCTTTTTTGATTCTTCCAAATGTCTTGATGCTGGTATATTTACGCCAGAGATTCAGCTTTCTCTTCTTCGGCACACCATGACGGCGGATGTAGTCTTCGGCTCCGTCGAGCATGCGCTGGCATACGTTGCCGTCCAAATATGGATCGTAGTTGTCTACTATCCACTGTCTCTTGGCTATCGCCTCAGGGTCTGTGAGGGCATGGTCGTAGGCGGCAATCAGTTGATCAGGTTCCGTGATGTTTTCCCAGTAGATATCCTTGGATATGGTGCCGAGGGTGATTACTGGGCGAGAGAGCAGCAGGAACTCATAGATGGTAGAAGAGGTATCGCTGATGAGCGTATCTGCCATCAGCTGATATTTGGTTACGTTCTCTCCTTTGTCGATGAAGAGAACATCCTTCTTGGTTGCAGCCCATTCACGGTATTCATCTACCCATTCCTGACGGGTAAGCGGATGGAACTTCATTACTATCAGGGCATTGCGCTCCTTAGCCAGCTTGCCCAGCTCTTCCTTGATGTAAGGAAGCGAAGTGAGTTTTGGCGAGAAGGTAGGAGCGTAAAGGATCAAGGTCTCCTTGCCGCTTTCCCTGAGCAGTTTCTCTCGGTCGGCATCATATTTATGCAGGTTTTCCTTGATCCAATCCTGCTTAGGCCATCCCGTTTCCAACACCTCGAAATCTCCATATCTCTTGGCCAGAGTCTCGAAGTGGGAAGTGAAGTAAGGACCTTGGGTGAAATAGGTGTCAAAGTAACGGCGGATAATCCAGTGGTCTTTCTTCTCTGCGGCATAGCCGTGGAATACCTGTATCTTGACGCCTGGCAGATAGTAAGGCACAATGTTGCCTGGCACATAGATAGCCTCTGGCTGGAAGTCATAGACTTCTTGAATAGAGTTGGTCCATTTCACCTGGTCGGCATATGGAAAACTGTCTATCTTTGGTTTGTGGATATACCACAATATCTCGTGTGGCAAATGTTGCTTTGTCACATGTTCTTGTATTGGATTAAGTATGTCTATGGCATACTTGTTTTCACAGAAAAGAACTATTCTCATGATTCTATAGGAATTACTTTGCCGTTTTTAATTTCATATCGCTTATCAAACTCCTCCCTGGTTCGCTTCCATCTGTTATGCGTCCATAAATAATAAGGTGGATTCTTGCGGATGGTTTCTTCCAGCATTTGGAAGAAGCGACGGGTAATCTCGTGCTCCGGCAGGGAGTTCGGATTGCGGGTGATGAGTTTGTATGTTGCCGTGTAGTAGCCGCGCTTAGGGCGGGACATCTCTACATAGAACACGGCATCGTTCATCTTTCTCATGATTCTTTCACCACCCGTAAACACTGGGGTTTCGGGATGATAGAGGAAAGGAAGCCACAGATGGATGTTCTCCCACTTGGGCCCCTGGTCGCTGATGTAGCCGAAGATGCTGCGGATGTTCTTGCGTTTGTAGTCTACGAGATAGCGGAGGATGTCCTTCTTTGGGACAGGCACTCCGTTTTCTTCGTGAGAACGGATGCGCTTGAAGAGTTCGTCGAAGGCTTGGTTGCGCAGAGGATGATAGATGAGGCCCATCTTGCGTGACTTGGGCAGTTCGATGCCTACACATGAGAGCCACTCCCAGTTGCAGTAATGACCGAGGATGGCTGCCACATCCTGACCTTCCTGGAAACATTGTTCCACTTCTTCGCTGTTATATACCTTGAATCGACGGCGCAACTCCTTGTCGCTGATGCTCAGAAGTTTAACCGCCTCGAAGAAGTAATCGCTGAACCAGCGGTAGAATTTCTTCTCGATGTCAACAATCTCTTCTTCTGATTTCTCAGGGAAGGAGGTGGTGAGATTCTTACGCACAATGCCTCTGCGGTACTTGATGACGTAATACATCATGAAGTACTCGAAGTCGGCAATGCAATAGAGCAGCCTGAAAGGCAGCAGCGATATTGCATAAAAGAATGCATAAACAATCTTAACCATCTGTAAAACTATAAATTCTTAACTATTAACTCTTTACTCAATTACACCTGCTGCATATCATGCAACTTCTTGTAATATCCGTCTTTTCCAATCAGTTCATCGTGGGTACCGCGCTCCACAATCTTACCCTCGTGCAATACGCAGATTTCATCGGCATGCTTGATGGTACTCAATCGGTGAGCCACAGCCACGGTGGTACGGGTTTTCATCAGTTTCTCCAAGGCATCCTGAACCAGGCGCTCGCTCTCGGTATCGAGGGCTGATGTTGCCTCATCGAGGATGAGGATAGGAGGATTCTTGAGGATGGCACGGGCGATGCTGACACGCTGGCGCTGGCCACCGGAAAGTCTGCCGCCTCGGTCACCGATATTTGTATCGAAACCTTTCTCCGACTTGGTGATGAACTCGTAAGCATTGGCTATCTTAGCTGCATTGGCTATTTCCTCATCTGTAGCATCGGTCTTGCCGAATCGGATATTGTCCTTGAAACTTGCATTGAAGAGGATGGCCTCCTGGTTTACATTTCCTATCAGCATGCGAAGGTCATGTACGGCAAGGTCTTTCACATTAATACCGTCGATGAGCACCTCGCCTTCCTGTACATCATAGTAACGAGGAATCAAATCTACCATCGTACTCTTACCGCTACCGCTCTGACCAACAAGTGCAACAGTCTTGCCTTTTGGTATCACGAGATTGATATCCTTTAATACATAAACCAGTTCGGCGCTCTTTCGGTCGGTATAGGCGAAGGAAACGTGGCGGAACTCTATCTGATGTTCGAAGCTGCTGATATGCTCAGGGTTCTCCTTGTCCTTAATTTCCACCTCAGCCTGCAGAATCTTGTCGATACGCTCCATACTTGCCAATCCCTTTGGAATATTGTAGCTCGCCTTGGAGAATTCCTTCAGTGGGTTGATGATGCTGTAGAGCATCACGAGATAGAAGATGATGGTAGGACCGTCGATTCTGCCGTAATCCAGAACCAGGATACCGCCAAACCACAATACCACTACGATGAGGATGGTTCCCAGGAACTCACTCATCGGGTGTGCCATCTGCTGGCGGATATTTACACGCATGATGTTGTCGCGGTAGCTGCTGTTAACCTGATTGAAACGCTTGTTCATCTTTTCTTCTGCACAGAAAGCCTTGATGATGCGCAAGCCCCCCAGGGTTTCTTCTACCATACTCATCGTGTCGCTCCAAAGTGCCTGCGCCTCGATACTGTGTGCCTTCAGTTTCTTGCCCACTACTCCCATGAACCAGCCGAAAGGTGGCACAAAGAGGATGGTGAAGAGGGTGAGCTGCCAGCTGATGCAGATGAGTGTGATGAAATAGAAGAGGATCAGAATAGGGTTCTTGAAGAGCATGTCGAGCGACGACATGATGCTGTTCTCCACTTCCTGCACATCACCGCTCATGCGGGCAATGATATCTCCCTTGCGCTCCTCGCTGAAGAAACCGAGCGAGAGACTGTTTATCTTCTGGTAAATCTGGTTGCGGATGTCTCTTACGATACCTGTACGGATAGGTATGATGGTGGCTGACGAGAGGAAATAGGCTCCCGTCTTGAGGAATGTCATGAAGGCTAGGAATAGGCCGATGACCAAAAGGGCTGTTGATGCACTATGGACAACAATAAACTCCTGAATATAATAATACAGGTTATTGGTTGCAACCTCCTTGATGCTACCCCAATCTCCATTCCAGTGCATATACTCGTTGACACGGATACCACCGTCTACTTGGAACAGGATTTGCAGGATTGGTATCAAGGCTGCAAACGAAAAGATGTTCAATACCGCAGACAGGATATTGAACAGGATAGACAGTCCCAGATACTTCTTGTATGGAGGGACGAATCGGCGTAAAATTTGCAAGAATTCCTTCATAGGTGCAAATATAGTGCTTTTTAAGAAAACCGCCAAACTTTTGGCGGTTTTTCTTGTTTATATTCTGTTTTTTCTTTCAGAAGAGTCTTTTTATTCAGAAAAAGCTGTTCTGATGAGTTTGGGTTTACTCCTTTACTTCTTCTCCGAAGAGAGTAGCAGAGGTAGAACCGGTGATGCGAACCTTCACGAACTCTCCGATGTGGTGGTTGCCCTTATCGATGACAACCGCCTTGTTCTGTTCTGTTCGGCCCATCATCTGCTCGCGGCTACGCTTGCTGAAGTTCTCGATGAGGATGGTGAATACCTTGCCCTCATCCTTCTTGTTCTGCTCGGCACTCACCTCGGTCTGCAACTTGATAAGTTCGTTGAGGCGGGCTATCTTGGTTTCCTCAGAAACGTTGTCTGGCAGATGCTTGGCGGCATAGGTGCCCGGGCGCTCTGAATACTTGAACATGAAGGCGCTGTCGAAGCCTACTTCCTTTACCAGCGAGAGGGTTTCCTGATGGTCTTCCTCGGTCTCGTCGTGATAACCCACGAAGATGTCGGTGGTGATGCCGCAGCCCGGGATGATGCGCTTGATGTCGGCGATGCGCTGCAGATACTCCTCACGGGTGTATTTGCGGTTCATCAGCTTCAAAATCTTGTTGCTTCCGCTCTGTGCCGGGAAGTGGATGTGCTTGCAGAGGTTTGGCTCTTCGGCGATGGCGTGGAGGATGTCCTCTGTCATATCCTCTGGGTTAGAGGTGGTAAAGCGTACTCGCATATCCGGTACAGCCTGGGCTACCATGTGGAGGAGCTCGGCAAAGGAAAGACTGCCTTCCTCGCGCTTGCCCGATGGCGAGAGACCATAACTGTTTACATTCTGTCCCAGCAGGGTAACTTCCTTGAAGCCACGCTGCTGCAAATCGCGAACCTCACGCAGGATGCTCTCAGCATCGCGGCTGCGCTCACGTCCACGGGTATAAGGTACGATGCAGTAGTGACAGAAATTGTTGCAACCACGCATGATGCTTACGAAACCGCTCACTCTGTTGCCACCGATGCGCTGAGGTACGATGTCGCGGTAAGTCTCGGTCTTAGAAAGTTCGATGTTGATGGCGTTGGTTCCCATCTCGCACTGCGCAATCATATCCGGCAGGTTGAGATAGCTGTCTGGTCCGCAAACCAGGTTGGCATAGTGGTTCTGGATGAGGTCATCCTTCACGCGCTCTGCCATACAGCCCAAAACGCCGAGAATCACCTTTCTTCCCTTCTTCTGCTCTGCATGCAGGGTGTCGAGGCGATGATAAATCTTGTTCTCTGCATTCTCGCGGATACTGCAGGTGTTCAGGAAGATGGCATCAGCCTCTTCTTCTTTCTCACAAATTTCGTAGCCAGCCATCTGCATCACAGAGGCAACTACCTCACTGTCTGCCACGTTCATCTGGCAGCCATAAGTCTCAATAAATAGTTTCTTCATTGTTCTAGATGAATTCTATTCGTTTATAATGTTATTGTAATTAAAATATGTAACTATCTGAATCTCAGTCGCGAAGAAGGAGTATGATGCTCTATCATTCTCTTCGATACTGCCATCAATGCAAAATAGATGACGACGGCAGAGATGAGGCCGGCGATGGCATCGATGAGATAATGCGCCTGAATATATACGGTTGCCAGACACAGGAAGATGTAGAATGGCAGCATCACGTATAGCAGTTTTCGGTTGCCGGTATGCCAGACCAGGAGCATGCAGATGGTGCTCACGCCCACATGCGAACTTGGGAAAGCTGCTGTAGGACGCTCGCCGGCGTTCTTGGCATCCTCTACAAGCTGGTAGAAGATTCCATCAGTGTAACCCGGTGTTGGCAGGCAGTTGGTATGGGTGTTGAAGTAATCGCCCAAAGCCGGGAAGATACCTTTGGTTATTTCTGATATCCCTACTGCATCAAAGTAGAAGGTCGGACCCGCTACCGGTACATAGATGTAGATGAGATAGTAGATAAAGAAACTGGTGAGCATGACGAATGCAGCTCTTTCAGCCTCATAATATCTGCAGAAGAAATAATAGAATGAAACCAATGCAATCATCGGATAATACATAAAGTAGCCCATCGACATCAGTTCGCTTACTACAGCCCAAGGCAGGGCTTTGGCAAAGAGCAGGGCGGGTTGACATCCGAAAAGATCCTGCTCCCAACCTGCAAAGATATGGTCGAGGTTGGGGAACATGCGGTTGATTTCGTAGGTGTCGGGATACCACCAGGCAAGCAAAGCCATCTGGGCGATGATGCGCACCATCTTGGTGATGCGGCAAGGTATCATGCGGTATACTGCCCAAAGAGCGATGGTCATGACGAGCACTCTCAGTCGTCCCCAGAGCATAGCTTCCGGGTTTACGAGTTTGGTGTAGGTAAAGAGCATGGTGATAATGGTGATTGCCATATATCCCAGCATGACCCATTCCAGTGTCATCAGTCCCTTCTTCGGGTTCTTGTCTATCTTGAAATAATCTTTTATCACGCTTCTTATTAGTTTATAATTTACAGCCATCCGTTATCCTTGTACCACTTGATGGCGAGCTTCACACCTCTTTCCAGTGGATAATGAGGATGATAGCCCAGTTCATCCATGGCTGGCTCAATATCACATCGCCAGTTGCGCTGTTTCAGAATGTTGTACTTATCATTGTTCAGAGCCGACATCTTGCCCGTCATCCTTCCGAGATACTCTCCGAAGAAGGTTACGATGCGCAACACCCAGACAGGTGCCTTGATGCGTAGTATCCAAGGATTGCCTAACTCCTTTTTTATCAGGTCGCTGAAGGCAGCCGACTGATATACTTCTCCATCGCTGAGGAAGTATTTCCTGCCGTTCATTCCATGATCCAAAGCCAGGAATACAGCCTGTACTACGTCCTGTACATAAACAAAGGTGATGTCCTGGCGCTTGAATCCTACTGCAAAGTCAACATGCTGCTTGATGCTCTGTGCCATGAGGAAATAATCTTTCTCCCTAGGACCGTAAACTCCTGTAGGGCGGAGGATGATATAAGGGAAGTTATTACCGATGCTGTCCAGATAGCGTTCTGCCTCCAGCTTACTCTTTCCGTATGCAGTATTTGGCTTAGGAGTATCATGTTCTGAGATTTCCTGATAAGGCTGCTCTTCGCGGATGGCTCCAAAGATGCTGAGCGAACTGACAAAGACAAATCGCCTGATAGGCATCTGGAGGCGCAGAAGGACGTTCACCAGATGCTTGGTTCCCTCTGTGTTTACTTTATAAAAGTCCTCTGCATGCAGGCACTTCGTTGCGCCGGCTGCATGCACTATATAGTCGAACTCGTGCGGGGCGAGTTCTTTCTCCAACTCTTCCTCTGAAGAAAGATTGAGATTGATAAAATGGATGCGCTCGTCTTGCAGATACTTTCTGGAACTGGTAGGGCGTACTGCCGCCCAGGTTTCCATGCCCTGTCTCAAGGCCTCTTCCACGATGTAGCTGCCGATAAAGCCCGACGCACCCGTTACTAGAATCTTCATTAATTATTTATAAAATTGCAATTTCGGCTGCAAAATTACAACAAAAAATCGACTTATCCTCTATGTTATGCCAAAATTCTTTCTTTTTCTTTGTGAAATCACTTCTTTATGGCAACTTTGCTGTTGTGAATCAAGTATCTTGCTTAAAAACATATCTGTTTGTCCTATTTAATATAGGTAGAAAATAAAGATAGGGCATGAAGCCCACTAATGAACTTCATGCCCTATAAACTATAAACTGTTAACTGTAAACTCTCTCTAAGCTTCATGCTGTCTTACACCCATGCGGGCCTCTACTACGTTTACTACGTAGTCGCCGAGCTTCTCGCATTCCTGGATGATATCCATATACATGGTACCGATGGCGTAGGTATAAAGATGGTTGTTTACATCGTTGATGTTCTGGCTCTTCAACTGATTGCGGTAGTTGTTGATTTCGTTCTCGATGTTGAAAGAGAGGTTGGCATCGTTGTCTCCCTTATGACCTACGAGTGTGATGTTCATCTGGGTAAGGGCATTGTCGGTAAGCTCCATCATCTGATGCATGTGCTCATACTGTGAAGTGATGAAGTCTTCCTTGCCCTTGAAACGGCGGTTCAGCGTGCGGGCGATGTTGAAGCAGCTGTCACCGATACTCTCTATCTCAGAAATCTCACGGAGCATGGCGCGGATTTTTGCCTTGGTCTCGTCAGAAAGATGAGAATCGCTCACCTGGTCGAGATATTTGGCAATCTCTATCTCCATGTTGTCAGAGATGCCCTCGTATTTCTCGATGCGGCTATAGAGTTTTACAAACTTTTCTTCATTGGTCTCGCCAAGAAGCGTCTTCACCATGCCGAACATGCGCTGGATGCGCTCGGCAAAACAATGGATTTCCTTCTGTGCCTCCAAGACAGAGATTTCCGGTGTCTTCATGATACCGCTCTGGATAAAGCGCAGACGGAAGTCGTCCTCATCGGTATTCTTCTTAGGACGGATAATCTTGCATACCAGCTTCTCTATCTGTGGAATGAACCATACCAGGATAAAGGTATTGGCGAGGTTGAAGGTGGTATGGAAGGCGGCAAGCACAAAGGATAGCTTGGTTGCATTGGCTACGAAATGAGGATCAGTCTTCTCCATGGCATCGTCGAAACCTACCCAGCCGCAAACCAGATGGATGAACGGGTGGAATATGCAGAGTATCCAAAGCACACCGAAGATGTTGAATACCATGTGCGCCATCGCCGCTCTCCGGGCCTGGGTGTTGGCGGTGAGCGCTGCCACATTGGAGGTTACGGTTGTTCCGATATTCTCACCCATCACAAGCGCAATACCCTGATAGATAGGCAATACGCCGGTAGAGCAGAGAATCATCGTAATCGCCATGACGGCTGCCGAACTCTGCACGCACATAGTGAGTATACTACCAATAATAAGGAAGGTGATGGTAGTCTGGAAACTGTGAGGATCGAAACTTGCAAAGAATTCAAGAACCGGCTGATTATGAGCCAGATCCATGTCGATACCGGTTTGGCGTAAAGTTCCCAAACCGAGAAACATAAAGGATATACCGAAGATGAAGTCGCCGATAATCTTGCGCTTCTTGCTGTAAATCAGGATGATGGCGATGAAGAACGCCGGCCATACAAAATCTGTGATGTTAAACGAGAAACCGGCACTCATGATCCATGCGGTGAGCGTGGTTCCGATGTTGGCGCCCATGATAACGGAGATAGCCTGGGCTAGAGTAAGGAGACCAGCATTAACGAATGATACGGTCATCACCGTTGTGGCTGTAGAAGACTGCACCGCTGCGGTGATGAGCGTACCCGAGAGGATGCCCGTCAAACGATTGGTGGTCATGGTTCCTAACACATGGCGGAGCTGTGGTCCTGCCATCTTCTGCAAACTGTCGCTCATGGACTTCATACCGAACATCAGTAGGGCGAGTGCTCCAATAAGCTTAAAAAATATCCAAATCGACATATAATAACTTAATTAATGTTGTCAAATACATCAAGTTTCCGAATTTCTTCGTAACTTTACACTCTGTAGGCGTCTCTCTTCTAAAAAGAGTAAGCCGATGCTCAAAAAGCACCTTCGGGGGCTTCGAGAGCGGGTAGATTAGTTTAATTTTGTAACATAGTTTTAATACAAATGAAACAAGTAATTCAAATCCGTTGCAAAAATAATAAAAAATCTCAGAAAGTAGAAATCGGAAGCACACTTTTTGATATTTTTTCAGCATTTGACCTCAAAATGACCCACGGACCGGTGTCTGCAAGGGTAAATAATAAGGTTGAAGGCATGCATTATCGTGTTTATAATTCTAAAGATGTAGAATTTCTTGATATGACTTCTTCATCCGGTTCGCGTGCATATACCCGTACCCTCTTCTTTGTTCTCTGCAAGGCGGTACAGGACATTTATCCTGCTACAGATGTGGTGATTGATATCCCCGTATCGAATGGTTTCTACGTAGATATCCGCCTGGGCAGACCTGTTGTAGATGAAGATGTGAACATTATCCGCCGTCGCATGCAGGAGATTATCGATGCCAGGATGCCGATACGCCGCTTCACCGTGCCTACCGAAGAGGCAGTTGCGCTGTTCCAGGAGAAAGGGGATGTTGAGAAGGTGAAACTGCTCAAGACATCGGGATCAATCTATACTACCTATTATAAAATAGGTGATTATGTAGATTATTACTACGGCACGCTGCTCACCAATACCTCGCAGCTCTATCTCTTCGGGCTGGAGAAATATTATGATGGCATGCTCCTGCGCATTCCTTCGCTCAAGAACCCGGATGTGCTGGGCGAAATGACCCGACAGGACAAGATGTTTGAGATATTCAAGGAGCATCATCGCTGGCAGAGTATCCTGGGCATCAGGACTGTAGGCGATTTTAACCAGGCGATAGATGCCAATCATTCTACCGACATCATCAATATCAGCGAGGCGCTGCAGGAGAAGAAGATTGCCAATATTGCTGAGGAGATTGCCAGCCGCAAGGGCGTGAAACTGGTGCTGCTGGCAGGCCCTTCTTCTTCGGGCAAGACCACTTCGTGCAAGCGCCTGAGCATACAGCTTGCCGTAAACGGATTGAAACCGCTCCAGATTTCGCTCGATGATTATTTCGTAGATAGGGAGAAAACGCCGAAGGATGCTTCGGGCGAATATGATTATGAGAGCATCTATGCCCTGGATCTCGATTTGATCAACGAGCAGTTCAACGCCTTGTTCCGTGGTGAGGAGGTAGAATTGCCGAAGTATGATTTCCAGAGCGGAAAGAGTAAAAAGAGCGGCAACAAGCTGAAGATGAACGATAATAATGTGCTGGTGGTAGAGGGCATTCATGCATTGAACCCAGAGCTGACGGCCCACATCCCGCAGGAGCAGATATTCAGAGTATATGCTTCGGCGCTGACCACGATTCTTCTGGATAATCACAATTATATCCCGACAACAGACAACCGTTTGCTTCGCCGCATCATCCGCGATTACAAGTATCGAGGTGTCTCTGCCCAGGAAACCATTCATCGCTGGCCTTCGGTAAGGGCGGGTGAGAACAAGTGGATATTCCCGTTCCAGGAGAATGCCGATGCGATGCTCAATACGGCAATGCTTTATGAACTGGCTGTGATTAAGACGCAGGCAGAGCCGCTGCTGCAGCAGGTTCCGGAGAATTGCGAGGAATATGCTGAGGCTTACCGGTTGCTTAAGTTCCTGAAATACTTCAAGGGTATACCTTATAATAATCTGCCGCCTACTTCGCTTCTGCGAGAGTTCCTGGGGGGCAGCTCGTTTCATTATTAAAGGTTTCTGGCATGTGATGTAGGCAAGGCTTGTTTAGAGCTATTACAGAGCTATTACGTCAAAAAGTGGCGATAGGTGCGCTAAATCTATGTTTTTTTATGAGATTTAGCACACCTATCGCCACTTTTTGGGATAAATACCACTCTTTCCCTTTAGACTATGGGGCTATTATGTGGTATTGTAATTTGATGTTTGGCTTATCTTCTTTATCGATAAGATATGCCACATTCCATCTTTGCATCACATTTGTATAATTCTGTTCTATATGGATAGATAGAATTTTGCAGTTTTCTATAGGCTCCAAGGAACTCTCTAGTTTGGCAATCCCATGTGGTGATTCTCCTTGTATGTAGATTAGCGTATATTTTTGGAAGTTCACTACAGGTAGCTCTAATTTTGTATTAGGTCTTGCGCTACTTGCACAATTCTTGAAATACTTTTCAAAGTCATCTTTTGAGTTTATGACAAGAATCTGATTGTCTGGAGTCTCTATCATTATATCGGTAGGAACCTCATACTTACTATATGACGTGATATTTTCGTCGCTATTAGAGCAACTGACCACTAAGGTAAAAATGCAGATTAACACTGCTGTTATTATAGTACGTCTCATATTCTTTTTATTTTAATTATTTTAATGTAGATTTTGCGGCTTTTACTGCAGCAGCTGCATCAACAAGCCCATAACCCATATATTCATTCCATGTGCCATTAGGTCTGTTGCTGTATGTAGAGTAAGGCTTGCTTCCTACTTTCTGTGCCGTCTTTTCAATGATGTCGCATACTTCTTTGCTTGTTAAGTTTGGATTGATGGACAAAACTAATGCTGCTACGGCAGCAACTTGTGGGCAAGCTGCAGAAGTGCCTGAAAATTTTATATAATTATAGGTGCTAGTATCTGATTCTGTCCATCCTGTTGTTGGAATATCTACGCCAGGAGCTACAACATCAATCTCTTTTCCATAGTTGCTGAAATTTGCTTTATTTCCAAATTTGTTAGAGGCACCTACAACTAGAATCTTTTCATCATAGTTTGCTGGGAAGGTTACGGGACCAGAGTCGTTTCCAGAAGCAAATACGATAATAACCCCTTTGTTGTTTCTTCCCCATGATGCATAATAGGTTATGGCTTCCTTGATTTCAGAACTATTTAAATCATTACCTCCCCAAGAACAACTTACAACATCGGTGCTGTTGAAAGCAATACATAAATCAGAAGCTAGATTTTGAGAAATGTTTGGTCTAGCAGTAAGAGGGTCGCTATAGCTTTGAAGTTCAGAATTTGAAGCTATTCCGACTAATCCTTTTTTGTTGTTTGGAATCGTGACAATGGTTCCAGCGCATGCCATACCGTGAGAGCTGTAAAGTCCATTTGCGAACCAATCCCCTATATATGCATCGTATGCATGATATACTTTTTGTGAGTCGTAGTCAGGGTGAGTTGCATCTACTCCAGTGTCGATTAAACCAATCTTGACACCTTTACCATTGGCTAATAGACTCGCTTCTTCCCAATTGATAGAATATTTTCCGTGAAGATTCCATTGGTCGGAATATAATGGGTCGTTTGGAGCAACAAAAGATGTTACTCCTTGTGCTAAATCTATCATAATGTCTGGCTCGACATATGCAAATTTATTGCTTTCTTGCAACTTGTTGCATAATTCCAAGCTATTGCCATGTGAATTGTCTTGACAGAAAACCGTATACCATAGAGGTAGGTATTCATTTTGGGAATAAATTGAAATATGTAAACTGCTCTCTAGTTCCTCCAGTATTTTCTTATCTTTACTATCTTTCAGTTTTATATGAATTAGGTTGCTAATACCGATGCTTTTGCCTGTCTCTTTAGAAATGTACATAGGTGATTTGTAGGAAGTATCAATATTGTTGAGGGTACTTCTTGTGCAATTCTCTTTTTCTACAATAGCCCATGATGCTTTTGATTGTCCACCGCTTCTCGTTGTAGAAATGCCTTTTTGAAATTCACCTCCTTTAATCTTTTTAAGTATAGGCTTTTCCGAGTTGTAAACAATGAAATTTTTTGTCGAGTCAACAATGAGCTCTATCTTCTTGCCATTGTACCAATAATAATTGCATTCATTGGTCGCTTCATGGGTTGTTTGAAATTGGGTAGAGTTTTGGACATCTTCAATATTGCCTTGACAGCTACAAAATATTGAAAGAATTGCAAAGCATAAATTCGTAAACTTTTTCATACGCTTGATCTTTTTGTTAATAATTAAATTGTGGCTGCAAAGTTACAAGTTAATTTTGGAATAGACTTTGTCTTATGTTACAAAAACTTTTTCAATTTTATAGTAGGTGTGTTTTTCTAGAATGTTACGTAGTATGGACGGAGGTAGCAGAGGTTTTTAGGGTGGAAAAGCAGCCATCAAAGGCATGGCTGTTTGCGAAGAACAGCTGATTGGCGAAAGTCAAACAGTTGACTGGCGAGAGTCTTGCAGTCGATTGTCAAGGCTGTGGACAGTAGGGAAATAAACATCGCTACTCGTCGGAAAAGGTATCATTACCTATCGTAAGGGGGCGATGGGGCAGAAAATGCGTCCCGACGTAGTAAAGATTACATCGAGACGTAGGCAGAACCATTGCTGCAGCAGGTTCCGGAAAACTGCGAGGAATATGCTGAAGCTTACCGGTTGCTTAAGTTCCTGAAATATTTCAAGGGTATACCTTATAATAATCTGCCGCCTACTTCGCTTCTGCGAGAGTTCCTGGGGGGCAGCTCGTTCCATTATTAAAGGTTTTATCTTTCGGAGATAAGTTGGCTGTTTGCGTAGGACAGCCAACTGGCAGAAGCCGGACAGCCGACTAGCACCTTATCCGCTAGTCGGCTGTCTGTCTTTAACAGTCCTCGGAACTGGGTTTATCTGATAACCTTTTAGACGTCTGATTTTCTTTTTTATGCGATAGACGAAAAACTCTTCACTCTTCACCAAATGCTCCGAACCCCCTGTGTTTATCGGCATTCCGAGGGGTGAAGAGTGTTCGGGCACTCTTCACCCACTCTTCACCACTCTTCACCTTCTGTTGAAGCGGTCTTGTACCTCTTTTTAATTGAACTTTCGTAAGTTTTGCCCCACACGCCCTGGGCTAGGAGCTTTTGGGTCTTCAGCCCGTACTTGAACCGCATGCGAAAGTTCAGTTTTTTTAATGTCTGTTGGTGAAGAGTGGTGAAGAGTAGGTGAAGAGATAAAAATAACTCTTCACCCCTCGGAATGCCGATAAACACAGGGGTTTCGGGCCGAAAGGTGAAGAGTGAAGAGTATTTCAGAGTAGAGTTGCTATACTTTATATAAAGCGTACGAATTTATAAAGCCTGCGGCTTAGAGCTTGCTGCCATAGCACAAGTCGCCGGCGTCGCCGAAGCCTGGCACGATATACTTATGCTCGTTCAACCCCTCATCAATAGAGGCACACCAGATGGTAGTCTTGTCCTCAGGGAAGGTCTTCTTGACGTGCTCAATGCCCTCAGGTGCAGCGAGAACACAGGCAATGTGGATATGTTTAGGATTGCCCTTGGTGAGGAAAGCCTTCATGCCCATCTCCATGCTGATACCTGTGGCAAGCATAGGGTCGGCAATGATGAGCACCTTATCCGTAAGATCAGGTGTAGCGAGGTATTCGATATGTACGCCCACCTCAGTATGCTCCTTGTTGGTATACTCGCGATAAGCACTCACAAAGGCATTGCCAGAGTGGTCGAAAATATTGAGGAAACCTTCGTGGAAAGGAAGTCCGGCACGGAATATAGTACCGATGACAATCTTTTCGGTAGGAAGATTGACCTGGGCCACACCGAGTGGTGTAGTCACCTCAGTCTTTTCGTAATTAAGAGTCTTTGATATTTCAAAGGCTTCATACTCACCGATTCTCATAATGTTGTTGCGGAAGAGCAATCGGTTCTTTTGATAATCGCAGTCACGCATCTCTGCCAGATAGCGGTTGATGATGCAATTGTGCTCGCTCAGATTATTTATCTTCATATAGCTGTAGTTTTTCTGCAAAGATATAATAAATCTCGGAAACGGCAAAATGTTTGGGCAATTATTTTCTCTCTGGAGGAATGAAAGAACTGTTGCTATCTTATTTTTCCTTCAAATATCCTCTTATATATAAAATAGGTGTAAATCTCTGCTTGTTTTTCTCTAAGCAGAGATTTTTTGCAAAGTCAACGTGGCAAATGTCGGTCGAATCGGCTTTTTTTAAGTTCTTTAACCTAAAAAGCTTTTAAAAAGAAAGAATAATACCTAAGAATCTTTGCTATAAAACATATTTTTCGTAACTTTGCGGCGGTTTTGGGAGAATGATGATTTCTTCTGCCAACCAAGGTAAAAAGGTAAAGAGAAATTATTCACAACTTAAATACATTTAAAATAAAATGGCAAAGTTTGATAAGTCAGTTTTAGCAAAGTACGGAATCACAGGTACAACTGAGGTTCTCTACAATCCTTCTTATGAGGTATTGTTCAATGAGGAGACTAAGGAAGGTCTCGAGGGTTTTGAGGTTGGTCAGGAGACTGAGCTCGGTGCAGTTAACGTAATGACTGGTATTTACACTGGTCGTTCTCCTAAAGACAAGTTCATCGTTGACGATGCTACATCTCACGACACTGTATGGTGGGATTCTGAGGAGTATCACAACGATAACCACAAGGCAACTCCAGAGGCATGGAACGCCGTTAAGGAGATCGCTAAGAAGGAGCTTTCTAATAAGAAGTTGTTCGTAGTAGATGGTTTCTGCGGTACACACAAGGATACACGTATGAAGGTACGTTTCATCGTTGAGGTAGCATGGCAGGCACACTTCGTAACAAATATGTTCATCCGTCCTCAGAACGAGGCTGAGTTCGATCAGGAGCCAGACTTCATCGTTTACAATGCTTCTAAGGCAAAGGTTGAGAACTGGAAGGAGTTGGGTCTCCACTCAGAGACAGCCGTTGTATTCAACGTAACTTCTAAGGAGCAGGTTATCATCAACACATGGTATGGTGGTGAGATGAAGAAGGGTATGTTCTCTATGATGAACTACTTCTTGCCATTGAAGGGTATGGCTTCTATGCACTGCTCTGCCAACACAGATATGAACGGTGAGAACACTGCTATCTTCTTCGGTCTTTCTGGTACAGGTAAGACTACATTGTCAACAGACCCTAAGCGTAAGTTGATCGGTGACGATGAGCACGGATGGGACGACGAGGGTGTGTTCAACTTCGAAGGTGGTTGCTACGCTAAGGTTATCAACCTCGACAAGGAGTCTGAGCCAGACATCTACGGTGCTATCACACGTGACGCTCTCCTCGAGAACGTAACTGTAGCTAAGGATGGTAAGATTGACTTCGCAGATAAGACTGTTACCGAGAATACTCGTGTATCTTATCCTATCTACCACATCAAGAACATCCAGCGTCCATTCTCTCAGGGTCCAGCTGCTAAGCAGGTTATCTTCCTCTCAGCAGATGCATTCGGTGTATTGCCACCAGTATCTATCTTGAACGCTGAGCAGACTAAGTACTACTTCCTCTCTGGCTTCACAGCTAAGTTGGCTGGTACAGAGCGCGGTATCACCGAGCCTACTCCAACATTCTCTGCTTGCTTCGGTCAGGCATTCTTGGAGTTGCACCCAACTAAGTACGCTGAGGAGTTGGTAAAGAAGATGCAGAAGTCTGGTGCTAAGGCATACTTGGTTAACACAGGTTGGAACGGTACAGGCAAGCGTATCTCTATCCGCGATACACGTGGTATCATCGACGCTATCCTCGACCACTCAATCGACGCTGCTCCTACAAAGACTATCCCATTCTTCAACTTCGTAGTTCCTACACAGTTGGAAGGCGTAGATCCTAAGATCCTCGATCCACGTGATACATACGCTGAGGCTTCTCAGTGGGAGGAGAAGGCTAAGGATTTGGCTGCTCGTTTCATCAAGAACTTCAAGAAGTATGAGACAAACGAGGCTGGTAAGGCTCTCGTTGCTGCTGGTCCACAGCTCTAATTCGACACTTCGAATTTATACTAAATATGGAATCCCGTTTCTCGCAAGAGAAGCGGGATTTCTTCGTTTTTACGCCTCGAAATCACTAAAAAACTTAAAAAATGCGCCTAAAATGAATAATTTGCATAATAATAAGGAGAAAAGGTCGAGTTTTTAAAGAATTCTCAGTAAATTTGCAGCTAAAAATAAAATAGGATAGAATGAAAAGGAAGTTTTTTGCTTTCATAGCGCTGATTACAGCTACGCTCTCGCTCTCTTCTTGCTTGAGCAGCGATGAAACAACAGTAGAATATACACATGATACAGCCATCACGGCTTTCTCGTTGGGTAGTCTTGACAGATATACCAAAACGAAGGCAGGTAAAGATACCTTGCTCAAGGCTAATGTGACGGGCTCTGACTATAAATTTTCCATAGATCAGGCACGACGCTGGATTTATAATGTAGATTCCTTGCCTTGTGGGGTGAGGGATACTGCCATATTGGCTACTATCAGCAGCAAGAATAGCAGCCCTATTCTCCTGATGGATATCAACAAGACTGATTCTGTCGCAGCATACTATTCAAGCTCTGATTCCATCAACTTCTCAGTGCCTCGCCTTATTAGAGTTTACAGCAGCGACTACTCTGCCTATGCCGAGTATCAGGTTACCGTAAACGTACATAAGGAGTTGCCTTATGAGTTTAAGTGGCATGAGCTGGCTCAGAACAACAGTCAGTTGGCTGCGTTCTCTGATCTGAAGGCTGTAGCTTGTGGTGATTACATCTATGTATTCGGCAAGACTGCCGAGGGTACTAAGGTGCTGAAGTCAGCCATCAATAATGGCAGCGCCTGGTCATCTATTATGATGAGCGTAGGCTTAAGTAGTGACGCTTACCAAAGTGCAGTAGCGCTGGATGGCGAACTCTATATCTCAGATGGCGGCAAGGTTTATGCTTCTGCCGATGCTGCAACATGGACAAAGGTTTCTGAAAACGCAGATATCAAGCAGCTCATTGGTGCAAGCAGCAAGAATCTCTATGCTTATACTGCTGCAGGTATCTCTGTTTCAGAAGATAAGGGTGCCAGCTGGAAGGCAGAGAAACTTGATACTGATGCAGACTCTTTGCCAACACAGAATGTCTCAATGAATGTGGCTGGCGTGCTCTCTGCAAAAAATGTGGAGAACGTGATGCTGATGGGTACTCGCGACAAGGCTTTGAATGATACGGTTGCCACCACATGGTTGCGCACGGTTGACTATGATGCAAATGAAGATGGACAGTGGAACTATCTGGAAATCGAAAACAATAAAAGTGGAAAGATGCCTTGGCTGGATCAGGTAATTACCTGTGCTGCCGATACAGGCTTCGTTGCTTTAGGCAGTAACGGCAAATGGTATAAGAGCCAGGATGCCGGATTGACTTGGAAGCAGGATGCGATGGTTGTTCTGCCTGCTAAGTTTGCTACTGACGGTCGTTTCGCTTTCTGCCGTGACAAGCAACATTATTATTGGATTATCAGAAACGGATACGTATGGAGAGGACGTTTCAATATAGATGGCTGGAGCAAGGAAGATTAATCATCCTGCTTGCCTTCTTAACTCTGGGCTGTATGGCGGTTCGTGCACAGGACGATCCGCAATATCGCATGGAGATAGGCGCCGGTGTGGGAGTAATGACCTATGAAGGCGACTTTAACGGAAATGTGCTTGGCGACATGCAACCTGCCGGTTTCCTGGTGGGAAGATACAATTTCGACCCCTACAAAGACTTGAAACTGAGCGTGGGCTTTGGAAAAATAAAAGGTTCTTCGGCAAATGTGGATACTTTCTATCCTGATTATGCGGAGAATCCCTATTCCTTCAATCATACGCTGGTGGATATGAATCTGGTGTTTGAGTACAACTTCTGGCCTTACGGAACAGGCAGAGACTATCGCGGAGCCCAGCGCCTGGTTCCTTATATACTGGGTGGCCTGGGAGCAACCTATGTAAAAGGTAACGAAAAAAATGTATTTACAGCCAACGTGCCTTTAGGCATCGGCGCAAAATATAAAGTAAACGAAAGGTTGAACTTGGGATTGGCCTGGACTTTCCATTTCTCGCTCAGCGATGAACTGGATGGTGTGAAAGACCCTTACCGGGTAAAGAGCAGTGGCATTTTCAAGAATTCCGACTGCTATTCTACCATAGCCGTTTCGGTGACCTATAGTTTTAGTGCAAAATGTAAAACTTGTAATAAAGAAGAATGATGGACAACTTAGATATGAACAGGATTCCTGAGCACATCGCTATCATTATGGATGGCAATGGTCGCTGGGCAACAGAACGGGGCAAGGAGCGTAGCTACGGCCATCAGGCTGGAGTAGATACCGTGCGCCGAATTACATCGGAGTGTACCAGGTTGGGGGTAAAATATCTCACCCTCTATACTTTCTCTACAGAGAATTGGAACCGTCCGGCCGATGAGGTTGCTGCCTTGATGGGACTGGTACTGACTTCGCTCGAAGATGAAATCTTCATGAAGAATAATGTCCGCTTCCGTGTGATAGGCGATTTGAAACGCCTGCCACAACAGGTACAGGACAAGCTTCAGGAGACCATGGACCATACTGCGAAGAACGATGCTATGACTATGGTTGTGGCATTGAGCTATTCTTCACGTTGGGAAATTCTGAATGCTACAAAGAAAATGGTAAAAGAAGCGCTCGAGTCTGGTTCAACCTATGAGCAGATAGAGGATAAACTGACAGAGGAGAACTTCGAGAAGCATCTTGAGACCAGTTTCATGCCAGATCCTGAACTTCTGATACGTACAGGAGGTGAACTCCGTATCAGCAACTATCTTCTTTGGCAGATAGCTTATTCAGAGTTGTATTTCTGTGATACCTTCTGGCCAGACTTCAATGAAGAAGATCTGCACAAGGCAATAGCAAGTTATCAGAACCGCCAACGTCGATTTGGAAAAACCGAGGCACAGGTGGAAGAGGAGGAGAAATAGGCAAACCTCATACAAGCATAGAAAAATCATATTATATATAATAAGGTATAAATGAATAGATTTAAAAAGATTTTCATCCTGCTGTTCGGCGTAATGGCATGCATGCAGATTCAGGCACAAGATAAAATCGTAAATCCTGACATCTCGTATGCTGGTACACCTCGTACCCTTAAGATTGGTGGTATCAATGTTTCGGGTGTTGAGGGCTACGAAGACTATGTTCTCACAGGTATCTCAGGACTCAGTGTGGGCGATGAGATTACTGTGCCTGGCGACGAGATTACCAATGCCGTAAAGCGCTACTGGAAACATGGACTCTTCTCGAAGGTGGCTATCGCTGCCGACTCTATCGTAGGTGAGAAGCTTTATCTCCATATCTATCTTGCGGTTCGTCCACGTATCTCTAATATCAACTATGTTGGTTTGAAGAAGAGCGAGCGTGAAGATATGGAGCAGAAGTTGGGTATGGTAAAGGGCACTCAGGTAACTCCGAATATGCTCGACCGTGCCAAGATTCTCGCCAAGAAGTATTTCGATGATAAGGGTTTCAAGAACGCTGATATCCAGATTAACCAGCGCGATGATGTTGCCAACAAGGGACAGGTAATCCTGGATGTTGTTGTTGACAAGAAAGAAAAAATCAAGGTACATCAGATAACAATCGATGGAAACGAACAGCTTTCTGACCGCAAGATTAAGGGTGGACTCTTCTCGAAGGGTGCTTTTGCCAAGACGCATGAGGCTGGTAAGTTCGCTTCTTTCTTCAAGTCGAAGAAGTTTACCCCTGAGCGCTGGAAGGAAGATAAGCAGAAACTCATCGACAAATATAATGAGTATGGTTTCCGTGATGCTCAGATTCTGGAAGATAGCGTGAGCAACTTCGATGAGAAGCACGTTAATATCTACATCAAGGTAGATGAAGGTAAGAAATACTATATCCGTAACATCTCCTGGGCAGGTAATACCGTTTACTCTTCAGCTTATCTCGAAGCATTGCTCGGCATGAAGAAGGGTGATGTATATAACCAGAAGATATTGGGTAAGCGCCTGAATGAAGATGATGACGCTGTTTCTAACCTCTACTATAATAATGGTTATGTGTTCTCTCGTATCGAACCGACTGAAATCAATATTGATGGCGATTCTATCGATTTGGAGATGCGCGTAACAGAGGGACCTCAGGCTTATCTGAGCCATGTACGTATCAATGGTAATACCCGTCTTTACGAAAACGTAGTGCGTCGTGAACTTCGTACCAAGCCAGGCGACCTTTTCTCTAAGGATGCTCTGATGCGTTCGGCTCGTGAACTTGCTTCTATGGGACACTTTGATCCTGAGAAGGTTAGCCCGGATGTAAAGCCTAATCCTGAAGATGGTACGGTTGATGTAAACTGGAACCTGGAGCAGAAGAGTAACGACCAGATTGAGTTCTCGCTCGGTTGGGGTCAGACGGGTGTCATCGGACGTGTGGGCTTGAAGCTCAACAACTTCTCTATGGCAAACCTCTTCAACAAAAACAAGGAGCATCGTGGTATCATGCCTATCGGTGATGGTGAGGTGCTGAGTATCGGTGCACAGACCAATGGTACCTACTATCAGAGCTATAACGTAAGCTACTCTACCAACTGGTTTGGCGGCAAGCGCCCTATCCAGTTCAGCGTAGGTGCATACTACAGTAAGAGTACCGACGTGTCAAGCAACTATTACAATAGTGCAGCCATGTACAACTATCAGAGTTACTTATATGGCTATGGTTCTAGTTACTATAACAACTACGAGAATTATTACGATCCAGACAAGTATATCCAGATGGTGGGTGTAAGCCTCGGTTGGGGTAAGCGCCTCCGTTGGCCGGATGATTACTTCACCTTGTCTGTACAGTTGGCTTACCAGCGCTACATGATGAAGAACTGGAGCTATATGTTGATGACCAACGGTAATGCGAACAACTTGAACTTGACCATCGCATTGAACCGAACATCAACCGATAACCAACTCTTCCCACGTCGTGGTTCTGAGGTTGAGGCAAGTGTCAACCTTACTCCACCATGGAGTGCGTTCGACAACAAGGACTACAAGAATCTTGCCAACGATTCTAAGTCGCCAACCTATTCTGCAGAGCAGCAGGAGAAGTACAGATGGATTGAATACCATAAGTGGAAGTTCAAGGCAAAGACTTATACTGCACTCACAGAGGGTCAGAAGTGCTTCGTATTGATGACCCGTGTAGAACTCGGTTTGCTCGGTTCTTATAACAAGTATAAGAAGAGTCCGTTCGAGACCTACTATGTGGGTGGTGACGGTATGAGTGGATACTCATCATATTATGGTGAGGAAACAATCGGACTCCGCGGTTATGAGAATGGTTCTGTATCTTACAGTCCTACAACCGGTTACTATGCTTATGCATACGACCGTTTCTCATTGGAGCTTCGCTATCCATTCCTCTTAGGTAACACAACCATTTACGGTTTGACCTTCGTAGAGGCTGGTAACGCCTGGTATGAAACCAAGAAGTTCAACCCATTCAGCATGAAACGTAGTGCCGGTGTCGGTGTACGTATCTTCTTGCCTATGGTTGGTCTGATGGGTATTGACTGGGCTTACGGTTTCGATACCGTATGGAATGGTAGCTCATATAAGAAGGGTGGAAGCCAGTTCCACTTCATCTTAGGTCAGGAATTCTAAAAATGGGTTTTATGAAGAAAATAGTATTGATGCTGATGATGGCTGTAGCAGCCATCTCAGCACATGCACAGAAATATGCATTGATAGATATGGAGTACATCCTGAAGAATGTACCCGCTTATGAGCGTGCCAACGAGCAGCTGAATCAAGTAAGCCGCAAATGGCAGGCTGAGGTAGAAGCTCTTAACACAGAGGCAAGCACCATGTATAAGAACTATCAGAACGAGGTAGTGTTCCTTTCCCAGGAGCAGAAGAAGGCTAAGCAGGATGCCATCATGCAGAAAGAGAAGGAGGCTAGCGATTTGAAGAAAAAATATTTTGGTGCAGAAGGCGATCTTTATAAGATGCGTGAGGCATTGATGGGACCTATTCAGGAAGAGATTTATACAGCCGTAAAAGAGATTTCAGACCTGCGCGGATATTCGCTTGTTCTCGATAGAGCTAGCAACAGCGGCATCATCTTTGGCTCTCCTAAGATAGATATTAGCAACGAAGTGCTCCAAAAATTAGGTTATTCCAAATAATAATTGTATATTTGCAGCCGGTAAGTATATCTGCCAATGGTTGGCAGCATGAAAACTTCATTTAGAAATTAATAATTAAAAAGAATAGAACAATGAAAAAGCTTATTTTAATGTTGATGCTCTGTGCACCAATGACAATGATGGCTCAGAAGTTTGGTAAAGTAAATACTCAGCAGATTATGCAGTCTTTGCCAGATGTAGCTAAGGCTAATGGCGAGATGGAAGCTCTCCAGAAGCAGAAGGAGAATGACTTGAAGTCTATGCAGGATGAGTTCCAGCGTAAGGCTGACGAGTATCAGAAGGGTTCCAGCACAATGAACGCTACAGCAAAGCAGCAGAAGGAAACTGAGTTGCAGACTCTCCAGCAGAAAATTCAGCAGGCTTACCAGGATGGTCAGCAGGAGTTGCAGAAGAAGAGCAGCGAACTCATGCAGCCTATCGTAGCAAAGGTACGTACAGCTATCGAGGCTGTAGGCAAGGCTGGCAACTACACCTTCATCTTCGAGGATGGTGCAGCTGTATATACAGGTACTAACGTAGTAGACGTTACTAAGGAAGTACAGGCTAAGATTAAGTAATCAAGGCAAGTAAAAAGAATATAGATTGAGGGCAGGCAGAAGTGCTTGCCCTTATTTCTCATTTTCAATAACGAGGTATTTATAAGGTATTCATCATAAACGGTATCACTCATCATGAAAAAGAATCTCTTATTTCTGGCTTTTGCTCTCATCTCTTTGACTGTTTCAGCCCAGCATACAACGCCTGCAGCAAAGGTTCAGCAACAACAGATTGCTGTATCTGCTCCTTTGCATTTTGGCTACTTTAGTTTTGATAAGGTTTTTCATACTATGCCTGGTTACGCTATAGCCAAGCATAATATGGATGAACTCCGTGAGAAATACGATGCAGAAACGAAACGTGTAGAAACTGAGTTTAATGCTAAGTATGAGGAATTTCTTGATGGACAGCGCACTTATGCCAAGACAATTCTGGAGAAACGTCAGGCTGAATTGCGTGAATTGATGGAGAAAAATATTGCCTTCAAGGCTGAGGCTACCCGCCTGTTGCAGCAAGCAGAGAATGATGCTTATGCTCCGCTCAAAGCAAAAATAAACGAGGAAGCTAAAAAGATTGGCAAGCAGAAAGGCTTTGCCTTTATCATCAATACAGACAATAATGCAGCTCCTTATCTCAACGAAGAGATGGGGGAGGATATTACAGCTTTGCTGGAGGAGACTTTGAAATGATGTTGCCTTCTAATCCTGGACCAATCGGTGTCTTTGATTCTGGTTATGGCGGACTGACCATCCTGCATGGGTTGCGCCAGATGATGCCTCAGTATGATTATATGTACTTGGGTGATAACGCTCGTGCTCCTTATGGCTCGCGTTCGTTTGAGGTGGTTTATAAGTTCACACGCCAGGCTGTGCTTAAACTTTTCTCTATGGGGTGTCATCTCGTTATCCTGGGATGTAATACGGCTTCGGCTAAGGCACTACGTTCTTTGCAGCAGCGCGATATTCCTGAGTTGGATCCCAGCAGAAGAGTTCTGGGTATTATCCGCCCTACTGCCGAAGTAATTGGTACTATTACCAAGAGTAATCACGTGGGACTTCTGGCTACAGAAGGTACTATTAAAAGCCAAAGTTATAATATGGAAATTTCGAAACTTTGGCCAGAGATTCAGGTGAGTGGCGTGGCTTGTCCGCTTTGGGCTGCCATCGTGGAAGCCAATGAAGCAGATAGTCCGGGAGCTGATTATTTTGTAAAGAAACGCATCGACCAGCTGATGCTGAAGGACGCTGATATTGATACCATTATTTTGGGTTGCACGCATTATCCACTTCTTATGAGCAGCATTGTGAAGAATCTTCCTGATGGCGTAAGAGTGGTTCCGCAAGGACAATATGTAGCAAACAGTCTGAAAGATTATCTGAAGCGCCATCCGCAGATGGAACAGATGATAACCAAAACAGGCTCTTGCCGATATCTCACAACAGAGAGTGAGGATAAATTCAAGGAATCTGCACAGATTTTCCTTCATGAACAGGTGGAGGTTACACATGTAGATCTTGAATAGTATTATAGTTAATAATTTATAGTTAATAGTTATGCAAGAAACAAGACAAAACCGTATATCAAGACTTCTCCAGAAGGAGTTGAGTCTTATCTTCCAGTCACAAACTCGCATGATGCATGGTGTGATGGTAAGTGTTACTAAGGTTAGAGTAAGCCCAGATCTCAGTATCTGTACTGCTTACTTGAGTGTGTTCCCTTCTGAAAAAGGAGAGGAGATTTTGAAGAATATCAATGCAAATGAGAAGACGATCCGTTTCGACTTGGGTAAAAAAGTGAGAAACCAGTTACGTATTATTCCAGAACTCCGTTTCTTCCTTGATGATAGTCTCGATTATTTGGAGCACATTGATGAACTCTTGAAAAAGTAAAAGAGTAAGGAAGTAAAAAGACAAGGGAGTTAAGACGGCAATTCTTGACTCCCTATACTGTTATATAAATAAGGTAAGATAGAATTATGAATTTCCCATTCTTTATAGCTCGCAGGTATCTTTTCTCAAAGAAGAGTACGCACGTCATCAACGTCATCAGTTCTATTTCTGTAATAGGAGTGGCGGTAGCTACGATGGCTCTGGTCATCGTTCTGAGTGTCTTTAACGGCTTCCATGACCTGGTAGCTTCACTCTTTACGAGTTTTGACCCACAACTCAAGGTTGTGCCTGTTGAGGGAAAAACTGCACCTGCAGATGATCCTATTCTTACTAAGATTCGTCTTTTGCCGCAGGTAGATGTTGCAACAGAAACCGTGGAAGATCAAGCTCTTGCAATCTATAATGATCATCAGGCTATGGTGAAAATCAAGGGTGTAGATGATAATTTTGCAGAACTTTCTCATATTACAGATATTTTATATGGTGATGGCTCTTTCTCCTTGCATGCTGCCAATCTGGAATATGGAACAGTAGGTATCCGTCTCGCCCAGAATTTAGGCATAGGAGCACAATGGGATGGTTTCCTGAAAATCTATGCTCCTAAAAAGGAAGGACAGCTGGATATGACTAACCCTGGTGATGGCTTTGTTGTTGACTCGCTCAACTCTCCTGGCGTACTTTTTGCCGTCAAACAGGCTAAGTATGATAAAAACTACATCATCACTTCTATTTCATTTGCCCGTAATCTCTTTGGTCAGCAAGGTATGCTCTCTGATTTGGAATTACGCTTGAAACCGGGTAGCAATCTGGATGCAGTAAAGGCTGAGATGCAGCAGATAGCCGGTAATAAATATAAAGTGCTTGACAGATTTGAACAACAGGAAGATACCTTTAAAATTATGTCGATAGAGAAGATGATTGCTTATATCTTCCTGACCTTTATCTTAGTTGTTGCATGTTTCAATATCATCGGGTCGCTTTCTATGCTTATTATTGATAAGAAAAATGATGTAGTGACTCTTCGTAATCTTGGAGCTAACGATAAGCAGATTACCAGAGTATTTCTTTTTGAAGGTAGAATGATAGCTGTGATAGGTGCTGTTATCGGTATTGGATTGGGCTTGCTCCTCTGCTTTTTGCAGCAGCAATATGGATTTGTACGTCTGGGAGATTCTGAAGGCTCCTTTATTGTTGATGCGTATCCGGTAAGTGTCCATTACTCAGATGTTGCCATTATCTTCGTTACTGTAATTGCTGTAGGTTGGCTTGCTGTATGGTATCCTGTAAGAGCGCTGAGTAAAAGGCTGTTGAGTTAAAATCTACAGAATTTCTTATACTTGGGTGCATATACTAAAAGAAATGGCATGAATCTTTCATGGGGGATTCATGCCATTTCTTGTTCTAATTGATTTTTTATTTTTTCCTGATGAGTGTAAGACCATCGCGTAGTGGCAAGATAACAACCTCTACCCTAGGATCTTTTGCTATTAAATCATTGAAAGCCCGAATGCCTTGAGTCTGGTGGTCTCGGTCGTAGGCAGGATCGATGACGTGACCATCCCAAAGAGTATTGTCTGCAAGGATGTAGCCTCCAGGGTTCAGGATGCTCATAACCATTTCATACGTTTCTATATAGGTACGCTTATCGCCATCAACAAAAGCCATATCGAATTTTACGCCTAGTTGGGGCGCTTCTATGTTGGCATCACCGATGCGGAAGTCAATCTTATCGGCAACATTCGAACCTTCTATCCAGGGACGGGTAAAATCTTCCATCTCATCATTGATTTCGAAAGTGTAGAGTTTTCCACCTTCCTGCAATCCCTGTGCCAGGCAGATAGCACTATAGCCACTAAATGTGCCTACTTCCAGAATATTCTTCGGGCGAATCATCTCTACAAGCATCTTGAGAAGTCTGCCCTGAATATGGCCGCTAGCCATACGTCCATGGATAGTATGTATATTGGTGGCGCGGTAAAGACGATACAGATAATCGCCTTCAGGCTCTATATGCTGGCAGATATATTTGTCTATGAGTTCAGTCTCTGTCATAATCTGATGGATTTAGAGTAACGGAAATCTTACTCTTCTGTTTCTTTCTGTGCTAAGATTCCTGAAATGGCAAGTTCGTAAGAAGCCAGACCGAAACCGCAGATTACGCCCAGGCAAGCACAGGAAATATATGAATGATGGCGGAACTCTTCACGTTTATGCACATTAGAGATGTGTACTTCAACGCAAGGGCATTTCAAACTGCGAATACAATCCTGCAAGGCGATGCTGGTATGAGTATAGGCGCCAGCATTGAGTACTACACCATCATAGGAAAAACCTACTTCCTGCAGCTTGTTGATTAACTCGCCTTCAATGTTGCTCTGAAAGTACTCTATCTCAATATCAGGGAATTTCGCTTTCAGCTTAGGCAGATAACTCTCGAAAGAATTGCTACCATAAATACCCGGTTCTCTTACACCAAGAAGGTTCAAGTTTGGACCATTAATAATTTGTATCTTCATATTTACTTGATTTTTAATCGTAATCCATATTTTTTTCGTATCTTTGCGGCAGAGATCTTTTGTACTCTCCTGTCTTATGCAAAGACGATGCAAAGATACAATAAATTAAGGAAACTGACAAAAAATGAGGAATGAAATTATAAAGAACTATATGAGATACCTCAAGTTGGGGCGTAATTTCTCCAAAAATACGTTGGATGCCTATTATCATGACTTGAATTTTCTCTTGGAGTATGCTGATAAGAACAATTTGGTGCTGACAGAAATGAAATTGGAAGACTTGGAGAATTTTTCTGCAAGTTTGCATGATCGTGGTGTTTCTGCTCGTTCACAAGCTCGGATTTTGAGCGGAATCCGTTCTTTCTACCGGTATCTGGTGCTTGATGATTATATAAAAGACGATCCGACCGAATTACTGGTTTCTCCCCAAATAGGAAAGCATTTGCCGGAGTATTTATCTGTAGAAGAGGTTGACATGCTTGAAGCGGCTATCGATTTGGAAAAATGGGAGGGACAGCGTAATAAGGCGATTATAGAAACCCTGTTCTCCTGTGGCCTTCGCGTTTCGGAACTTGTGAATCTAAAGAAAAGCGATGTGTTTGAAGAAGAAAAGTTTATTAGGGTCATAGGTAAAGGTAACAAGGAACGCATCGTTCCTATTTCTGGTAAGGCTCTGAAAGAAATCAATCTTTGGTATATAGACCGGAATCTGATGACAATCAAGCCAGGTGAGGAAGACTACGTCTTCTTGAATCGTAGAGGTGCTCATCTCACACGCAATATGATACTTATCATGATAAAAAATGCGGCTTATGATGCAGGAATCAAGAAAACCATTTCTCCTCATACTTTACGCCATAGTTTTGCTACAGCCTTGTTGAAAGGTGGAGCCGATCTGAGAGTAATTCAGGCCTTGTTGGGGCATGAAGATATTGGAACCACAGAGATTTATACTCATCTTGAAACTTCAGATTTGCGCAGAGCTATCTTGGAACATCATCCTCGAAATATCAAATATAGTGAAGAAAACCAAGTGCTTGATTCTGATAAAACAGACAAAAGATGCCCGAATAACAGATAAAGCACAAGGAATTGACGTTTTTTATATAGGAATATGACAAAATCTGAAAAAATATGAGTAACTTTGCAGCCGCAAAATAATGAATATCAATAATTAATAGAAATAAAGTAAGAAAATATGGCATATTTGTTTTCATCAGAATCAGTTTCTGAAGGACATCCAGATAAAGTGGCTGATCAGATTTCAGATGCATTGCTTGACCAGTTTTTGGCTTACGATGACCACGCTCATTGCGCCATCGAAACCTTTTGTACTACTGGTCAGGTAGTAATCATGGGTGAGGTTCGCTCTAACGTTTATGTTGATTTGCAGAACATTGCCCGCAAGACTATCAAGAAAATCGGTTATACCAAGAGCGAATATCAGTTTGACGGCGACTCTTGTGGTGTGCTTACTGCTATCCATGAACAGAGCGATGATATTAACCGCGGTGTAAGTCGTGAGGAGGATGAGAATCAGGGTGCAGGCGACCAGGGTATGATGTTCGGTTATGCAACAACGGAAACCGAAAATTATATGCCGGTATCACTCGACTTGGCTCAGCTCATCATGCGTGTACTTGCAGATATCCGCAAGGAGGGCAAGGTGATGACTTATCTCCGTCCGGACTCTAAGAGCCAGGTAACTATCGAATACTCAGACGATAATATCCCACAGCGCATCGATACCATCGTAGTTTCTACCCAGCATGATGATTTTATCAAGAAGGCAAATGGTGAGGACGATGATGATGCTATGCTGGCAAAGATTCGTGAGGATGTAATCAATATCCTGATTCCAAGAGTAAAGACTCACCTGAGTGATAAGGTGTTGGCTCTCTTCAATGATGACATCAAGTACTTCGTAAACCCTACAGGTAAGTTTGTGATTGGTGGTCCTCATGGAGATACAGGTCTTACCGGTCGTAAGATCATTGTAGATACTTATGGAGGTAAGGGTGCTCATGGTGGTGGTGCCTTCTCAGGTAAGGATAGCAGTAAGGTTGACCGTTCGGCTGCTTATGCTGCCCGTTATATTGCAAAGAATATGGTTGCTGCCGGCGTTGCAGATGAAATGTTGGTTCAGGTAAGTTATGCTATCGGCGTGGCAGAACCGGTTAGTATCTATGTAAATACTTACGGCAGAAGCCATGTGAATATGACTGACGGCGAGATTGCAAAGAAAATTGCAGAAATGTTTGATCTTCGTCCTAAAGCAATCGAGCGCCAGTTGAAGTTGCGCCAGCCAATGTTCCAGGAAACTGCGGCATATGGACACATGGGACGTAAGAATGAGATAGTAGAGAAAACCTTCACCAGCCGATATCATGAGGCTAAAACTGTGAAGGTAGAACTCTTTACATGGGAAAAATTAGATAAGGTAGACGAAATCAAGAAAGTTTTCGGACTTTAAGGAATGGTGCAACAGGCAGATTCGATACAGACAGATGCCGCACTTGAGACTGAATCGCAACAGCAAGTGCTCAGGCAACATAGCAGCCAGCTCACACCCAAAGAGGTGTTGAGCTGGCTGCCTAAGAATGCAACGCCAGCTCAGCAGGACTCCATGATTAGGGCACATATCAAGCCCAGTGAGATTCATTGGAGCAAGATGCCGGATACATTACACTTGCCAGGACATAAGGCAGGTAAGAGTTTTAGGGATGTAAGTTTGCCACAATATTATCGTGAGTCATTCTTTTCAAAAGATTCTCTGTTTCATCCGGAATTAAAGGGTGGACGCTTAGGGGTGGCAGGTGATCCTGTTCCCTATACGGTAGCTGGTGATAGCTTTATTACTTCATTGCTGTTGGTCTGTTTTCTCTTGGCTTGTATAGCATTCTCTAAATCTAAGCATTTTGTTATACGCCAGGCAAAAACCTTCTTCCGTACTCCACGCATCGGTACAACAGAGGTGACGGAGACCAGTTCTGAAGTAAGATACCAGTTCTTCTTCGTGTTGCAGACCTGTCTTTTGTTGGCAATCGGGTATTTCATTTATTCGAAAGCATCTATCAGCGATACGTTTATCGTAGACCAATATCAGGTAATCAGTATATATGCTGGTTGTATGGGGGGCTATTTCTTGTTGAAGGCGTTCCTCTATGTGATTTCTGGTTGGGTATTCTTTGAAAAGAAAAAAAATGTACAATGGCTCAAGGCATACTTGTTCCTTATATCATGTCAAGGAGTGGCCTTGTTCCCAATGGTGATGCTTTTGTCGTATTTCGATTTCCCATTGCAAATTGCAGTGATATACACGTTGACTATCCTTGGATTAGTTAAATTGTTGGCTTTTTTGAAGGCTTACATTATCTTTTTTAGAAGAAATGGCGTGTTTCTGCAAATATTTTTGTACTTTTGTGCCCTTGAAGTGATACCCTTGTTCGCTCTTTGGGGTGGACTTGTGTTAATCAGTCATTATTTGAAAATAAACTTTTAAGACAAAATGATAAAGAAAATTTTAGTTTCTCAGCCAAAACCTGCAAGTGAGAAGTCTCCTTACTTCGATATCCAGGCTCAATATGGAGTAGAATGCGTGTTCCGTCCATTCTTTAAGGTAGAGGGGCTCTCTTCTAAAGAATTCCGTCAGCAGAAAATAAATTTGCTTGACTATACTGCTGTCGTATTTACATCTCGTCATGCAGTAGACAACTACTTTAAATTAGCTAAGGAGATGCGTATCACAATTCCTGAAGATATGAAATATTTCTGTGTGATAGAGACTATCGCTCTCTACATCCAAAAGTATGTTCAGTATCGCAAGCGTAAGGTGTTCTTTGGTGATACAGGTAAAATTGATGGGTTGATGGGACAGATGGCTCGTCATAAAACCGAGAAATATCTGGTACCATTAAGCAGTGTTCATAATGATGATATTGCCAACTTGCTTGATGAGAAAAAACTCAATCATACAGAATGTGTCATGTATCGTACTGTAAGCAATGATTTCTCAGAAGAGGAAATCAAGAACTTCGATTATGATATGATGCTTTTCTTTAGCCCAACAGGTGTAAAGGCTCTGAAGAAGAATTTCCCTAATTTTGAACAAGGGAATATCGCTGTTGGCGCTTTTGGTCCTGCTACAGCAAAAACGGTTGAAGATGAGGGCTTACGCCTTGATCTGGAGGCTCCTAATAAAGCTTTTCCATCTATGACAGGTGCCTTGGCAGATTATCTGAAACGTCATAATAAATAGGAAATATTTAATAGAATAGATATGTCAACAGACAGAAATAAAACATTCGGAAAGAAAGAGCATCTATGTAAACTGACACTTATAGAACAGCTCTTTGGTGGTGGTGCTAAAGCAATGACGGCATGGCCTATGAGAATGGTGTTTCTTCTTGTTGACAAGAAAGATGAGCAAGCCCCTTCTGTTCAAGTTCTTATCAGTGTATCTAAGCGTTATTTTAAGCACGCAGTAAAACGCAATCGGGTAAAGCGACAGATACGTGAAGCTTTTCGTTATCAAAAACAAGAGCTGGAGACTTGTATGCAGAATTATGTTGGAAAACAATTGCTTGTGGCTTTTGTTTGGCAAACAGAACAATTGCAGCCTTCAAAGCTGGTTTCAACCAAAATGACTAAACTTTTGGATAGATTGGTTGATAATATCAAGGAGATGCAATCTGAAACAGTCATGAAAGAGAGCAGTTTATGATGAAGATTCTCTTTATGATAGCACATGGCATGAGAAAGGTGTTGGTATGGATTCTTATACTGCCGATATTGTTTTATCAGAAGTGTATTACTCCTTATACGCCACCTTCTTGTCGCTTTCAGCCCACTTGCTCAGAGTATGCGAGACAAGCCATCCTGAAGCATGGTCCCTTTAAGGGACTGGCTTTGGCTGTTTGGCGCATCTTAAGATGCAATCCTTGGGGTGGTTCGGGTTATGATCCCGTACCGTAAGTTTCCGACTGTATTGTTGGGCCCCTTATACATATTATATAATATAATAAAAAATCATATTCTATGGCAAAAAATTTTGTTGAAGAATTGAAATGGCGTGGTATGCTGGCGCAGATAATGCCAGGTACTGAGGAATATCTCAACACCCACATGGTGTCTGCCTATCTCGGAACCGACCCTACTGCAGACTCTCTGCACATCGGTCACCTTTGTGGTATCATGATGTTGCGCCACTTGCAGCGTTGTGGCCATAAGCCTTATCTCCTCGTCGGCGGTGCCACGGGTATGATTGGCGACCCTTCTGGCAAGAGCCAGGAGCGCAATCTTCTCGATTCAGAGACTCTCTATCATAACCAGGAAGCTATCAAGAAGCAGGTATCTAAGTTCCTCGACTTCGATGGCAATGAGCCTAACAAGGCGGAGTTGGTGAACAACTACGACTGGATGAAGGACTTCACCTTCCTCGATTTCGCTCGTGTGGTTGGTAAGCATATCACTGTAAACTACATGATGGCGAAGGATAGCGTGCAGAAGCGCTTGAACGGTGAGGCTCGCGACGGCTTGTCTTTCACTGAGTTCACCTATCAGTTGCTCCAGGGCTACGACTTCCTCTATCAGTATGAGAAGTATGGTGTTCGTCTCCAGTTGGGTGGTAACGACCAGTGGGGTAACATGACTACCGGTACTGAGCTGATTCACCGCACATTGGGTAACGACGCAGAGTGCTTCTGCCTCACTTGTCCTTTGATTACCAAGGCAGACGGCAAGAAGTTCGGTAAGACAGAGAGCGGTAACATCTGGTTGGACCGTAACCGCACTACTCCTTACGCTTTCTACCAGTTCTGGTTGAACGTAAGCGATGATGATGCTGAGAAATACATCAAGATCTTCACTGACCTTGACAAGGAGACTATCGATGCTCTCGTAGAGGAGCACAAGCAGGACCCAGGCCGCCGTGTACTTCAGAAGCGTTTGGCTGAGGAGGTTACCATAATGGTTCATTCTCAGGAGGATTTGGATATGGCTATCGCAGCCAGCAACATCCTCTTCGGTAAGGCTACCAAGGAGAACTTGGCACAGCTCGATGAGGCTACATTGAATGATGTATTTGCCAATGTACCTCACTACGACCTCGACAAGAACTTGCTCGGTGGTACAGCTGTTGACCTCTTCAACCAGGAAGGTATGCAGATTTTCCCAAGCAAGAGCGAGATGCGTAAGCTCGTTAAGGGTGGTGGCGTTTCACTCAACAAGGAGAAACTCGCTGCTTTCGATCAGGTTGTAACAGCTGATGATCTGATTGACGGCAAGTATCTTTTGGTTCAGAAAGGTAAGAAGAACTACTTCTTGATTACTGTTAAGTAATCGTTAAAAGTATTGAAAATATTTGGTAGTGGAGAAAAAATCCACTACCTTTGTAGCCGATTTGCTTGTCCTATGGTGTAATGGTAGCACTACAGTTTTTGGTTCTGTCAGTGGTGGTTCGAATCCGCCTGGGACAACAAGTCATGAATAACCCTTCAAGTCTTTGCGGATTTGGAGGGTTATTTTGTTATATAAGAGTTTAGTTTAGGTAGAGAAGGTTTATGCAAGAGATAGACTTGATATTTCAGCAGTATTATCGTCCGCTATGTCTTTATGCCACTCATTATCTGCATGATATCGATGAGGCTGAAGACGTGGTGCAGGATTGTTTTGTGAAATTGATAAGTAGAAGCATCATGCCGGAAAACATCAAGGCTTTCTTATATATCTCTGTGCGCAATGCCTGCATCGACCTGTTGCGCCGCCAGTCTCCGATAGATACGGAGATTACTCCTACCGATTTATGTGGCGTGATTTCTGATGACCAGGCCCAGGAAAGTTCATCCCGGGAGGCAGAACTGTGGACGGCTATCGAACTATTGCCCGAACGATGCAGGGAAATCTTCCTGATGAGCAAGCGTGACGGAATGACTTATCGGGAGATAGCTGAAGAACTGAACCTGTCGGAAAAGACCGTGGAGCATCAGATTTCCAAGGCTTTAAAGACCTTACGAGGCAAGAAAGATGATTTTCTTGCAGATTTTTTCTATATTTTACCTTTCATCCATGGGGGTATTCTGTAATTCTTGCGTTATAGCAATAAAAGAATGAATAAAAGTACAGTTATGAAAGGTAAAGAGATTATTTTTGCGCTCTCAATTCTAGCCTTGCCGGCTCCAACGTTGGCAGGCACGCCGAAGATGATGGTGGAGGCTCAGACTTCTACCACCATCCGTCAGCAGATGGATTGGCTGCACCGCATCAGGAAAATCAACTTCGTCTATGATTCATCGCTTGATGGGGAATTGAACATCAAGTATCATGGACCAGATATCCAGCATCTTCCGGTGAAGAAAGCACTGAAGGCGCTTTTCGAGCAAACTCATATTCTATATAATATCAATGCGAACTATGTGATATTGAAGCGAAAACCCGTACAACAAATATCAACATCTTACACGAATATCAATCACAAAGTTCAGCAGGTTCAGCGTCGCCACACTCTCAGCGGATACGTCCGTGACGAGAGTGGCGAATCGCTGATTAATGCCACCATCTATGATCTGACGGATGGCATCGGTACAACCACCAATGAATATGGTTTCTTTTCGCTTACCCTGCCCGAGGGCGAACACCAGCTCCGCTTTTCGTATGTGGGCTATGCCGACAAAGTGGAAAAATTGAATCTTTCGAAAGATATGCATCATAATATGGCGCTCCGGGTAGATGGTAAACTGCCTGAGGTGGTGGTGGATGGCGATTTGAACTCTCCGCTTCTTACTACGCAAACCGGCAAGCGCTCCTTTTCGAACAAGGATATCAAGACAGAGTTTGCCCTGATGTCTTCGCCGGATGTGGTGAAGACCCTGCAGCGTGTGAGTGGAGTGGCAGAAGGACAGGAGTTGGCAAGCGGACTCTATGTGCATGGCGGCAATGGTGATGAGAACCTTTATCTGATAGATGGTACTCCACTTTATGATACGAATCATGCGCTGGGGCTTTTCTCCAGTTTCAATGCCGATGTGGTGAAGAATGTGGATTTCTACAAGAGCGGCTTTCCTGCACGATATGGTGGAAGATTGTCGTCGGTGGTGGATGTGCGTACAGCCGATGGAAACATGAATCAGTTTCATGGCGCCTATCGCATCGGACTGCTCGATGCCAGTGTGCAGTTTGAGGGACCTATCCGGAAAGGCAAGACCTCTTATAATATAGGTATGCGCCGTTCCTGGATGGATTTGCTGTCCCGTCCCTTGACCAAGGCTTTCTCTGAGCCAGACGACAAACTTTCGATAGGTTATTACTTCATGGACCTGAATGCCAAGGTAACCCACCGTTTCAACGACCGTTCGAAGATAGACTTGAGTCTCTATCACGGAAAAGACAGTTGGGACGTGAAGGATGATTATGATGAAAGTAAGGTGGATGGGTATCAACCCAACCAAAGCTATGACAAGGACTTGTCGAAGTCGCAGCTGGATTGGGGAAACTTTAATGTTGCACTCAATTGGAACTACCTGTTCTCTCCGAAGCTCTTTTCAAACATTACAGCGGTGTATTCCCATAATCGTTCCAAGTTGTATTCCTTTGATGATTATCGTTACATCAATCCTTCGGGAGAGAATGCCACTTCTGTCACTCACTTTGAGCATGGTTATACCTCAACGATTTATGATGCGGGCTATCGTCTGGCATTCGATTACCGTCCGAACCCTCGTCATCATTTCCGTTTTGGAAGCGACTATACGATGCATCTCTTTCGCCCCCAGACAGCTATGCAATTGGATTATACTGGATATGAGGGAAATGCATCAGCCCAAGTTGATACCATCCGAATGAATAGTGGTAATCGTCATGTGGCGCATGAGTGGACGGCATACGCAGAGGATGAAATCAATATCAACCGCAACTGGAGTATGAATGTTGGCTTCAATATGGGCCTTTTTCATATCAGTAATAAGAACTTCTTGAATATCGACCCACGTTTTGCCCTGAAATATCAACTGAGCAATGAGGTGTCGCTGAAGGCTTCCTTTACTCAGATGACCCAGTATGTGCATAAGGTCTCTAACAGCTACTTGTCCTTGCCTACGGATTATTGGGTACCGACTACCCGAAATCTGAAGCCAATGCGTTCTTATCAGTTTGCGGCAGGAATCTATGCCCAACCCAACCGCCATTGGCTTCTGTCGCTCGAAGGCTATTACAAGTTGTCCAAGCATCTGCTTCAATACAGCAGTTGGGTAGGCATAGAGCCGCCTGCTGAGCATTGGGATTCGCAAGTGATGGATGGCAAGGGACTTTTCTATGGCGTTGAGGCTGATGTCACTTATCGCACCAATCATCTGACTTTGAGTGGTTCTTATACGCTCTCTTGGAACAAGCGAAAGTATGATGACTTCTATCAGGATTGGTATTACGACAAGTATGACAACCGCCATAAGTTGAATCTGTCCTTGCGGTATGCGTTTAACAAGAAGGTGAGTTGCTTTGCGGTCTGGAACTATCACACGGGCAATCGTGCCACGGTGCCAACCCAGTTGGCGGCATTGCCAATCTTGCCAGATCAAAAAGGCAAGTATTACGGGAATTGGTGGAATTGGTCGAATTCCGCCTCTTATGTCTATGCCATCCCCAATAATTTGACGCTTCCAGCTTATCATCGCTTGGACTTGGGATTCGATTTCCGTCATGTCACCAAGCATGGACATGAGCGCATTTGGAATTTGAGCATCTATAATGCTTATTGCCATCTCAACTCGATGTACGTCAAGGTGGACTATAATGGGGTTACGCAGCAGTTTGAGGCGAAAAACAAGGGATTTATTCCAATAATACCTTCATTTAGCTATACTATCAAGTTTTAAAACAAAAGAAATTTCATTGGATATGAATACAAATCATAGAAGAATAAAAATCAATGTAAGTTGGAGATGGGGACTGTTCTTCTGTTTGATGAGCGTGGTCTTTTCTTCTTGCATAGATGATTTTGATGTGAAGAAGCTGCAAGATACTCCCCGATTGGTACTTTATTGTTTTCCTACGGAGGGAGACACCACACTTATCGTTGTAACGAAAAGCTTGCCCGTTTCTTCGTTCAAAGGAGATATAGATACCCAATCACGCTTGCCCGTGGATGCAAGTGTCGTATATAAGGTAAATGGAATGCCACAGGAGGTGAAACGTATTGAAAACATAAAGGAAGCGCAGTCCTTTTCTCAAGTTTCCTATAGTTGGCTTCTTTCTACCCTAATAGGACAGTATTATGCCGTAGGAAAGCAGAAGGCAGGAGATAAGATTGAGGTCCAGGTGTCGGCAGATGGTCTCTCCGAGGTTTCTGCTTCGACTTCCATTCCTGAGAAGGTTGATGTAAATATAGGTGACATCCACTTGCAAGAGAAATCGTCGGATCATGATGTTTATTTCTCGGTAGATAAGTTGGAAGCGACTTTTAGTGACCCTGCTTCAACCACGGATTATTATTCTGTGAAGGTAACTCGCAAGCAGAAATATGGAAACTTGAAAGGTGTTCCCAAAGAAGGCAATAGATGGCAACATGATGTTTATGTTAATAATTACCAAGCTTATCTTGATTATTTGGGTAGGGAGGATGAATATGAATGGTGTTTTGATAGTTTGGCATCAAATATCGATTGGCCTGAGATGGTGACCACCAGTGAGCCATTGATTAACAAGAAGTCAGAGTTGGATTATGATTTCGGCTTTGACGAATACAAATACTTTGATGATGTTTATATCTTCAATGACCGGACGATAAATGGACAGACCTATACGATGCATTTGGAAGTGAACAGTAATGATTCTTATTGGCACACGTATAAGGGTTGGGACCGTTTGTTTGGCTTTACTTATAATGTACAACTTTGCAAGGTTACTCCAGAGTACTATCGCTTCTTGAAGAGCATTAACGATGCGCAGAGCAATAGTTGGGCGGACGCTGGATTGATGCAGGTGACACCTACTTATTCGAACGTAAAAGGTGGTTTCGGTGTAGTGGCAGGATTTAATGTCTGTGAAGCTTCGAAGTATATCGCCCCATTGCCATCGGCACCATCGGATAATCAAGGCGGAATATATACCAAATAAAAAAGTGAGGAGTATGAAAAGAAGTCTTTTTATCATTTTAGGTACCTTGTGCTTTGCCATTGCCGGCAAGGCACAGATTACAGGACAATTTTAAAGGAAGAAAGGGATTCTATGATGAAGATCAACAAGAATGAACAGGATTTTGTGCTGAAGTATTTTCAGCCGGGCAAGCTGGATACCAGGAAGGCTTTGTATAAGGTGAAGGCTCGGGCAGGCATTGCTGATGAAGAGGTTTCGCATGCAGCAACTGTATCTTTACGCATGCGTCGCATCCGCTGGATAGCTGTGGCTGCATCTATTCTGGTGCTCTTCACCATAGGAGCCTATACGCTTTTGCAGCCAAAGACGGTGACGCTTTCTGCCGAATCGGAAGTAGTGGCGTATCATCTGCCTGATGGAACGAAGGTTTCGTTGATGCCTCATTCTTCTCTTTCCTATCAGGAAGATGATTGCAGAAAGGTGGAGATGAAGGGCTGCATCTATTATCAGGTGAAGCATGATGAACAGCATCCTTTCGATGTGATGGGAGAGCATGGACACGTAAGAGTGCTCGGTACCCAGTTTATGGTGGATGAAAGAACAGATGCTCCCGAAGTGATGGTAACCAGCGGAAAGGTGCTTTTCACAGCTCGTAACTCTGAAGAGGGTGTCTTCCTGATTAAAGGCAAGCGGGCACGTCTATTGAAAGGGGCTGCCCAGCCTAAGTTGTTGGCAGATTATGATATCAATGATGTGGCATGGGCTACCCATCGCCTGCATTTTGACAACACTCCATTATCCGAAGTATTGGAGGAACTTTCTAAATTATCTGGTATAAGCTATACGGCTTCTGATGAGAGCAAGCGTCTAACGGGTGATTTTGATACGAATTCCATCCCACAGGTCATCCAAGTAATAGAAGAAACATTGGGTGTTCAGATAAGATAAGTGTGTGAATAAAACATAGTAAAAAGGGACAAACTTAGGAAAAGCAGTCAATAAAATGAGAAAATAAGTAAAAAGGGTGCATCTTTCGTATTGATTTAGGGTGATATTCAAAATTATTTTGTATCTTTGCCCTCGTAACAAATCAAACAATTTATAAAAAATAAAATTATGGACTTTAATAAACTATTCTCATTGGAGGGTAAGGTTGCCCTCGTAACAGGTGCCGCATACGGTATCGGTTTCGCTATTGCTGAGGCTTATGCCAAAGCTGGTGCTAAGATTGCTTTCAATTGCCGTAGCCAACACCACATGGATCAGGCTCTTGCAGATTACAAAGCAAAGGGTATTGAGGCAAAGGGTTATATCTGTGATGTAACAGATGAGGAACAGGTGAAAAACATGGTAGCTGACATCGAGAAGGAACTTGGTGTTATTGATATTTTGGTAAACAACGCAGGTATTATCAAGCGTATTCCTATGACAGAGATGTCTGTAGATGACTTCAAGCAGGTTATTGACATTGACCTCACTGCACCTTTCATCGTATCAAAGGCAGTTATCCCTGGTATGATCAAGAAGGGTCATGGTAAGATTATCAACATCTGCTCTATGATGAGCGAGCTGGGTCGTGAGACTGTTTCTGCATACGCAGCAGCCAAGGGTGGCTTGAAGATGTTGACGCGTAACATCTGCTCAGAGTATGGTGAGTACAACATCCAGTGCAATGGCTTGGGCCCTGGTTACATTGCAACTCCTCAGACAGCACCTCTCCGTGAGCGTCAGGCTGATGGTAGCCGTCATCCATTCGACAGCTTCATCTGTGCAAAGACTCCTGCAGGTCGCTGGTTGGAACCAGAAGAGTTGGCTGGTCCTGCTGTTTTCTTGGCTTCAGATGCTTCTAATGCAGTGAATGGTCACATTCTCTACGTAGATGGTGGTATCTTGGCATATATCGGAAAACAGCCAAAATAAAGGATCAAACATGAAGATTTAAGTTTGAATAAACTTGAATAGAATAAAAAAATATAGGGCAGCCATAAAGGACTGCCCTATATTTATAATTAAAATAATCTTTACAATTATTTGTTGATTGCATCTGCAAGCTCAGCACCAGCCTTGAACTTAGCAACCTTTTTAGCTGCAATCTGGATCTTCTCCTTAGTAGCTGGATTGATACCCTCACGAGCAGGACGCTCGTTAATGCTGAATGTACCGAAACCTACCAACTGGATCTTGTCACCTGCAATGAGGGCTTCCTTCAATGCGTTTGTTGTAGCTTCAAGAGCGGCCTTAGCCTGTGCCTTTGTAATCTCAGCACCTGCTGCAATCTTGTCAATCAATTCTGTCTTGTTCATAATTTTTCGTTATTAAATGAATAATATTGTTGTTTCTTAGTTGAATTCGTTTACAAATATAGCTTTTTCTTATGAAAGTTCAAATAAAAAAAGCAGAAAAGTGCTGAAATTATTGAAATTTAAGTGTAATAAGTCTATTTTTTGGTGTTTTCACGGATATTTTTCGTAATTTTGTCGCCAAAATACAAATATTATTCAGATTATTAAACTGTTTATAGAAATAAAGTTATGCGCAATATTCCAATTGTAACAAAGAATTTGCTGATAGTGAATGTAGTAGCATTCCTGGCATGCATGCTGATGGACAAGAGTATGGGTGGCGGTTCTGAACTGACAGATATGTTTGGGCTTCATTTCTTCCTGGCATCCGATTTCCATATTTATCAGTTAGTTACCTACATGTTTATGCATGGTGGTTTCCAGCATATTCTCTTTAATATGTTTGCCTTATGGATGTTTGGCTGTGTGGTTGAAAGAGTTTGGGGACCAAAGAAATTCCTTTTTTATTACATAGTGTGTGGAGTGGGAGCAGGTTTGTTCCAGGAAGCTGCACAGTATATTACCTATGTGGCAAAGGATATGGCAGCTTATGATTATGTTAGTGTTAATGGAGCCAGAATAACAATGGAGCAATATCTGAACCTATGGACTACCGTGGGTGCTTCAGGAGCTATTTATGCCATATTGCTTGCCTTTGGTATGATTTATCCAAACGAGCGTCTCTTCATTTTCCCGTTGCCAGTTCCTATTAAAGCTAAATTCTTCGTGATAGGCTATGCTGTCATAGAATTGGTTTCAACATTCTCTCTCTCTGATGACGGTGTGGCTCATATTGCCCATTTAGGAGGTATGGTCTTTGGATTCTTCCTGATCCGTTATTGGCGTAAGCAGATTGGTAATGGTTACTATCAGTCTAATTCTGCTGATGCATTCGATAAGTTGAAAGGTATGTTCGGCGGAAAGCGTCGGGCAGGTAGAACGCATTTTACTTATACCAAGAATGAATCTTATAATCCGACTTATGAACAGGATGCTGAATGTAAGACCAATGAAAAGGTCGTATCTCAGGAAGAGATAGATAGGATCTTGGATAAGATAAGGAAAAGCGGTTATGATAGCTTGACTCAGAGTGAAAAGCAGATGCTCTTTGATCAGAGTAATAAGTAGGAAACTATGTTTAAAGGATTTAAGGAATTTACATATAAGATGGTAGCTGGTGCTAATGTGGCAACTATCATCATCATGTTGCTGGTGGGCTTTTCTGACTTCTTTCAGCCGGAAAAGTTCGCCGCATTGGCTAATCTTGGCTTACTTTTCCCGGTTTTTCTTATAGTTAACTTAGGCTTTTTGCTTTTCTGGTTGCTCTTCCGGTCTAAGTATGCCATTATTCCATTCTTAGGCTTCTTGATCTGTTTTGTTCCTGTCCGCAAGTATATGCCAATCAACTTTTCTGGCGAAACTCCAAAAGGTTGTATCAAAGTTCTATCATATAATACCTGGAATTTTGGTGCACAGACAGAGGATGCCGAAGGAACTAATATCTGTATTGCTTATCTGCAGGAGCAGGATGCTGATATTGTTTGTCTGCAGGAAGCATGTCCTACTTCCCGGAATATTGAACAGATAGATAGCATGCTCAAGCCCATGTATGCTTATCAGGATACAACGATGCACGTGAATGGTGGAAATTGTCTTATGTTGCTCAGTAAATACCCTATTCTTTCAAAAGAGCGAATTCCTTATGAATCGAAAGGAAATATGAGTGTAGCGTATCGTCTGAAAGTGAAAGATAGAGAGGTCCTTCTCATCAATAATCATTTGGAAACAACCGGCTTAAGTTTAGAGGACAGACGCCAGTTCAAGAATCTGGTTATCGGAAAATTGCAGGTTGATACTGCAGAAGAAACGTCCAAACTGCTCGTTGTAAAACTTGCCGAGGCAACAAAGAAACGGGCTCCGGAGGCTGAGGCTGTAGCAAAATACATTCAGCAGCATAAAGAACAGAGTATTATTTTGTGCGGTGACTTTAATGATGGTCCTATCTCTTATGCTCATCGAACGATAGCTAAAGATTTGACGGATTGCTACATTGCAAGTGGTAACGGACCGGGTATCAGCTATCATCATGGAGGCTTTTTTGTTCGCATTGACAATATCATGTGTTCAGACGATTGGGAGCCTTATGAATGTAAAGTTGATGATAAAATCGCCGTTTCAGACCACTATCCTATCATTTGTAAGCTAAAAATGCGCCCTAAAAAGCAAAAATAGAGCAAATTATTCTTATATAAGAAAAAAAATGCTTATTTTTGCACAACTTTATGGAGGTTTTTGAAAGAATCCCTAAAAGCAATTGAAAAGAAACAAATAATTAATAACAATAAATAGAAATGCAAAACAAAGGAATTGTAATTTGTGTAGCCGTCTTACTGACACTCGCAAGTATCTTCTATTTGTCATTCTCGTTTGCCACACGTTACTATGACAGCGAGGCTGCAAAGATTAAAGATCCTATTGCTCAGCAGGATTATAAGGATTCTGTTAAGTACTTAGGTGTTTATTCTTACCAGAACTGCTTGGAGACTCAGATTGGTCTTGGACTTGACCTTAAGGGCGGTATGAATGTAATTCTTGAGATTTCTGTACCTGATGTACTTGAAAACCTTGCCGATCATAAGACCGACGCTGGTTTTACCAATGCCATGAAGGAAGCTAGAGCTCAGGAAGAAGCTAACGGTGGTGACTTCGTGTCACTTTTCATTAACGCTTATCATAAGAGCGCACCAGGTCATAAACTCGCAGAAGTGTTCGCTACCCAGCAGTTGCAGGGCAAGGTTTCTCCTCAGAGCAGCGACGCAGAGGTAGAGAAGGCTATCCGCGCTTCTGTACAGGATGCTATCGACAACTCTTTCAACGTTGTCCGCACCCGTATCGATAAGTTTGGTGTTGTACAGCCTAACATCCAGAAGTTGGAAGGTCAGCAGGGCCGTATCATGGTAGAAATGCCAGGTATCAGCCAGCCAGAGCGTATGCGTAAGATGCTCCAGGGTAGTGCAAACCTTGAGTTCTGGGAGACATACAACTCAGAGGAAATCGCTCCTTATCTCCAGCAGCTTGATACTCGTATTGCAAATGGTGATAATGGTCAGGAGGAGAAAGACTCTGTAGCTGCAGATTCTGCTGCCGCTAAAAAGGAAGTTGCTAAGGCTGAACCTAAGAAGGCTGAGGCTAAGTTCTCTATCAAGAAGAAGGACGATGCTGCAAGCAAGGTAGGCGAGGATGCTCAGAATGCTGCTGCTATCAAGGCTCACCCATTGTTGGCTCGTTTGCAGCTCGGTGGTGGTTTGAGTACTGTTGGTTATGCTAGCGTTCGCGATACTGCTGCCATCAACAAGATTATCTACTCTGCTGTGGCTAAGCGCGTTTTGCCATCAGACTTGCGTCTGCTTTGGAGTGCTAAGCCAGCTGATAACCTGAAGGCTAAGAATATCTTCGAGCTTCACGCCTTGAAGGTGACTACCACTACAGGTCGTGCTCCTTTGGAGGGTGATGTAATTACCGATGCTAAGGACGAGTTCGACCAGATGGGTTCACCTGTTGTTAGCATGAAGATGAATACTGAGGGCGCACGTAAGTGGGCTCAGATGACCAAGGCTAACGTAGGTAAGGCTATTGCTATCGTTTTGGATGGCGTAGTTTACTCTGCTCCTCGTGTAAACGGCGAGATTGATGGTGGTAGCTCTCAGATTTCCGGTAACTTCACTATCGAGGATACCAAGGACTTGGCTAACACATTGAAGTCTGGTCGTATGCCAGCTCCTGCACGTATCGTTCAGGAGGAGGTTGTAGGCCCTACACTCGGTGCACAGTCTATCCAGATGGGTATTGTATCATTCGTTGTAGCTTTCGTACTCCTGATGGTTTACATGGTGATGATGTACAACATCATTCCTGGTATGATGGCTAACTTGGCATTGCTCGTCAATGTATTCTTCACGCTGGGTATTCTGACGTCCTTCCAGGCGGCTCTGACGTTACCAGGTCTTGCCGGTATGGTCTTGTCTCTGGGTACTGCCGTGGATGCCAACGTGCTTATATATGAACGTATCAAGGAGGAGCTCCGCTCCGGTAAGGGTATGAAGCAGGCTGTAGCTGCCGGTTATGGCAACGCTTTCTCTGCTATCTTCGACTCTAACTTGACATCTTTGATTACTGGTGTTATCCTGTTGACTACCGGTACAGGTCCTATCCGTGGTTTCGCTACTACATGGATCATCGGTATCGTAGTTTCATTCTTCACTGCTGTGTTCCTGACTCGTCTGGTTTACGATTATAAGTTGAACCACGATAAGTGGATGCACTGCAAGTTTGATACTCCAGTTTCTCACAACCTCATGCAGGGCAAGAAGTATAAGTTCATGTCTATGTACAAGACTACCTTCACCGTTGCCATCGTAGCAGCTGTGGTATTCATAGGTAGCTTCTTTGTTCGTGGCTTGAGCAAGAGTATCGACTTTACTGGTGGTCGTAACTATGTAGTACAGTTCGAGAACCCTGTAGAGCCTGAGCAGATCCGTACTGTTCTTGGTGATGCATTCGTTAATGCAGATGGTTCTAAGGCAACTACTGGCGCTATCGCTATCGGTACAGACGGTAAGACTATCCGTGTATCTACCAACTATATGATTGAGAGCAACAGTCCAACTGTTGACGATGAGGCTGAGACTATCCTTTACAATGCCTTGAAGAAGGCTAACCTGGTTTCTCAGAAGAGTGTTGAGGCATTCAAGAACCCAGATGTTCGTCAGGGTGGTTCTATCATCAGTAGTACAAAGGTAGGTCCTTCTGTAGCTAAGGATATCACTATGGGTGCTATCTATAGTGTGCTCTTCGCATTGATTGCTATCTTCCTCTACATCCTGATACGTTTCCGCAACGTGGCCTTCTCTGTAGGTTCTACTGTAGCTTTGGCATTTGATGCCTTGACAGTAATCGGTTTCTACTCACTCCTGTGGGGTCTCGTTCCATTCTCACTGGAGATTGACCAGACCTTCATCGGTGCTATCCTGACCGTGGTAGGTTACTCTATCAACGATAAGGTGGTTGTATTCGACCGTATCCGTGAGAACTTGAAGTTGCATCCTAAGGGCGACCGTCAGCAGCTCTTCAATGCATCTATCAATGAGACATTGGCTCGTACCATCAATACATCTACATCTACATTGCTCGTGTTGCTCTGTATCTTCATCCTCGGTGGTGACAGCATCCGCAGCTTCTCATTCGCAATGATCCTGGGTGTTGTATTCGGTACATTGTCATCTATCTTCATTGCATCTCCAATGGCTTACATCGTTCTTGGTCGTAAGATTAAGGAAGAGCCAGCTGAGGAGGTTGCTGAAGTTAAGTAATCAGAAACTCTTCATTCTTTCTCTGTCCGATGTATGTCGGATAGAGAAAGATACTGGAAAGAATATAAAAATAATAAAGGTCGCTTCCTGATTGTCAGGAGCGACCTTTATTGTTTTATCATCTCTGGAATGATAAGGAAAGTACGTGGTCCCACCGAGAATCGAACTCGGATCAAAGGTTTAGGAAACCTCCGTTCTATCCGTTAAACTATAGGACCATTGTAAACCGACTGCAAAGATACATCAAATCGTTGACAATACAAAATAAAATGTTATGTTTTTCACTCTCATCTTATCAAGTTTCCTCACTTTTGTGGAGTTGAACTGCGAAAACCTCTTCGATACGAAGCATGATTCGCTGAAGAATGACTATGAATTCCTGCCACAGAGCAGTTACAAGTGGACGCCTTATCGCTATTGGCGCAAGCTGGCAAATCTTTCCAAGACTATAGTAGCTTTGGGTTATGAAGATTTGTCGCTTGTTGGTACCGCCTCCCCAGATAATCCTTCAAGACCCTCGGAGAAGTCCTGGCATGTTCCCGATTTTGTGGCGCTTTGCGAAGTGGAGAACGATAGTGTGCTGTTTGATTTAACCCGGCGTTCAGCTCTTCGCGGTGTGAATTATGATTATGTGATGACCGATTCGCCTGATGAACGAGGCATAGATGTGGCTTTGCTTTATCAGCCATCTTCTTTTGCGCTTATACAGTTCCGGTCCATCCGCATCAAGCCGCTGCCTGATACTCGCCCTACGAGAGATATTCTCTACGCTTCGGGGCGGATTATGAATGATGATACGCTTCATGTCTTTGTATTGCATGCGCCTAGCCGGCGTGGCGGCGAACAGGTTTCGCGTCCCTACCGCCTGCAGGTAGCCAGCCAGTTGGCTTCTGCTGTAGATTCTATCTATGCGCTCAATGATAGTGCAAGGATTATCGTAGCCGGCGATTTCAACGATTATTCCGATTCTCCGGCTCTTCGTTATCTTTATCAGCATCACCTTATTAATATATCTGTTGGCGTCAAAGGCTCTCATGGTGCCAAGGCTACTTATCGCTGGCATGGAGATTGGCGAAGCCTTGACCAGATACTCTTCAGTCCTTCGCTTTCCCGGCTTAAGATGAGTTGTCAGATAGGAGATTTGCCATTTCTCTTAGAAGATGATGAGAAATATGGCGGAAAGAAACCTTTCCGCACCTATCTCGGTCCACGATATTTGGGTGGATACAGCGATCATCTTCCGCTTGTTGCCAAGTTTAAGATAGTGGGTGGATATGAATAAAAAAACAGGTATGCTCAGATTTTTACTGAACATACCTGTCTGTATATTAGTGAGATTTTTCTCTTCTGCCTGATTATCCGTAGATAACATTACCGTTCTCATCCTCATAAGGAGCCATATCCTTAGCATACTGGTTCATGGCACGGAGGCTCATACCCATTGATGAGAAACCACCATCGTGGAAGAGGTTCTGCATGGTTACCTTGCGGGTGAAGTCAGAGAACATCATCACGCAGTAGTTAGCGCAATCCTCTGCTACGGCGTTTCCGAGTGGAGACATCTTGTCGGCGAAGTCCATCATGTTCTCGATATCCTTGATACCCTTACCTGCTGTTGTAGCTGTAGGGCTCTGAGAGATGGTATTGATACGCACGTGCTTCTCACGACCGTAAATGTAACCGAAGCTGCGGGCGATACTTTCGAGCATGCTCTTGGCATCAGCCATATCGTTGTAACCGAAGAATGTACGCTGAGAAGCTACGTATGTGAGAGCTACTACAGAACCCCACTCGTTGATAGCATCCAACTTCTTGGCTACCTGCAACATCTTGTGGAAAGAGATAGCAGAGATGTCCAATGTCTTGTTCAGGAAGTTGTAGTCGAGGTCATCGTATGTACGATGCTTGCGAACGTTAGGGCTCATAGCTACAGAGTGGAGCACGAAGTCGATTTTGCCACCGAGTTTCTCCTGAGCCTCTGTGAATACCTTTTCCAAGTCTTCTACGCTAGTCGCATCAGCTGCGATGATAGGAGCGTTGATCTGTTCAGCGAGCTTATCCAGCGTACCCATACGCAAAGCCATAGCTGTATTACTAAGTGCGATAGTAGCACCCTCTTCAGCAGCCTTTACAGCTACTTTCCAAGCGATTGATTCCTCATTGAGTGCACCGAAGATGATGCCACGCTTGCCTTTTAACAAATTGTGAGTCATTGTTATCTTAATACTTTTGTTTATACTAACGACAATCCCCTACATATATCATTCTCTATATATAATAAGGTGTAAAACCACTTTGTTTTGTTCTAGTCGTTGAAATCGTGCGCAAAATTACGAAAAATGTGCAATATACCCAAATTTTTTAACTAAAAAGTGCCGTAAACGTTTTCTTTTTTGTGGTATGTCAAGTATTTCGCTCCCTGCAGTCAGTATGTTATTCTATTTATTCTTTGCAGATAATAAGTCTGAAACAGATATATCTTATGCTTATTGATAACGTATCTGTTGGTCTGCGGAATTAGATTTGTAGGGTTCCTGACATATGCCAACAAGGTTCCTGACATATGCCACTAAGGTTCCTGACATATGCCAACAGAGTTATTGACATATGTCAGCAACCTTGTTGGCAACTGCCGGCAACCGAACGGAACTAATTGTTAGAACCGATGAATCGTAGAACTGTGACTATTTAATCTATTTGTTCTACGTATTTAAGCAATACGTCTAACCCGGCAGATGCCTGTATAGATAACTTAAGAACCTTCTTATTTCTGTTCTTACAAATTATAGCCTTATTGCAGCAAAAATATCCTTTTTGTTGCAATATGACAAGGTAGAAGTGTTAAAAACAGACTTTTTTATGTACGTTATTAAATTTTTCTTTCAAAATATTTGCAAATATCCGAAAAAAAATCTAATTTTGCAGCCGATTATTATAAATTTATTAATTATTATCTAATAAAGAGAGAGATTATGTTTAAAAGAATCGCTTTATTTGTGGGGGGGGCAATTCTCAGTTGTGGAGTAGCCTTTGCCCAAACATCTGTTACCGGTAAGGTAGTAGCTTCAGAGGATGGTGAGCCTGTTATTGGCGCATCAATCAAAGTAGCTGGTACTAATACGGGTACTGTTACGGATGTCGATGGAAACTTCAGTTTGAATGTTCCAGCCGGCTCCAAGTTGGAGATTACCTATATAGGTATGAATCCACAAACTGTTAAAGCAAGTTCTAACATGAAGATTGCTTTGACTTCTGACAACAAATCCTTGGATGAGGTGATTGTTACAGGTTATGGTAACTTCAAGAAATCTTCATTTACAGGTGCTGCTGCTTCCATGTCAACAGCTAAGTTGAGTGATGTTCCTTCACTTTCTGTTGAAGATAAGCTTTCTGGTAATATCCCAGGAGTTTCTATTTCTTCTTTCTCTGGCCAGCCAGGTGCAATGAACTATATCCGTATTCGTGGTATGGGTTCTATCAATGCAGGTAACGATCCATTGATTGTGATTGATGGTACTCCTGTGAACTCTGGTAACTTGAGTGGTTTCAATGATGGTTCCACACAAGTTGGTTACAATGGTTCTGGTACCAATGCACTTTCTACATTGAACAGCAACGATATCGAATCTATCACTGTTATCAAGGATGCTGCCGCAGCCTCTTTGTATGGTTCTCGTGCAGCCAATGGTGTGCTTGTCATTACAACCAAGAGTGGTAGTGCAGGTAAGACCCAGGTTGATTTCCGTAGCGACTGGGGATTCTCTAACATGGCTATCAACTATCGTCCAACGTTGGATGGTGATTCTCGTCGTGCCTTGATTTATCAAGGCTTGAAGAACTATGCTTTTGATAATATTGATGGTACTACTGATGCCTCTGCTGCAGCTTTTGCCGATCAAAATATTGATGATTATGCAGCAAAACCAGAGAATGGTTGGGCAAACTGGCGTGATGCGCTTTTCAAAAATGGTTCAAATCAGAACTATCAGGCAAGTGTAACTGGTGGTAATGATAAGACCAAGTTCTATGCATCTTTGTCATATGCAAATCAGAATGGTATTGTTGACCGTTCAGGCTTGGAACGTATGACAGGTAATGTAAACGTTTCCCATCGTTTTGGTAAGTTCAAGTTGGATGCTAGCACAATGATTTCATCTATGCATCAGAACTCTGCCATGGATGGTGGCGCTTCTTTTGCTGGTGCCATCTCAAGTGCAGCATGGTTCCTTGGCCCTTCTAATGCTATCTATGACAAGAATGGTAATTTGCTGACAAAGACAGATGGCGCTTATAACAAGGGTTATAACCCTATTTATGAGAACCAGCACATGTCTGATAGAACCAACACGACACGTTCTTACAGCACTTTGGCTCTCGAATGGAACATTTGGGACAACTTGAAGTTGCGTGAGAAGGTAGCTTACGACTACATCAACTCTACCGAGGATGTGCTTTGGGACAAATTCTGTGGTAATGGTTCTGGCTCAAATGGTGTGATGCAGCGTACTTACAATGAGTGGACAACCATGAACACTCAGACACAGTTGACATACAATAAGTCTTTTGGTGCCCACAATGTGGATGCTTTGCTTGGTTTCGAGACAGAGGCATGGCATAACAACAACTCATACGCTTCCGGTACAGACTACCCTGGCAACTTGTATGAGTTCGCTAACTCTGGCGATACCTCTATGCAGAGTTACAAGTATGACTCAAAGATGACTTCTTTCTTGGGTCGTGTCAACTACAACTATAACGATTTGTATTATGCTGGTGTAAGCTATCGTCGTGATGGTAGTTCTCGTATGGCACGTGAGAATCGTTGGGGTTCGTTCTGGTCTGTATCTGGTGCTTGGCGCTTTGGTGCAGAAAAGTTCATGGATTCTATCAAGGATATATTGAGCGATGGTAAGATTCGTGTATCTTATGGTGTGAACGGAACTCTTCCATCTGGCTTGTATAGTTACATGAACCTTTATAAGTATGGTGAGTACTACAATGGTAGCAATGGTATGGGTATCATTGGTGTAGCCAACAAGGACTTGAAGTGGGAGCAGAACAAGGCTTGGAACTTTGGTCTTGACTTGACATTCCTCAACCGTATTTCTGTAACATTGGATTACTACGTACGTAATACATCCAATTTGATTATGAACCGTCCTATCTCTATGATTCCAGGTTACTATGATGAATCTTCTCTGTATGCTACCATGGCTCAGAATGTAGGTTCTATGCGTAACCAAGGTATTGAGGTGACCATTTCTTCTACCAACATTCAGAAGAAGGACTTCCTTTGGACTACTTCTTTGAACTTTGGTCATAACTCCAACAAGGTAACAGAGTTGACAGGTGATGATGACAAGATTATCAGCGGTGCCATGATTCATCAGGTAGGCAAGCCTTACTATTCTTACTATATGTATGAGTATGCAGGTGTTGACCCTGAGACAGGTAAGGAGAGCTATTACATCAATGATGGAACTGAGAATGCTCGCAAGACCACTACTAATGTAGCTGAGGCAAACAAAACTATTGTTGGTCATCATGAGCCAGCACTTGAGGGCGGTTTGTCTAACTTCATCAAGTGGAAGTTTATCGACTTCAACTTTACTTTGACCTATAAGTTGGGCGGTGACTCTTACGATTATGCTACTTGGTTGCACGATAATGGTGGTACATTCGCCCTCAATGGAGCAATCCCTTCTTACTATAAGTTGGAGGATATGTGGCAGAAGCCAGGCGATAATGCTAAGTTGCCTAAGTTCCAGGCTGGTTATGGTAAGGGTGTGTTGTCTTCTCGTTGGTTGATGCCTAACGATTATCTTCGCTTGAAGAACCTTACCTTAGGATTCTCAGCACCAAAGGAGTGGATCAGCAACCTTGGCTTGAGCAAGGCTCGTGTATATTTCTCTGCCAACAACTTGTTGACCTGGAAGTCTAAGGATCTTTATGTTGATCCAGAGACACCAGCGGATGGCTTGTGTACATTCGAAATGCCAGCTTTGAGAACTTATACATTTGGTATCGAACTTAGTTTCTAATTTATAAAAGAACGAAATACAATGAAAGTATTAAAATCAATATATAAGGTAATGGGCTGCGCTATTTTGGCAGCCAGCCTGTCATCTTGCGTCAATGATTGGTTGGACGTAACTCCTTCTGATGGTACAGATGCAGATGCAGCCTTGACCAGCAGTTCAGACTTGGCTGCTGCGAGAACGGGTATGTACAAGGCTTTGAAAGGAAACAGCAGCTTGGTAGATTACTATGGTCAGCAATTCTTCGTTTATGGTGATGTTCATGCAGGTGATGATTATCAGTATAATAATATTGGTGGTTCTAACCGTGCAAGTTTCTACTATGACATGAACTATCAGACAGCATCTGAGTTTAGCTCAAGTACTTCTTCCAGTAACGTAGCTTGGAAATCACCATATATTGTTATTGGCCGTGCTAATCGTATCATCGCTGCTGCAGAAGGTGGTGCTTTGAGCGATGCAGCAGAGGCTAAGGCTACTATTGACCAGTATGCGGCAGAGGCAAAGGTACTCCGTGCCCTTGCTCATTTTGACCTTGTTCGTATCTATGGTAAGCCATATACAGAGGATCAGGGTGCATCTCTTGGTGTACCATTGGTAACAGGAGTGCTGGAGTCTAATGCAAAACCTGCTCGTAGCACTGTTGCTGAGGTTTACACCCAAGTAGTGAAGGATTTGACTGAGGCTATCAGCTCTAATGCTCTTGCTACAGAGACAGAACCAGGTTATGTAAGCGTTTGGGGAGCAAAGGCAATCCTTTCTCGTGTTTATTTGAATATGGGTGATTATGCTAACGCCTTGTCTGTTGCTGAGGATATTATCAAGAATTCTGGCGCAGCGTTGTGGACTCGTGACCAATACTTCAAAGCATGGGATGCTTCAACTCCTAATGAGAGTGAGTTCTTGTTCCGTCTCAATGTGGCAGGTTCTACAGACAACAATGACTTGAATGGTATCGGTAACCTCCAGCAGCGTGAAGGCTACAAGGAAATGGTTGCTACTAAGAAGTTTGTTGACATGCTTACTTCAGACCCAAAAGATGTTCGTAACGATATGTTCTTGCCTGCAACTGCAGCCAAAGAGGTGGCAACTTATGGTACCAACAAGGTATATCTGAACAAGTTGCGTGGTCAAGGTGATAATCTTCGTAATGTTACTATCGTTCCAATTATCCGTCTTTCTGAGGTTTACTTGACAGCTGCAGAGTGTGCATTTAGAAATAATGACAAGACTAAGGCTGTAGAGTATCTGAATGATTTGGTAAAGAATCGTACCACAACAGAGGCTTCTTTGGCTACAGTGGATAACATCACACTTGAGCGTATCTTGATTGAACGTCGTAAGGAGTTGATTGGCGAGGGACAGCGTTACTTTGATGCTTTGCGTAATAACGAGACTATCACCCGTTATACAAGTGAAGCTGATAAGGGTTGGCACAAGATATTGAGCAAGGAAGCTCAGTCTTTCAATCGTGATTACTTCAAGGCTATTGCTGCCATTCCGCAGGCAGAGATCAACGCCAACCCTAACATCAAGCAGAATACGGGTTACGGTGAGTAATCGCTGTTAATGGAATATTTTAATAAGATAATATTTTTAATCAAGATATAGGAATGCCATGAGTGGCATTTTCTATAAATCTCTCGGGAGAGGCTGGCTGTGAAGCTCGCCTCTCTTTTTCGATTTATAGCGATATTGAATGTGTCCGTGTTATATTTTATTTATAGCAAAGGTGTCATATATATTGGCACCAATAAGGTCTGTCCATCTTTTTTGAAATCTTTCGTATATAATAGGTATCTTTTGTCGATTCTATCAGAGAACTTCTGGCAAAATTCATCTAGCGACTTGTGACTGTTATATCCTGATGATTTCACTTCTATCGGATAAATCTTCTTGCCACGAGATAGCAAGAAATCTATCTCATAGTTCTTGTGACTTGTTGCATGGGGAAATGTGTAATAGAACAGTTTGTTTCCTGATGCGGTAAGCATTTGGGCAACGAGATTCTCATAGGCATACCCCATATCGCTACTCAGTTTGTCGCTCAACAACTTTTCGTAAATGTTGTTCTCTGTGTAGTCTTTATCCCAAAAAGCAAGTGTGACGAATAGCCCTGTGTCTCCAACAAACATTTTATAGTAGTCTTCGTCACTATGTAATGAAAAACCAACATTGGGATCATTTGCGTGATAGGCGAAATTGACCACCATGCTGTCTTTCATGTCTGCCAAGACTCCCATGAGATTCTTTCTGCCTGCATCATCCAATACGCTTGCTACCTGGTATCTGGCTGAATTTTTGTTTAATTCGGAAGGAATACTCTCGAATAACTTGGCAGCTCTTCCTGTTTTGTCAATCTTTCTGAAGTCGTCAAGATAAAGTTCTATGATTTCTCGCTTTACGGCATCTGTTTTGCTCAGATTGTTGGTATCTAAGTACTCGTTTACGGCTTGTGGCATTCCACCTACAAGCATATATAGACGAAGGTTGCGCATAGCTTCTCGATGCGCTGCTCCCAATGGAACTTTTGCATCGAGAAACTGCTTGAGAAGGGGAAATGTAGCAGTATCGCCCATTGCCCATCGAAATTCCTCGTAATCCATCGGATAGAGATCCAAACGTGTTTCTTCGCTTGGAATCAAAATGTTTTCTACATTCTTTTTGATACTGATAAGAGAGCCTGTCTCTATGTAGTCGTATCTTCCGTCTGCTACTAGGTATTTGATGGCTTGCCGGGCTTGTGGGCACATTTGTACTTCATCGAAAATGATGGCTGATTTGCGTGGCTCCAAGATTACTTGGTAGATTGATTGGAGGCGTAAAAATATGTAGTTCAAGTCCATGAGGTTGTCAAACAGCTGTTTCACTTCCTTAGATGCTTGTGCGAAATCTATAAGGATATAGCTTTTGTATTCATTTTCTGCGAAAGCTTTGGCTACTGTTGACTTTCCTACACGGCGTGCTCCTTTGAGCAAGAGGGCTGTGCTACCATTTCTCTCTCGCTTCCATTCGAGCATTTTGTCGTACACTTTTCTTTTAAATGTTCTTTTTCTCATAACTTGCTGATTTTGAGCGCAAAGATACATATAAGTTCCAAATCCCCCAAATGTTTTTTGTTAAAATGTTCCAAATCCCCCAAATGTTTTTGCTTGAAATGTTCCAAATCCCCCAAATGTTTATCTTTTAATCGGGATGAGGAAAACTTTCCAAGAAAAAAAACACGGACAAATTGAATTTGTCCGGACAAATTTGTCCGGCATGATATAAATCGCTGACTATGAGAAGATTATAAAGATGCCGGACAAACAACCGGACAAATTCAATTTGTCCGTGTTATATTTTTAGGTCATAAATGCAGGTTTGGCATGGCGTAAACTATGACTTATGCTCCAGAAAACGGTGAGTTGGAGGGAAGAAAACTATGAGTTGTATTTGTTAACACTTTGCGAGAACAGGTCTTTCATGGAGAAAAATGGCTGTAGGATGCAATATTATCCCTTGTTTCTTGTTATTATGATATACAAACTGTTGTGGAAATGAAAAAGAAAATAGTTATAATGATGGTGCTGCTGCTTGCTGTTGTGGGAGCAAAGGCACAAGAAGTGGAGAATCCGGTAGGCAGATTCTCGGTAATTCCTCGTATTGGTGTATCTCTGGCTAACTGGAGCGGGTTGACTCTGGAAACTTTGGATGGAACCTCACTAGAGTCTAAGTATCAGGCAGGATTCATGGGTGGCGTAGATGTGGAATATTGCATAAATAAGAGCCTGGGTATTACGCTGGGTGCTTATTATGCCCGACAGGGTATGCGCTTCCCTGACTGCGAGTTGACTGAGAATGCTGAAAAAGGGGAATATACAGGTATTAAGAATCATCATGTGAACCTCGATTATATCCAGGTACCGCTCATGCTGAAAGCCTATCTTGTAGAGGGTTTGTCGGTGAATGCAGGCGTTCAGATGGGATTCCTTTGTGGCGACGGCAAGGTGAAAAGAGAGGAAACCGACCTTCAGAAGGACAAGAACGGGTCTATTACATACAAGGAAATGCACGAGACCGAAGCTCCTTGGCCTGCCAAGAAGGTGGATGTAGCCATTCCTTTGGGCTTGAGCTATGAATATATGAACGTGATTCTGGATGCCCGTTACAACGTGAGCCTGACGAAGGCTAGCAAGGGTGATTGGGATAACTGTAAGAACAAGGCTCTGACCTTTACCGTGGGTTATCGTTTTACATTATAAAAGAATATTTGGATAGAAATAAGAAAAGCCTCAAATCCGCAAAAGATTTGAGGCTTTTACCTTATCTGATAATCAGATGATTCTATGATTCTTTATCCAACCTGGCTTCCTGGCTTAACCTTGCCAAGGAGAGAAGTTACGTTCAATGAGCCGTCGAAGTTGACAGCACTCAGAATCATACCCTGACTCTCGATGCCCATCATCTTGCGAGGAGCAAAGTTGGCTACGAACAATACGTCCTTGCCGATCAGCTGCTCTGGCTCATAGTAGGCTGCGATACCTGAGCAGATGGTGCGCTCTACGCCAGAACCATCGTCGATGGTGAACTTCAGGAGTTTCTTAGACTTCTTTACCTTCTCGCAGTTCAGAATGTGACCTACGCGGATATCGAGTTTCTCGAAATCATCGAAGCTAACCTCTGGCTTGATAGGAGCAGCCTGATAAGAAGCCTCCTCGTTAGCCTTCTTGGTGTCAGCGAGCTTCTGGAGCTGTCTTTCGATAACCTCATCCTCAATCTTCTCGAAGAGCAATTCAGGCTCACCGAGCTGGGTACCAGCCTTGAGCAAATCTGTGCTGCCGAGCTGAGTCCACTCGAAGTTAGGCATATTGATCATCTTGCGGAGTTTCTCAGAAGAGAATGGCAAGAATGGCTCGAAGGCGATGGCGAGGTTGGCAACCAACTGCAGGGAGATGTTCAGGATGGTCTCCACACGCTTAGGATCGGTCTTCCAAACCTTCCAAGGCTCACACTCTGTGATGTATCGGTTACCGATACGAGCCAGGTTCATAGCCTCTTTCTGAGCCTCGCGGAACTTGAATACGTTGAGATATTGCTCTACCTTCTCCTTTACGTCCTTGAACTCAGCGATAGCCTTCTCATCTACCTCCTGCAATTCACCACAGGCAGGAACTACGCCGCCCCAATACTTCTTGGTGAGCTGGAGGGCACGGTTTACGAAGTTACCGTAAACGGCAACCAACTCAGAGTTGTTGCGCTCCTGGAAATCCTTCCAGGTAAAGTTGTTGTCCTTGGTCTCAGGCGCATTGGCTGTCAATACATAGCGCAATACATCCTGCTTGCCTGGCAAATCTACGAGATACTCGTGCAACCATACAGCCCAGTTGCGGGATGTTGAAATCTTATCATCCTCCAGGTTCAGGAACTCGTTGGCTGGTACGTTGTCTGGCAAGATATAGTCGCCGTGAGCCTTCAGCATAGTAGGGAAGATGATGCAGTGGAACACGATATTGTCCTTACCGATGAAGTGAACGAGACGAGTTTCAGGATCCTGCCACCACTTCTGCCATGTTCCCCACTTTTCTGGATGAGCATCGCAGAGTTCTTTGGTATTTGAGATGTAACCGATAGGTGCATCGAACCAAACGTAGAGTACCTTTCCATCTGCACCCTCTACTGGAACAGGAATACCCCAATCCAAGTCGCGTGTCATCGCACGTGGCTGAAGATCCATATCCAACCAACTCTTGCATTGACCGTAAACATTGGTACGCCACTCTTTGTGACCTTCCAGAATCCACTTCTTCAACCAATCCTGATACTTGTTCAATGGAAGATACCAGTTCTTGGTAGGCTTCTTTACGAGACCATGACCAGGGTTGTTCTTGTTGGTAGGGTTGATGAGCTCCTCAGGAGATAGGGTAGCACCACATTTCTCGCATTGGTCGCCATAAGCACCCTCTGCACCACAGCGAGGGCAAGTACCTACGATATTACGGTCGGTAAGAAATTCGCCTGTTACCTCGTCGCAGAACTGCTCCTCTACCTTTTCTTCCAATACGCCCTTGTCATAGAGTGTGCGGAAGAAGTCTGAAGCAAACTTATTGTGAGTTGGCGAAGTGGTACGGCTGTAAATATCAAAAGAGATACCGAAGTCCTCGAAACTCTTCTTGATGAGGTTATGATAGCGGTCAACCACCTCCTGTACGGTAATTCCCTCTTTCTTGGCACGGATAGTAACAGGTACACCATGCTCATCGCTACCGCCGATGAAGACAACATCTTGCTTCTTGAGGCGGAGATAGCGAACATAGATATCGGCTGGCACGTATACACCTGCCAGGTGACCGATGTGCACACCACCGTTGGCATAAGGCAAAGCCGCAGTCACGGTAGTACGTTTAAAGTTCTTTTGTTCCATATTAGCTAATATATTTTTGTTATTTGGCTGCAAAATTACAAAAAATGTTGGAGATAAGAAAGAATTATCGACGCTTTTTCTTACTTATATATATAATAAGGTGTAAAAAGCTGGGTTCTTTAGTGTTTTTATAGTAAGGATAGCGTAGGGCAGGATACGAAAAAAGGCCCTTCGCATCTCTGCAAGAGCCTCCCATCTTGTACATTTCCATCAGACTCCTCCCTGATAGGATTGTACCTAATTATTATCATTTACTTTTTCTAAGAGCTTATTCGTTCTGACAACTTATGTTGTTGACCTTTTACAATCTAATTACCTTAGTATGTAGAAAACTTCCTCCTTATATATTTATATCTATAGAGAGATTTCTTACATTACGTTCATATAGGCGATAACGGCCAACTCTGCAAGAAGAATTACGAAACCAATCTTCTTTACTGCGTTTGTAATTTTAAAAATGCAATCCATAATCTTAATAGTTTTGTTGTTAATAATTAAACTAGCGTTGTGCTAGCGTTCTTTTTACGTTTGCAAAGGTAATGCATTTTTTTATCCTATATGGGGTAATTTTTATTAGAATTAGTGATTTTCGTAAATTTAAAAGCTAATTAAAATCAATTATTACTCCTTAGAGAATAGAAATTACCCCGTCTTGGACGATTTTGCTATTCGTTTTTGTCTGTTTTTTGTGGTATTTTTGTCTTTATGGGGTAATATTTTCGTAATGACAAAAGAAAATAGCCATTCTAAAACAGGCTTGTAACTATTTTAAAATGGCTATTCTTCTATTTTTCTCCCTTTTTTCCTTTATAAATCCAACTTTTTAGAGCGAATGATAGGAAAAAACGGATTTTTATCCTTTTACATATATCTTCTTTATGATTATAAATGTCCTCTTTCTGCCCAATCGCCTCTGTCGAGGGTTCTGTATCCCACGGCTTCTGCTATATGGTCAGGCTTAATCTGTTCACTTCCTGCCAAATCTGCAATGGTTCGTGCCACTTTCAGGATTCTGTTGTAAGCTCTTGCTGACAACGAAAGCTTCTCCATAGCCATTCGGAGCAGTTCTATGCCTTGTTCGTCGGGTTCGGCAAACTGATGAATCATTCTTTCGGTCATCTGGGCATTGCAATGGATGCCTTTATAATCTTTGAATCTTTCGGCTTGAACTTCTCTTGCCTTGATGACTCTTTCTCTGATCTTGGCACTTGGCTCACCTGGTGCTGCCTTCGAAATATCCTGAAAAGGAACAGGACTAATCTCACATTGGATGTCGATGCGGTCGAGTAACGGACCCGAAATCTTGTTCATGTATCTTTGAATCTGGCCTGGCGTGCAGACACAACGATGTGTCGGATCACCATAATATCCGCATGGACAAGGGTTCATACTTGCCACAAACATGAATGAACATGGGTAATCTGTAGAATATTTCGCTCTGCTGATGTTGATGTGGCGGTCTTCCAATGGCTGGCGGAGTACTTCCAGAGTGGTTTTATTGAACTCCGGAAGTTCATCGCAGAACAGAACGCCATTATGGGCGAGCGATATTTCTCCCGGTTGTGGTGAAGTTCCACCGCCTACCAGAGCCACTTGAGAGATGGTATGGTGAGGAGACCGGAACGGGCGTTGGGAAATGAGTGATACATTCTTGCCCAGTTTGCCTGCAATGGAGTGAATCTGTGTTGTTTCCAGACTCTCAGATAGCGTGAGGGGAGGAAGAATGGACGGCAAACGTTTTGCCATCATCGACTTTCCGGAACCTGGAGGACCTACCATAATCAGGTTGTGTCCGCCAGCCGCAGCCACTTCGAGCGCTCTTTTCACGTTCTCCTGACCGCGAACATCGGCATAATCGTATTCACAATGTGTCTGGTTTTCGTAAAATTCCTTGCGGGTGTCAACGATTGTAGGAGAAGGATTGCTTCTGTCACTCATGAATTGTATGACTTCGAAAAGCGTTTTCATGCCGTAAACCTCAAGATTGTTTACGACAGCCGCTTCCCGAGCGTTCTGTTCCGGCACAATCAGTCCCTTAAAGTGCTCTGCTCTGGCTCTGATAGCTATCGGCAGGGCACCTTTGATAGGTTGGAGCGTACCGTCAAGGCTCAGCTCGCCTACCATCATGTACTCTTTCAGATGATCTTCGGGAATGTTGTTGTTGGCGCCTAGAAGTCCGATTGCAAGCGGCAAGTCGAAACTGCTGCCCTCTTTCCGGAGGTCAGCTGGAGCCAGATTGATGGTGATGTCGGCTATCGGAAATTTGAAGCCGCTATACTGGAGAGCTGCTGAAATTCGGTTACGGCTCTCTTTGACCGCCTCGTCGCCTAAGCCTGTGAGGTGGTACATGACGCCTCTGTTGAGGCTTACTTCTACGGTTACAGTAGTTACTTCTAGTCCGTTAACTGCTGCACAATATGTCTTTACTAACATATAGGCGTGCTTTTTATGGGTTCTTGACTAGCTCGAAAGTATTTATTTTAGCAGTTGGTCGAGCTTATTGTAAAGCTCTTGCTTTTTCATGCCTCGGGCGATGATTTTACCATTTTGAAGTATGATGTTGTCAGGAAGGTTTCCCAATCCCAACTTCTTCAAGGTCTTGTCTTCCAGCATTTCGCCGTTGCAGATGATAGGGCATGCGATAGAGTCGCGCTTGATGTTGTTCTTGCATTCGCTCTTGCTGGCATCCAGACAGAAAGCCATCAGCTTAAGCTTGCCGTTCGATTCCTTCTGCCGGCTCTTCAGTTCGCGTTGCATGTCCTGGCTGTCATAGTTATAGGTAGCCCAGGTGTAGATTACGGCAACCGGAGCGCTGCTCATTTCTGTACTAGAAACGAGTTTTCCGTTGATATCGTATGCTGTAAATGAAGGCAGGGTTGCACCGGTGCCTACATTCTTCATGGTTTCTGCCAACTGCTTCATCTTAGCCAACTGTCCGTTTTTAGGCTGTTCCTTCTCTACGATATTGATGAGTGAGAGCGCCTTGCGGTAATCAGGTTGTGTAGAAGTGATGAAGTATTTTCTGATCAGATAGATGCTGCACACAGAATTCGGATGTTCTCTGACGAAGTCTTCAGCATGCTTTTTAGCCTCAGGTGGCGTATCTTTCAGGATGTTCTTGCGGAATTTTGTCATCAGTTCGTTATCCTCGGTTCCGCTTACCTCCATTTCCTTAAGGTGCGAAGCATCTGCCTTGATTTCTACTGATTTGCCCGATTTTGCGAAGATAGGCTGCTCAGAGAAATTAGGGAAAACAAGCATAATGGTAAAATCTTCCTTACATTCGGTTTCGAAAGTGAAACGGCCGCCTTCTACCTTGATGGTGTCAACGCCTTCGAAGCCCCCGTCAGGACTGTATACATAAAACTCGCCTTGATTCATGTTGAGAAATTTGCCTTCAAACTTGAAATGCCCACTGCTAACACCACATGATGTTAAGACCAGCGTAATGAATAAAATGAGGATGTAAGCAAATTTTTTCATAAGGAAAAACTTTAAGGTGCCGCGAGCGGGACTCGAACCCGCACAGCCATTACTGGCCAAGGGATTTTAAGTCCCTCGTGTCTACCAATTCCACCATTGCGGCATGGTAAACGTTAAGAGTTGAGCGGAAAACGGGACTCGGACCCGCGACCCCAACCTTGGCAAGGTTGTGCTCTACCAACTGAGCTATTTCCGCGTTATGTGGGTGCAAAGGTAATGCTATTTCTTTAAATCTCCAAACGATTTACATTTTTTAAGACAAGAAAGCGCCATTTTTTTCGTTTGCCCTCCGTTTCTGCTTAGTTTCCCACGTATATATCGGTTCCTTTGCCGTTGTAGGTTACTTGATATTTCATCAGCGCCTTGTCGTTTTTGCTCTTTCCGCCGCTTGTGATGGTTCCGTTTTCCAGGCTGTAGATGCGTTTACATTTGTCGCAAATTACCGATTGGCGGTTGCCGGTCCATTCCAGCGGATAGTTGGTGCCGCCATATTGTTCCAGACAGTTGGGGCATTGGCGGTCCCAGGCTACAGGTCCGCTGAAGTTGGATAATCCCATGATGAAGCCGTTCTTTTTGGCATCTTTAGGGTCGTTGCCCGCTCCCAGATAAGTATAGTTGGCATAATTCTCCTTCTGTGTAGAGAGAACGATAGTTTCCGTCTTGTTTTTCCCATCGTTTAATGTAGAATAGATATTCCAGGCTCCATTCACCTTTTTGGCGCTAACCATCGTGTAGATGCCCGTTCCGTTGAGGGCTGTTTCCAGACTTGTGCCCGGATGGTATTGCGACTTGAAATAGAACTGGCAGGGATATTTGGTGCTGATGCTGTTTTCTGCATCGCATGAACAAAGTAAGAGCATAGCTATTCCAGCCATGCTCTTCACCTTATTATATATATATACCTTATTATATATGCTATTCTTCATGCAGAAACCTTTCTGTCTTTATTTCAGAAGATTCTTCTCAGCATTCTCCATGCGCTCGAAGTGGAACTCAGAGAGGGTCTGCTCCATCAGCGCCTGAATCTTATCGTTGCAGAGATTGCCGATGCTGCCTTCGTGAGTATGATGAATATCCTTGTTTGGCTTGAATTCGCCAGCCTCGATTTCCAGTCCTACCTTCTTGTAAGCATCGCGGAATGGCATTCCGTTGGCTGCAAGCTGGTTCACTTCTTCTACTGAGAACATAGGGTCGTAGCGAGGATCGTCAAGAATATGCTCGTTCACCTCCATCTTGTTGATGATGTAGGCAGCCATCTGCAGACAGTCCTTCAACTCGCCGAAGGCAGGGAGGAACACTTCCTTGATAATCTGGAGATCGCGGAAATAGCCTACTGGCAGGTTGTTCATGATGAGCATTACCTGCTGTGGAAGGCTCTGGAGCTTGTTGCTCTTGGCGCGAATCAACTCGAATACGTCTGGATTCTTCTTGTGTGGCATGATGCTCGAACCGGTGGTGCACTCCTTAGGCAATTTCACGAAACCGAAGTTCTGACAGTTGAACATACAGGCGTCGAAAGCCATCTTTGCCAAAGTTCCTGCCACGGTAGCCATGGCGAAAGCCACGTTGCGCTCCATCTTTCCTCTGCCCATTTGTGCATAAACCACATTATAGTCCATGCTGTCGAAACCGAGAAGTTCGGTGGTCATGGTGCGGTTCAATGGGAATGAACTTCCATAGCCGGCAGCGCTACCCAATGGGTTGCGGTTGGTCATGCGGTAAGCAGCCTGAAGGAAGAGCATGTCATCGGCAAGTCCTTCAGCATAAGCGCCAAACCAGAGACCGAATGATGAAGGCATAGCCACCTGCAGATGGGTGTAGCCCGGCATCAGTACGTCCTTATACTGGTTGCTCTTCTGAATCAGCTCGTCGAAGAGAATCTTCACGGCGTCCACAATCTCCTTCAACTCATGACGGGTGAAGAGTTTGAGGTCTACGAGAACCTGGTCGTTGCGTGATCTACCCGAATGAATCTTCTTACCCATGTCGCCCAGTTTCTGGGTGAGCATCAGTTCTACCTGGGAATGAACGTCTTCCACGCCGTCTTCTATTACGAATTCGCCCTTGTCGGCGATGGCGTAGATGTTTTTCAGTTCGGCAAGGAGCTGGGTGAGTTCATCTTTCTCCAGGAGTCCGATGCTTTCGAGCATGGTGATGTGTGCCATACTGCCCAGCACGTCATACTTGGCGAGATAGAGGTCGAGTTCGCGGTCTCTTCCTACGGTGAATCTTTCAATTTCCTTGTTTACTTCGAAGTTCTTTTCCCAAAGTTTATGTGCCATAATTTCTTTATTTATTAATCCTGGTAAGGAATCATCGCAAGCGCATCAGCAATTTTTTCGATGCCTTCCTGCAATGGCTTCTTCACCATACCCTTGATAAACATGTTAAGTTCTGCCTTGATGGTGAGTTTCATTTTGCATGAGAACTCGCCTGTAGGGAGCAGCTGAATCCAGAAGTTGAAAGGAACAGGGCTGTTTTCTGTTTCAAACTTGATGGTCTTAGGCTCCTCGCGGTCGATGATGCGCATCTTGATTTCACCCACCATTGGTGCTGTGATAGAGATGCTGTCGCTATCAAACTTGAGGTCCTTCAGCTTTTCCATTTCCTTTCTCTTGTCCTCAGGAATCTGGTCTTTCACCTGCTCGAAGCGGTCTTTGAGCATCTGCAGGTTATTCAGATCGCTCAATGTACGGTAAACAGATTCCTGCTTGTGAGGAATCTGTTTGATATTACTTTCGAATGTACTTGTACTCATTATTGATGGGTCAGCTTGATTACTTCTTCCAGTTAGCTGGGTCCTTGCGCCACTCGTGGAGCAGCTCTACGTCTTCCTGCTTGATATAGCCAGTCTCCAGAGCCTCTGCCACTACGTGCTCATAGTCGGTCAAAGTAACCAGCTTTACGTTAGCATCAGCAAAAGCCTTCTCGGCGATAGGGAAACCATAGGTATAGCTAGCTACCATGCCCACAATCTCGTTGCCGTTCTTGCGGAGAGCTTCTACTGCCTTGAGAGAGCTGCCGCCGGTAGAAATCAAGTCTTCTACTACCACAACCTTAGCCTTAGGGTCGAGCTGACCTTCGATGAGGTTCTGCATACCGTGATCCTTTGGTTTAGAACGAACGTATACGAAAGGCATGTTCAGTTCGTCAGCAACCAAAGCACCCTGCGCGATGGCACCAGTAGCTACTCCGGCTACAGCATCAGCCTCTGGGAACTGCTCCAGGATAGCGTGAACGAGCTCAAGCTTTACATAATTGCGGAGTTCTGGGAATGAGAGAGTCTTGCGGTTATCGCAATAGAATGGTGACTTCCAGCCAGAAGCCCATGTGAATGGATCATTAGGCTGCAACTTGATAGCCTTTACTTTCAATAACTTAGATGCGAATTCTTTCTTCAGTTTGTCCATAATCTTTAAAGGATTAAATTATTATTAATTATTTTGCAAAGGTACAATGATTTTTGCACACGGCGGCTATATTTAGGGTTAAAATGTTTTAACTCTCGGCAAAAAGGGCCTTTAGTCGTGTGCGAAACCTACAGTCAGCACGCTTATCTTCATCTTTCCGGCTGCTTTTATCAGGGTTCCCGCACAGGAGATGATGGTGGCTCCGGTGGTGCATACGTCGTCGATGATGAGGATATGTTTGCCTTCGAGCTGCGTGATGGGGTGCTCGCCCTGCCCGTCATGATAGGTTGCTGCGGCTTCAAAAACCTGGCTCACGTTTTCCAGTCTTTCCTGCCGGTTCTTGTGGGTTTGGCTTTCGCTAAACTTTTTCCTTCTTACGGCATCCTTGATGATGGTCAGATGGGTGAGTTGCTGGATGCCTTTGGCGATGAGAAGGCTCTGGTTATAGCCGCGTTCTTTTTCTCGTTTTCGGGTGAGCGGGATGGGGATGATGACGTCTATTCCGTCGAAAAACTGAATGCCTAACCCCTTCTTTGCCAGCATTCTGCCCAGATAGATTCCCATTTCAGGATGATGCATGTATTTCAGCTGGTAGACGGCTTTAGCCGATGTGGCATGGCTGATGTGATGGAAGAGAGCGCAGCAGCGTTCGATGGGAATCAGATGCCAGAAGAGTTTTGCCATCTCGTTGTCGTAGGGCTGTTCCCAAGTATCGGTTCCCGGCATGCGGAACAGACATTTTATGCATATCATCTCCTCCCCGCCAGCGAGCACATTTCCGCAGATGGCGCAGGTTCGGGGGAAGAATAAATCTAATATGTCTCTTAACAGGCTGGTACGCATGGCTTTACTCTTAATTTTGAGTTTGGATATTGAACTTGATGCTTTGCTTTAGAATTCCTCTTCGAAATCGATGTCTCCCAGATCTTCTTCCTTCATCCGGTCGATGCATTTGTGGATAACCTCCATGCTGTATCCTCTTCCCAGGGCAAAGCGGATGAGTTTCATCGAGCGTTCATAGTCGTTCTTTGCCTTGATGGTTTTATATTTGTTTTTCATCAGGGGCAGGAGGGTTTCCATATACAGGTCGTCTTCTATCTCTTCGAAGATAGGGTCGGAGATGTCCTTCGGAATATGTTTCATCCACAGCGCCTGTTCCACCTTCCGGCGTCCCCACTTGTTGTATTTTATCTTGTCGTTGATAAAGAAGCGTGCGAAACGTTCGTCGTCGATGAATTTCTTCTCGGTCAGGAATTCCATGTTTCTGGTGATGGCATCTTCGGGCAGTTCCCACTTCTTCATCTTGTCGATCATCTCTTGCGAGCAATGTTCGGCTTGGGTGCAGAGGGTGGTGAGCTTCAGGAGCGCCTGCTGCTCGGTCATCGGCTTTTTATACTTTGAACTTTGAGATTTGAACATGATGATTTTACTTTGAACTTTGAGATTTGAACATTGAACTTTATGATTTGCCGGCTCGCATCATTCTCTGCTTTCCGAAGGCATCTTCCTTTGTATCAATAGCTTTAAACCCCAATCCTTCCAGCATTTCCCTTGTTTCTTTTTCGTAGATAGGATTGATTTCGAAGTATAATGCACCTCCGGATTTGAGGGCAGAAGAGGCATATTCGGCGATGGCTCTGTAGAACTTCAGAGGCTCTTCATCGGGCACGAAGAGGGCGATTCCGGGTTCGTGTTCCAACACATTCTTCTCCATATCCGCTTTCTCCTTTTCGCAGATATATGGGGGATTGCTCACGATGATGTTCCATCTTCCGGCATCCGATGTTTCCGCCAACTTCAGGGCATCCTGATATTCTATTTTTACGTTACCGGCATCCAGTAGCGCAACATTTCCCTGTGCTATCTTCAAGGCATCTTCCGAAATATCCCAACCCGTAACCTCCGAGCCGCCGATGTCCAGTCCCAGCGTAATGGCGATGCAGCCCGAACCCGTACAGATGTCCAGGATGCGGATGGTGTTTTCTTCCTTCTCTCCTTCCGTAATCCCTTTGTTTTCAGTTGCATCTTTTTCTATCCACTCGCAGAGTTCCGCCGTTTCGGGTCTCGGAATCAGCACGCCCGGCTCTACATGGAAGGTTCTTCCTGCAAAGTCAGCTTCTCCCAGAACATACTGTACAGGTTCGCCTTTTTGCAATCTTCTGATAATTTCTTCCAGTTTTCTTTCTTCATCTGCAGATAATTCATTAACTTTGCCGCAGATTATGTCGGTCAGCGTCATTCCGTACTTCACATCGAGCACGGTGCGGACGATAGCCTGTGCTTCGCCCGCCTCATATAGAGGGGTAATGGATTGCCAAAGTTGTTGATACGTTTTCATCTCTAAATCGTATATTATGATTTGATTTGAGAGCAAAGGTACGACATTTTATCGAAAAGTAAGTAAAAAACGAAGAAAAGTTTTAGATATGGAACAAAATAATGTTTCTTTTCAGAATGTGAAGACGGGCGAACCGTTGTCGCAAAAGGAAATAGACGAAATGTTTATGCGCCGCTGTCTGCAGTTGGCGAAAAACGGAAGAGAGAATGCCAAACCCAATCCGATGGTGGGAGCCGTTATCGTGAGTGGGGATGGCAGAATCATCGGCGAAGGCTATCATGTAAGATGCGGAGAAGGGCATGCTGAAGTCAACGCCTTTGCATCTGTTAAGCCCGAGGATGAGCATCTGTTAAGCCAAGCTACCATCTATGTGAGTCTCGAACCCTGCTCTCATTACGGCAAGACGCCGCCTTGCGCCGATTTGATAGTAAGAAAAGGAGTAAAGCGATGCGTCTGTGGCTGCGTAGATCCCTTTGCCAAGGTTCAGGGCCGCGGTATCCGCAAGATTCGCGAGGCAGGCATCGAAGTAACAGTAGGCGTTCTGGAGGCGGAATGTCTCGAACTCAACAAGCGCTTCATCACCTTCAACACCCATCAGCGTCCTTACATCATCCTGAAATGGGCGCAGACCGCGAATGGCTTTCTTGACAACGGGGGTAGGGGTATGGCTATTTCCTCGCCTTTCACCAAGATGCTCTCCCACAAGCTGCGTGCTGAGAACGATGCCATCCTCATAGGCCGCGTAACCGATGAGCGCGACCACAGTCTGCTCAACGTTAGAGATTGGAGTGGCAAGGACCCGATGCGCCTGGTCATCGACCGCCATCATCCTTGTTTCGAAGGTCTGGATTTCTCACGGGGCAAGACGGAAGTGTTGCAGCAAATCATGCAGCACTTATATAATAATAAGGTGCAGTCGCTGATAGTAGAGGGAGGCGCCATCACCCATCAGGCATTCCTCGATGCTGGACTTTGGGATGAAATCAGGGTAGAAACGTTGTTATCCACATCGGTGGAAAACTCCGTAACTTCTGGAACGCCAGCGCCTATGCTTCCTCATAACGTCCGGTTAATCAGCCACGAGGCGTATGATGGAAATGTTATCAATACCTATGAGCGGATGTAATCTTCTCATAGATTTGCTTTTCCCTTCGGCCAGCGATTTTCAATTCACAGATGCCACAGATTTAGTGGCGTATGCCCAATTCAACATTCAACATTCAACACTTAACATTCAAGAAAATGAGTAACAGATTTACATCGCGCCTGAGCGATGACGACGATTTCAAGCGAGACGAACTGATACGTAAGATAGAGCATTCGGTAGAGCAGATGACGCTCTCAGAACTGGAAGCCCTGTCCTACGATATGTTTACCAAGGGTTATATGGAGGATTATTAGAAAATCCCCCATTATAGTCCTTGCGTTTAGGATGCCTTTTCCATCCCTTCTTATGTATCGCTATTTTGCTCGAAACGGGTCTTTTGATGTATTTTGCGCAGAATAGCCACTCTTTATTTTGCTCGAAACGATATTTTTACCCCATTTCGAGCAAAATAGCGTGCGTTTATTTTGCTCGAAACGATATTTTTTGTATATTTGCAGCAAAATAAACGCAAAGATTATGGCACAGAAAATTATCGGAAGAAAGCAGGAGTGTCTTATACGTGAAAAAGTTGTCACCTTTAGGATGGTTAAACTAAATATGTTACTATCTATTTTTCTTATCACTAAATGAGTTACGCATTTTTAATTTTATCACTATATGGGTTGTCAGCGAATCCCCATTATACCTAACTAGGTTACTCTTTTTAAGGAGCTATCCCTAGAAAGGTTACGGTGATGATATTCTTTCAAATGCAAAGATACACATTTTCAACTAATTAGAAGAATTTTCCCAAGGATTTTTCCACATTTTCTGCTGTGGCCCCGCTTGAGTATGTGCAACAGATGGTGTTTGATTACCGATACTCATATGCGGTCTTTCGTCGTTATAAAACGCAATAATCCTGGTCAGTTCCTTCTTACATACTTTACGAGTAGGAATTGTCATCCTATAAAGCCATTCCGTTTTTAAAATGCCGTTTGCACGTTCTGCTATGGCATTCTCCAAAGGATCTCCTGTTTGAGTCATACTTATTTGTGAGCCATGACTTTTTAGGATAGACACATAATTCTGACTGCAATACTGGCTTCCTCTGTCAGAGTGATGGATGAGTCCTTTTGCAGTTTCTTCATCAATGCTTTTATATGCCATTTTAAGCGCTTCTAATGGATATACAGTTTCTAATGTTGGACCAACAGCCCATCCAACGATTTTATGGGAATACAGGTCTGTTATAAGCGAGAGGTAGCACACACCTTCATTGGTTTCAACATAGGTGATGTCACTTGCCCAAATCTGGTTCGGACGGGTAGGAACTACTCCCTTAATCAAGTTTGGATATTTGCGGTAATTATGGTCGGAATCTGTTGTCTTATAGCGCCTACGGCGCTTTATACGCACCATGAGCCCATGCTTACGCAGCATCTCAATAAATGCGTCACGACCAGGGAAACAGCCTGTATCCTCAAACATCTGTTTCAATATGGCATGCAACTTTACAGCTCCTAAGCCAGGATTTGACTTACGATACTCACGTGCCTTTTCAATGATGATAGACTCAATGACATCTTCAGCAAAGCCGTCAGAGACATTGCGCTTATTATATGCTTGCCGGGTGAAACCAAACAGCCCACATAGAGTGCCTAAACCTTGGCTCTGGCACTCTGTGCGGAGCAAGCTTACTGTTTGGTACCAGATTTTTTTCTCACAGGAATATTGAAGGTTTCTTCTGCGAGGTCAATCATGGTGGAGAATGCCTTAGAGCGAAGCTTCTCTAACTCCAAAGCCTTGCGGAGACGCTTAATCTCTGCATCTTTCTCTTTCAACTGTTCATTTGTTGTCTTTGCCATATCGTCACGGTTTTGGTCTTCTGGCGGCAAAGATAACAAATCTTTTTCATTTAAGAACTTATCCATCCAAGAAAATAGCACTGTACGACTGCTTATATAGTATTTCTTGATGATTTCTTCTGCTGGGAGCCCACTCTCCATATACTCTCGAACTATCATGATACGATCATCATCTGTAAAAGAGTAGCTATTCAACTCTACCTCACGGGTCTCAAACCAACCAGTGTCCTCATTATACACACGTTCAATTCTTGTCTTACGTTTCATTGTCACTTCTGTTTGTTCCTAAGTGACAACCTTTTTCAGGGAAGTACAGAGAGTAAGGAACTCCTGGATCTTTACAAGGAAAATAAACCTGTTTTTGCAGTAATATATGGTAGAAGAAGGGTCGGTAAAACCTTTCTCGTAAGAGAATTGTTTCAGGATAAAATGAGCTTTTACCATACGGGCTTATCTCCTTACGAGTTAAGTGGTCAAAAAATAATGGAGCAACAGTTGGCTAGTTTTTACTCCAGTCTTGTTCGCTATGGCAGCAAGAGTAAGAAGGTACCATCCTCTTGGCTCGAAGCTTTTGATGCACTCATCAATCTCTTGGAAGAGCAAGATGCAGACAAACGTCAGGTGATATTCATAGATGAATTGCCATGGCTTGACACTCCCCGCTCGGGATTTGTTACAGCATTAGAGCATTTTTGGAATGGATGGGCTGCAGGAAAGCAGAATATCATGCTTATCGTCTGCGGCTCTGCCACGTCATGGATTTCAGACAAGCTGTTAAACAACAAAGGCGGTTTGTTTGATCGCACAACTGATGAAATCAAGTTGCGCCCGTTTACATTAGGCGAATGTGAAGAATACTATCAGGCTAACAACATCGTGATGTCTAAGTTCGACCAGATACAATGTTATATGGCTACAGGTGGCATTCCTTATTATATTTCCATGCTTCAGAAAGGCAAAAGTCTGGCTCAGAATATGGACAGGCTTTTCTTCGAGCCTGCAGCCAAACTCGGCTTAGAGTTCGACCGTCTCTATTCTTCTCTCTTTACTAATGCGGAGGATTGCATGACTATCGTGCGCCTTCTGGCTCAAAAAAGACAGGGATATACGCGAAAAGAAATTGTTTCGCTTACAAAAATACCTAATGGCGGGGGGCTTTCTGCTACATTAAAATCACTCGAAGTGAGTGATTTCATAACATCGTATGTTAAGTATGATTATCCCAAGCGTGAGGTATATTTCCGTCTGACAGATTTCTACAGCAAATTCTATTTGTCATTTATTGATGGCAGAAAGACGACCAATCCGCATTTCTGGAAAGACAACCTGCTGACACCTGAGCTGACAGCATGGCGAGGTTTTACCTTTGAATCGCTTTGCTATTATCATCTGCCACAAATCAAGCAGGCGCTCGGTATTAGTGGAGTGCAGACAGAGGTGAGTCCCTGGAAAAGCAGAAAAGAGAAAGATGGTGCGCAGATAGATATGATTATTGACAGAGCCGACCGCGTCATCAATGTTTGTGAAATGAAATTCTGCGAGGATGATTTCTCCATCAATGCTGCTTATGATAAGAATCTGCGCCATAAACTGAGTACGTTTGCTGAAGAAACGAAATGCAGGAGTTCCTTGCATCTTACATTGGTTACTACTTATGGGCTTAAGTTCAATGAATATGCCGGTCGGGTACAAAGTGTCGTTACAATGGATGATTTGTTTAAATGACAGATACAGTTCTTTAGTGCAAGTAGCTTCGAGGGCCGATGAAAGTACTTACGATAGTTAGCGCAGCTATATTCGTTTTATTATGCCCGATTATTAGGTTAGCTGTTTGTCGGGAACAGCCGATGGGAGAACCGAAAATAGCCAACTGGCAAAATTTAAACAGTCAACTGGCAAAACGCAAACAGTCAACTGGCAAAACGCAAACAGCCGACTAGCGCATGAGTGGCTAGTCGGCTGTTTTACTGGAACAGTTATCGAAAACTCCTTTATTTTGTTTTCGTATAGGCATCCTGCCAAATACTCTTCACTCTTCACCAAAAGCCCCGAATCCCCTGTGTTTATCGGCATTCCAAAGGGTGAAGAGTATTCGGGCACACTTCACCTACTCTTCACCACTCTTCACCCTTCAGTTCTGGCTGATTTGCAATCCACCTATCAGTCTTTCGCCTCAGTTTCCGTTTCTGAAGGTGAAGAGTGGTGAAGAGTGGGTGAAGAGATAAAAACAACTCTTCACCCCTCGGAATGCCGATAAACACAGGGGTTTCCGGCCGAAAGGTGAAGAGTGAAGAGTATTTTGATGATAGCTTCGTTTTATTTCCTAAACATCTATTTTACCATTTTACATTTGGATTGTCCAATAATTAGGCAGCGGTGTCTAATTATTGGACAGTTCTCTTTTTGTGGTATTTTAGTTAACTATTTGATAATCAAGAAAAACTTGTTTTGGCATGGCGATTGCCATTATATAGGAAAATAATGAATGACAATGAAAAGAATAGGATTATACATCGGATTGATGGCTTTGGGAAGCTTGGAGGTCGCAGCGCAGGTGGCGACGGCAACTCATACGGCTGTTGAGGCTGTAGAGCAAACCCATGCTAAGATATGGGGGCTTGACTCCTGTATGGCTTACGCCGTGGAGCACGCTACAGAGGTGAAGCGGGAGGTGGTAAACGCCCGCCAGCGCAAGCAGGATTACCAGCATGCTGTGGCAGGATTCCTGCCTACCGTTTCGGGCGGCGTACAGGGACAGTATGCCTGGGGACGAAACATCGACCCGGAAACCAATACTTATAATAATGTAACGACATTCAACAACTACTATCAGCTTTATGCCGAACTGAATGTCTTCGATGGTTTCGCCACCATCAACGCCTTGAAGCAGGCTAAGTTGAGCCGGGATTATTCAGCCACGGCGATGCAGAAGATTCAGGACGATAGAGCCATCGACGTGATGCAGAAATATGTGGATGCTGCCTATGCTGAGGCAAGCATTCGGATAGCAAGCGAGAAACTGAACGAAAGCAAGCGGATGCTGGCTAAGATGAAGCGCCTGTATGAACTGGGCGAGAAGGGGCGCCCGGATGTGGTGCAGATGGAATCGCAGGTGGCGGAAGATGAATACAATCTTACGCATCAGGAGAATGTGGCAAAACAGAGTCTGCTCGCCTTGAAATCCGCAATGAATTTTCCTGTGGATGAAGAGCTGAAAATCCAGATAGCTGAAGAGCGGAATCTGAAGCTAACGTCTGATAATAAAGAGGTTCCTGAATCTGGAGTAAACTACGAAACCGTTTACCAGGGTTTCCTGCATATTTCTCCCGATTTAAAGTCGGCAGAATACGAAGTGGAGCGGGCACGGTATGATTATAAAATAGCAAAAGGCAGATTGCTGCCATCACTCTCTCTCGGTGGCGGCATTTCTACCAACTATTATAAGAATCTCTCTCAGAAAGGGCAATACGATGGGTTTGCCTCGCAGTTTCACAACAACCAGGGCGAATACCTCGCGTTGACCCTTTCCATACCTATTTATAATAGCGACCGCTGGCACTGCGTGAAGAAGGCGCGTAACGACTGGCAACTGGCACAGGTGAACCTGGAGGAAACCCGTCGCAAACTTCACGACCAGATAGCCCAGGCGGTAATGGATGCAGAGGGTTACGCCAAGGAGTTGCATCAGATGCAGAAGAAGGTGGCCTCTGATTCGCTCGCCTATCACATGTCGAGCCGCAAGTTTGAGGAAGGAATGCTTTCCACCTTCGACCTTCATACCGCAGCCCAGACGCTTCTGGAAAGCAGAATCAAGGAACTCCAGATGCAGATGCTGCTCATTATCAAACAGAGATTGGTTGCTTATTATCAGGGAGAAAATTTAATAAGATAAATTATGGATATAAAGATAGAAAAGAAAAAATATCTCGTGCCTCGCAAGTACTGGGCATGGATTGGCGGAGGAGCGGTTTTGATCGCAGTCCTCATTTGGTTGGGATTGAGCAATTTCTCTTCCACCCTGAAGGTGGACAGAAAGGGATTGAGCATCGGAACCGTGGAGAAGGCACAGTTCAACGATTATGTTTCGGTGGATGGACAGGTGGTTCCTATCTCCGTGGTGCAGATCAGTTCTGAGGAAGGTGGTATCGTTCTGGAGAAAGTGGTGGATGAAGGTGCCCACGTGAACAAGGGCGATGTAATCGTGAAACTGAGCAATTCGAATCTCGACCTGGAGATTCTGAATGCCGAAAGCGAACTTGCCGAAAAGCAGGACATGCTTCGCAATACCCAGATTTCGATGGAGCAGGACCGTCTGAACAATAGCAACGAGGAACTGTCGCTTTCGCAGGATGTCATTACCAAGCGCCGCTCCTATCAGCATCAGGAGGCGTTGCACAAGGAAGAACTCAATTCGCGCGAGGAGTATCTGAAGGCTAAGGAAGATTACGACCTTGCTGTCAAGAAGCATGCGCTCATTAGCAAGCGATTGAAGAAGGATGCCCAGTTACGCCGTTCGCAGATGGATCAGATGGGTGATAATCTGGAAGCCATGCAGAAGAATGTGCAGCTGGTTCGCCAGCGCAAGGAGAAGCTGAACATCCGCAGCACCATTTCGGGCGAAATCGGCTTGCTCGATGTGGAACTGGGACAGAGCATCCAGGCTGGACAGAAGATTGGAGTCATCAACGACCTCAGCGATTTCAAGGTGCAGGCGCAGGTAGATGAGCATTACATCGACCGGGTAAAACCGGAACTTACTGCTACCTTCGACCAGAACGGCAAGCATTATCTCCTGCAGGTCCGCAAGGTTTATCCCGAGGTAAGAGACGGCAGGTTCCGCATCGACTTCATCTTCAAGGGCGTTCGTCCTGGCAACATCCGAACCGGTCAGACCTATTATGTAGATTTGCAGCTCGGTCAGTCGAAGCAGGCAATAATTATCCCTAAAGGCACGTTTTATAGTGTAACGGGTGGTCAATGGATCTTTGTATTAGACAAGAGTGGCAAGAAGGCTTATCGCCGCAAGATTACCATCGGTCGCCAGAATCCTCAGTATTATGAGGTGATTGAGGGCTTGGAGCCGGGCGAGCAGGTTATCGTTAGCGGCTACGAAGCCTATAAGGATAATGATGTATTGGTTTTTAATTAGTAGTGATTAGTTAATAATGATTAACTAGTAGTGATTAGTGATAAATTGGGCTAACGCCCTTGAAACAGGATATTTGATATGAATCATATTATTAACGCATTCAAGAATCTGCCTCGAAGGGGCCAGCACAATTTCGTGAAGATCTTGTGTCTGGCGCTCGGATTGGCAATCAGTTCGGTAATTATTGCCGAGATTTATTTCGAGCAGACTTACGATACGTATTTCCCTAGTTGGGAGAGGACGTATATGATTTCGGAAGTGGGTACTAACCATGGCGAAACCATGGAGTTTACCAATACTTCAGGAGCCACTGCCCAAGGTGTAAAGCAATATGCGCCTATGGTGGAAGCTGCTACCAGTACTCACTATTTTTATGATGATGCCCAATGCAAGATGGAAGACCAGAACATCATTTCTGCCAATATCAGGATGGCAGACAGTTGTTTCTTTGATGTCTTTCCACAGAAGATATTGATAGGCAAGGCTAAACAGATTCTATCCCAACCCTTATCCTGTCTCATCGATTCAGAAACGGCAGCAAAGATTGGCGGTAATGTTGTAGGTAAGCATTTCACGCTTTCCAATTATCCGGGAACCACTTTTACCATCTATGGTGTTTTCGAAGCGTTTCCCTGGGGTTCTTCCTTTCATGGTACGCAGATGATTCTGTCGAGGTGTAGTGTGCCATACGTATATTCCTACGATGGCAGAGGCCAATGGGTGGGAAATGATTCCTATAGGTCCTACATCCGGTTAGCAAAGGGGCATGAGGCAAAAGAACTCAAGCCTTACGTGAATAAGATGCGAGAGGATCATTTCCCTTTGAAGGAGATGAAGAATATGGGAATAGAACTGAACTATGATTTCACGGTATTGAGCGATGTTTACACCCAAGATCCTTATGTCAAGAAGATGGGATGGATTATGGGAATTATCGCTTTTGTCCTCCTCTTCACTTCTGTGATGAACTATCTGCTTATCATCGTGGGAAATCTTGTGGGTCGTTCTCGCGAAATGGCTGTCCGTAAGTGTTATGGTGCCGAATCGAAGAACATTCATGCCATCATTTTCTCAGAGGCTTTGGTGCATGTGGGACTGGCGGTTGTTCTTGCGGCTGTTCTTGTGTTCCTTTGCAAGGGAACCATCGAAAACTTCCTTTCTGCTCCGGTAAGCACGTTGGTGCTTAATCGTGGCAGTTGGATATTGGTGGCTATCTGTATTCTGGTACTGCTGGTTGGCGGCTTGCTGCCAGGTTGGCTTTACAACAAGATTCCTGTAGCCATCGCTTTCCGTGGTTATAATGAGAATCGCAACCGATGGAAGCTTGGTTTGTTGGGTGTCCAGTTCGTTATTTCTGGTTTGCTGTTCAGTTTGCTTTACATCGTGAATGGTCAATACCAGCTGATGTTGGGGCTCAATCCTGGGTATGATTATGATCATGTGGCGATTGTTTCGATAGATGCCAGCAATAGAGACCAGCGCAACCAATGTCTGGCAGAAATCAGACGGATGCCGAATGTCAAGGATTGCAGTTCGACTTTTAATGTTCCGCTCGATGGGTATGATCGTAGTGGAAATATGGTTGGAGTACCTGGCGACGAGAAGAATACCTTTAATATCATGGAGATGTCGGGAGTGGACGACAATTTCTTCAAGATGCTGAATATTCCTATCGTTCAGGGTTCTTTCTTTACGGAAAGAAATGACAGTTGCCGACAGGTTATTATTGATGAACGAGGTGCTGAGAAACTCATCAAAACGTGGCATTGGAAGGATGGCGTAGTTGGCAAGCAAATTACCTGTACGGGACATGATAATAATATCTTTACCATTTGTGGCGTGTGCAAGAATATTCGCTGGGGTGCTGTGGAAACCGGGGGTGATGGTATGAATGAATTTCCAGATTTGTATTTCTATTCAGCCAAGACGGCTTACTATATGTTGGTTAAGTTTAATGAACTAAGGGATGAATCGTTGTCGGAGTTGCAATCGAAGGTGCAGGCGATGTATCCGAACAATAAGGTCATCGTGAAAAGTTATGCTTCAGAATTGGCTAACCAGTATGCTTCCCAGCTCAATTTCCGCAACGGAATTCTGGTAGCCGGCATCGTAACGATGATTATCGCCCTCTTCGGATTGGTGGGTTATACGAGTGATGAGGTAAACCGCCGCCGCAAGGAGATTGCAATAAGAAAGGTGAACGGAGCCAAGGTGAAGGATATTCTTCGCATCTTCCTGAAGGACATCATGAAGATTGCCTTGCCTTGCATCATCGTGGGCGACTTGGGGGCTTGGCTGATAGCCAGACAATGGCTCATGTCGTTTAGCGAGAAGATAACGATGACGCCTTTGCTGTTTATCGGCGTTACCATCATCTTGCTCGTCATCATCGGGCTTTCCGTCGTCATCAACTGCTACAAGGTGGCGAACAGTAATCCTGTGAAATATCTCAAGGATGAATAAAATTAAAAGTAAAAAGGTAAAAAAGTAAAAAGATAAGAAAATGCTTAAAATAGAGAATCTTTGCAAGTCATTCCGCACAGAAGATGTGGAGACGATTGCTTTAAATAACGTATCTTTCACAGTAGAAGACGGCGAGTTTGTCGCCATTATGGGACCATCAGGTTGTGGCAAATCCACTTTACTCAACATCCTCGGTTTGCTCGACAACCCAACTTCGGGAAAATATTTCCTGGGTAATCACGAGGTGGCAAACCTGAAGGAAAAGGAGCGTACGGATGTGAGAAAGGGAGAAATCGGTTTTGTGTTCCAGAGCTTCAACCTGATAGATGAATTGAATGTAGAGGAGAACATCGAGCTTCCTCTTACTTACCTCAACATTCCGAAGGCGGAGCGCAAGGCAAAGGTGCAGGCGATTATGAAGCGAATGGCCATCAGCCATCGTGCCAAGCACTTCCCTCACCAGCTATCAGGTGGTCAGCAGCAGCGAGTAGCCATCGCCCGTGCCGTGGTCTTCGGTCCGAAGCTCATCCTAGCCGATGAGCCTACGGGTAACCTCGATTCCAAGAATGGAGCCGAGGTGATGCATCTGCTTACCGAGCTGAACCACGAGGGCACCACCATCGTCATGGTAACGCATAATGAGCATGATGCCAAGATAGCCCATCGCACCATCCGCCTGTTTGATGGACAGATTGTGGAGGAGGGCAATCAGCTTTAGTGCTTCTGGCACTTCTGAGCGTATGACGCTATGCTTCATTAGAAGAGGAATGTCATAAATCGCTTGGTGTTGGCCTCTTTCTGCTTCAGCTCTTCTTCCATTCTTTGTATTGCCATCTTGAAGAAGAAGCGGATGAGGTGCTCGTCGGTTGCTTCCGTACGAATCATACGGAGGGCAGAAATGTATTCCTGTCGGGCTTCGGATGGGATGATAAGGAGAGGATGATTCAATCTTAAGAGAATGTAGTTGCTGACGAGTCGTCCTGTTCTTCCATTCCCATCACGGAAGGGATGAAGATATTCGTAGAAGCCATGGAAGCGGGCGGCAAGAATCATGGGATGAACGGCTGCTGAAACGATGGCTTTTTCGGTAGATTCCAACAGCTTGGGAACTCTGGCGATGAGTTCTTCGTGGTCGCCAAATACCGTATCGCCTGCTGCCATGTCTGTGGTGGTGTATTCGCCCGGAATAGCTTCTGGAGAACGATAGGAAAGCGTATGGCTGGTAACCCGCCTGTTGATTTCTTTCAGAAAATTCTCGTCGAGTGGATGCTGCGTGTTTTGCATCATGTACTCAAAGGCTTCGAAGTGGTCAAGCATTTCGAAAGCCTCGAAGAGAGTCTTTCCGGCAGGAATCATCCCCAGGCCTTTCTCCTTCAGTTCCCGGGTATCATCTACGGAGAATGAGTTGCCTTCAATGGCGCACGAATGGGTAGAGAAGAGTACTTCGTTATATTTGATGTACTCTTCTCTATCCATTTTATTGATGATAAGGGTTTGATATTTGCGTCTCAAATCCTCGTATTCCTTGATTTCCTTTTCGAATGCCATAATCTTCTGTATTTGTGGGGACAAAGATACGATTTTTATGGATAAGCACCAAACTTTTCTCTCAAAAAATGTGCTTGTGTTATGGAATGATGATGCGGAAGGTGGTGATTCCCTGTGCCTTGTCCTGATGGAGCGAGAGGCTGCCGCCGCTTACTCGCATGATTTGGCGGGAGAGGGAGAGACCGATTCCGCTTCCTTCCGGCTTCGTGGTGAAGAACGGGATGAAAATGTGGGAGGCTACATCTTCGGGGATGAGACCGGCGTTGTTGCTCACGTCGATGATGATGGATTCCTGGGCGTTGGCATAGGCTTTGAGACGGATAAATGCCTTCTTGCTTGCCGCGGATTGCAAATCTGCGGAGCGGCATTCCTGCTTGTCTTCTCTTTCCTTTCCCCTGAAAGCTTCTACGGCATTCTTCAGAAGATTTGTTACTACGTGAGAGAGGAGGCTCTCATCGGCGTAAACTAGCAAATCCTTGGGAGAAACTTCTATCTCTACTTCGTGGTTGCAGAGCAACGCCATTCTTTCCAGGAATGGTTCCACATAGAAAAGAGCAGGCTGAGGCTGGGGAACATGGGTGAAACGGCGATAGTTGTTGACGAAAGCCAACAGTTCGGTTCCTGTTTTGTGGATGGTTTCCAAGCCTTGCTTCAGGTCTTTATCCTCTGTAACCCGGGTAAGCAGAGTCTCGCTCAGCGAAGTAACCGGCGTGATGGTATTCATGATTTCATGGGTCAGCACACGAATCAGCTTGATCCAAGAATCCACCTCCTGATTGCTCAGTTCGTGGCTCACGTCGCTCAGGGCGATGATGCGCACGTGCTTGTCTTTCAGCATGGCTTGCGTCTCATGCTTTGCCAGGTGTTCATCCTTCAGTTTCTCTTTTACCTGGTTCATGTGGGTAAGCACATCCGTATCGAGCAACCGGAGGGCAGCCTGGTTATGCTGCAGGATGTTGTCGTGACTATCCACCACCAGGATGCCCGTATCCACAGCATTCAGAATCTGCTCGTAATATTTCTCCCGATCCATCTGCTCCTCTCTCGTATGCTGCAGGAAAAGCTTGATGCGGTTGAGGGATTGATGCAGAATCTTATCTTCCTTAAACCTCTTCTCCGTAGGAAAATTGAAGGAGAAATCCCCATTATCTATCGCATCAAAAAGGAAGGTTACCTTCTTGATGTTCCGGCGATAGTGGCGGTAGAGCCAGATGTTGACTGCTACTAGAACTACCAAAATCACCAATAAAACGATGATTGCTAACTGATTATTCATCTAGAAACTTTGAACTTTGAGATTTGAGCTTTGAACTTTATGATTACTAAAGCTATTGTCTTAACTCCTTTAACTCCTTCTACAACCCGTATCGCTTAATCTTATTATAAAGCGTTTGGCGGGAAATGCCCAGTCTTGCGGCTACCACCGACAGATTTCCTTCACATTCCCTGATGGTTTTCTCTATCATTCGGCTCTCCATCTCGTCGAGCGTCTGAACCTCTTCCAGGGGTTTCTCTCTTTTCTGCTGGTTTCCGCCGTCAATATCTTCGGCAGAAATCATTCCGCCATCAGACAGAATCACGGCTTTCTCGATGGCGTGCTGAAGTTCACGGATGTTGCCGTACCAAGGCAAACTGGTAAGTTTTTTCTCAGCTTCTTCCGAAAGACGGAGATTCACCTTATTATATAAATCGCCATATTGATGGAGGAATCTTTCTGCCAATGGAACGATGTCTGATTTTCTCTGTCTCAGGGCAGGCAATTCCAGATGGATGGTATTGATGCGATAGAGCAGATCCTCTCTGAATTCGCCATCGTTTACCATCTGCTGCAGGTTGCGGTTGGTGGCGCAAACCAGTCGTACGTTGATGGGAATCTGCTTACTTCCGCCCACTCTTACGATGCTTCTGCGTTGCAGGGCGGTAAGGAGTTTTGCCTGAAGACTGTAGGATAAGTTTCCTATCTCATCCAGGAAGATGGTACTGCCGTCGGCAAGCTCAAACTTGCCCGGTTTATCCACCTTGGCATCGGTAAAAGCACCCTTCACATGACCGAAGAGTTCGCTCTCGAAAAGGGTTTCCGTAATGGCTCCCATATCCACAGGCAGCATCTTTTTCCCACATCTTGTGGATAAACGGTGTATCTCGTTGGCTAATACCTCTTTACCCGTTCCGTTTTCGCCCGTAATGAGGATATTCGCATCGGTTACGGCAACCTTTTCCACAATACTTCTCAAATTGTTCATAACTTCGCTATCTCCCCAATACATAGCGCTTTGCGCATCTTTTCCACCAGGTTTTCCACCTTTCCTGTTGATAACGTTATCCACAGCCCTATTCTTATCCCTAGCCTCTACCAGCGTACGTATCATCTTCTCGTTTTCAAAAGGCTTCACGATGAAGTCGGCGGCACCTTCCTTGATGCCTGTTACGGCAAGTTGGATGTCGGCGTAGGCGGTAAAGAGCACCACTTCGGTTTTCGGGCTGAGGCTCTTGATTTCCCTGAGCCAGTACAATCCCTCGTTTCCCGAATTGATTCCGCTGGAGAAGTTCATGTCGAGCAGCACCACGTCGGGATGCTTCTCTCTCAGCTTGGCTGGGATGGAGTTAGGGTTGGCGATGGTGATGATGCCATCGAATATGGGTTCCAGCAGCATCCTTACCGTAGTAAGAATGTTGCGGTTGTCATCAACAATCAATATCGTTCCTTGTTTCTTAATCATGGTGCAAAGTTACGAAATATCATAGAAAAGTGGTAATGATTGTCTAATAATTAGACGAAAAAATGCCGATAATGGCGCCAAAAGTTGCTTTTCCGGCAGCTTTTGGCATCCTTATCGGCACTTGTTTATTCAAAATTCTGATTCCTGATGAGGAATTGCTTATCCTAAAAGGGGAATTACTTATTCTAAAAGAGGAGTTACAGCTCTATCGGAACCACTATCTTTATGCTGAAGTTGCGGCCCATATTGTAAACGCCTCTTCTGCCTGTAACCTGGTTTACGTCAAGATACTTCAGACGGCTCAGGTGGTTCTGGTAAGCACGGTTGGTAAGGTTCTCGCCCGAAAGATAGAGCGAGAGAAGGCGCTTGCCATGGAGCTTCACGTCGGTACCGGCATACATATTTAATAAGGTGTACGATGGCGTAGCGGTCTCCGTATCGTTGGCTGCGAAATAATGGTTCTGGCGGAGATTGCAATCCATCTGTAGCTTTACGAAAAGATGGTCGAAAGTCTTGCCGTCGCAGACAAACTCATACCTTACATCCGAAACCCAGCGAGGGGCTGGGGTGAATGGCAGATACTTTGATTCGGATGGCTGATGCAACTGAACCGAGTTGACATACGAGAAGGTGTTGCCGATATGCAGATGCTCCACAGGGTGGATGTCGATGCTTGCCTCACCACCCAGAATGCGGGCGTCGCCCGAAGTAAACTGATAGGCTGGCGTGTCGTCGATGAGGACAGGCTGATTGTTCTCATCTGCCAACTTCTCGCTATAGATGTAATGGTTGATGCGATTGGCAAACAGCGAGAGCTCTGCCGAAATGATAGGCGAAGAATAATCCAGACCAAGGTCGAATTGCCAGCTGTTTTCTGGCTTCAGACTGGTATTTCCCAATTCGTATCGCTGGGTTCCCTCGTGCACACCATTCGATGATAATTCGCTGATGTTTGGAGCACGGAATCCTCTTGCCAGGTTCAGCTTCAGATTGAAATCAGGCAGGATTTCATAAGCCAATCCGATGCTTCCGGTTACTCCTTCAAAGCTGCGCTTAAAGGCCTGGAAGCGGAAAGAATCATTCGATTCAGCATCATCCTCTTCTCTCAAAGCCTCGCTGTGCAGATGGCGATGATCGTATCTGATGCCGCCGCTCAGGTTCAGTTTGTCTATCTCTTTGCTCACCGTGGCAAACACGCCATAATCGAAGAGATGATAGGCTGGAATCAGAAACTCTGTTCCCTTGTTAATTGATTGTTGCCACATGCCGTTGACACCTGTTGAGAATTTCCAGTCATTCATTTCCGGCGAGAGATAATGTAGGTCGTAATTCATGGTATGGAGCATGAAATCGAGTCCGCATTCCTTCGGATTCTCTTCCTCCTCAAACTCCTGACGGCGGTTCTGCTGATAACCCAAGAGGAGTTTCAGATTGCCGTCGCCCAGGAACCAGGAATTGTCGAGCACCGCCTTGTAATGATGAATTTGCTGATAAGGCATCGGCTTGCCGTAACTCTTGGCATCGTAGCCTTCCGGAATTTCCAGTTCGCCCGTTTTCTCATCTCTTTCTCCCTCTACGATGCCTGGAGTGAGATGATAATAATCGAGTGTGAGATGCGAATGCCCCTGGCGGTAGTTCCAACCGAGAAGTTGCGAGAATGCCTGCTCTCTGAGTGATGAACCGAATACATAACCATCGTATTTATTCTTGTAGGCATGCGCCATCTTTCCGCTGTAGCGGGTATTCCAGACAAAGCCGCCCTGGTTGCCGGCAAAGTTGAGCGAATAATCAAAAAGTCCGTTGTTGGTTTGATAACCCGTTGAGAAATTTGCTCTCATGTCGCCCTTGGCAAGGGTAGGAGCGGAGTGGAAGATGAGGACGCCTGCCATCGCATCCGATCCATACATGAGACTTGCCGGACCTTTCAGAATCTCTACGGAATGAACCGAAGCGGGGTCGATTTCTATTCCGTGTTCATCGCCCCATTGCTGTCCTTCCTGTCTGATTCCATCGTTTACCACTACCACGCGGTTATAGCCCAGACCACGGATCACGGGCTTTGAAATTCCGCTTCCCGTGGTAATCTGCGAAACGCCTGGCTGGTGGGCGATGGCGTCGATGATGTTGGTAGAAGGTTGCATTTCGAGCTGGCGGGCAGAAACGAAGGAAATGGGTGCGGGCGACTGCTTGAGTTTCTGGCTGCCAGTCAATCCCGTAACCACCACATCGTTCAGTTTCACGCTCGATTCCGTCAGCGGCTGGTGTTTGGTAGAATCGTTTGCCTCTTCTTCATGAATGTTTGCGTCCTTCTTATCATAATTTGCTCTGTTTATAGCCATAGCAGGGGCTGTTGCCGATGAGCACAGACTCATCAGCAATATTGCTTTCAATATTGTTCTCATTATGTTATTTGTTACCTTATTCTGTTAATATTCAGTTATTTATAAAAACAGAGAATAAGGTGGGGCACGGGTAGATTTTACCCCCTTCGCCCTGCACAAGCAAGGAGAGCAGAAGGCACGGCGAGGGGAGAGATGGAGCACGGCGATGGCAACCCAAACCATGAGGGATGGAGCCAGATAAGGAGTGCTTTGCAATTGGCAAAGCACACAGTCGTGCATGGTATTCTGCAGGGCTATCAGATGCCCGTCGTGATGAACATGATGGGCACAATCGGCACAATAGAAATCGGCATGAGTTCCCTGCGCTTCACCATGATGGTGAAACGTAACGGCCAGCAGCATCGGCAGGTAAACCAATAGCAGCAGCCAGGAACATCTGATTCTCTTATGCGTTATCCTCTGCATTTATCTACAGTCGATGATGATATTTCTAATAATTTGCTTGTCTATACAGAAATATTTTAAAGTATACTTTGCAAAAATACGAAAATATTTCTAACTATACTTCGAAATAATCCAGGAAAACGGCTTGTTTAAGGAAAATTAATGTTTTTCCTATGATTTTCTGTTACTAAGGTGAAAAGCAAATGGATTGAGCTTGCCTTCTAGAGAAAAGGGGATTTCCCTGGGGGCTGCGTTCCTATTAGCTTGCTCCGGTTGGCTGCGTTCCGGTTGTTCCAGTTGTTCCAATTAATTTTGAGTGGGTTTATATCTTTTGCTTGTCCTTTTTCTTTGCTTCTTTATATTATATAACTTATTAATTATTAATTAATTATATATATAATATATATAAAAATAGGGGTAGGTGGGATATGCTGAAAAATTAATTGGAACAACTGGAATAACTGGGACGGGAACGCTTTCTTTTCTTCTAGAAGGCTTATTATCAGATAGTTAATGCAAAATATAGCGTTCCAATTGATTTGAAAAATCTCAGTCTCAGTTGTCTCAGTAAAAAAATAAGGGGGTATCATTTTCCCATTTTTCTCTTTCTTTCCTTTTTGCTGTTTTTGTAACTTGTTGATTATTAATTAATTATATATAAATATATAATATATATATAAGAATAAAAGAAAAAGAGGGGGTACTTGAAAAATAACTGAGACAACTGAGACTGAGATTTTTGAAGCCTTTAGCAGAATTAAGGAACAATTCTAACTCTCTAAAAGGCAGATGCTTATAAGATTGCCGCCTGCCCGTCTCTGTTTATGTTTTTCTTCTCGTAATCAGAAAAAAGAAAATATTTCTTCCAAAAAAGGGGCGTTTTTCGGGATTTTATTCGTATTTTTGCCCTGTCGTTTGATACGATTTCAACAACAAACAATTCAAAACCTAAAAAAATAGTTGGATTATGAACATATTTAAAAAGCTATTTGGTGGCCAAAAGACTACTGAGGAAGTGAAACAGGAGAAGGAAAAGGGCTTCGACAAGGTGAAATACGATGGTGTTCGTGCTCTCCGCATGCACCAATTTGACCTTGCAGCCAAGTTTCTGGAACACGCTCTGCAGCTGAATGCCGAAGATTTGGAATGCCGCGACTATCTCTCGCAGGCTTACATCTCTATGGGTGATCTGCAGAAAGCCTATGAGCAGTTGCAGATTCTCTCGGAAGCCCAGACCGACAACGTGGCGGTGTTGCTGCGTATGGCGGATGTGGCGTATATGATGGAGAACTATACTGCCATGTTGGAGGTATGCGACAAGGCTCTGCAGCTGGATGCTGAGAATGTTGAGACGTATTTCTTCTATGCCAGAGCCTGCAGAGGGCTGGGTGATGCACCCCGTGCCGTGGCGATGCTGACAGAGGCGATAGGCAAGCGTGAGGATTTCTATGCCGCCCGATTGCTTCGTGGCAGCATCCTGTTGGATCAGGCTCAGCTTTCCGAGGCAGAACTCGATGCAACTTTCCTCTATGAGCATATTCCGGGCAACGAGGATGTGCTGTTACTGAAGGCTCGTGTAGAGAAGGCGCAGGGAAAGATGGAGGAGGCTGAACAGACCTACGGTAAGGTGATGGAGGTAAATCCTTTCTCTATTGATGCGTATCGCGAGCGCAGCGAGGTTCGCAGAAGTCTGGGTGATAGTGCCGGTGCTGCCGAGGATGAGGCTGCTGCCAAGGAAATGGGTGCCGAAATTCCGGAACCATCAGAGGGAATAGAGCAGAAAATCAAGGAAAAAATGCAGCAGATGGACCCCTATAAGGTTTTCTATAACGAATACTGAATAATAGAATTTCATCTTTCTAACTGGAAAAAAAAATTTTCCCAGTTAGAAAGATTATTTTTTATAACTACAAGTCGTCGCTCTATCTGATACCATTATCTCTATCGCTATTGTTCAGCTTACGGCTGCCTGTATGGTATTTGCGGCCATGGCTGAAGTTGAAGCTGGCAGTAAAGACAAGCATGTTGCCCTGGTCAGCAAGGCGTACCTTGTTCTTCTGCTGCACATACTTGTTGAAAAGTTCATCCTTATACACGCAGCCATGAGGATAGAATACGAATAATCCGAGAACGCCAAACTGCCAGTTCTTATAACTGTAGGTTACGGCAAAATTGGAGGTTGGCTCTCCGCCGTTTGTCTTTTCTCCCCAAAAACTCTTTTCCACCTTATAGGCACCATAGCCAATGTTCCAATTGCCCTTCATGTACCGAATTTCTGCTCCATAACTGAAGTAATTGAACTCGTGGGAATAATCCAAACCCTTTGTCTTGACATTCTGATACTCGCACATAAGGTTCAAATCCAGATGATCCTTGATGAGGTGAACTTCAGGAGTCAACAGCAGGTGCTTGTAATCATGACTCTTCTGATTCTCCGGTTTGCTCACAAAGAGATAAGAGCCATCCTCCCGCTTTTCGGGCAAGATAGAAGTAGCTATAGGCTTGTCGTAATACGTCCAGTTTCCCTCCAGGTACACAGACATCAGCGGAATGTTCCAGGAAGCCGACAAGGTATTGTTGTAGCCGGTAAATGGCTTCAGACCGCTATTGCCGTCACGCGCCTCAAAGCTGTTGGAATATTGGCGCAACTCGCTCAAGTCGGAAAGGCTTGGGATGTCTGACGTGATTTTGCTGCTCCATTTAAAACTCAGACGGTCGCTAGCCTTTGCCTGTAAAGTTACCTGTGGTCGAAACAGCCATTTGCTGTATCCGTTCTCCCCCTGATGGATGGAAGACCTGGTTGCACCAACTCCCACCTGATAACTGAACCACTTCTGCTGTCCCTGTAGCTGGGTGAAAAGATAGAGATTGCTGTACTTCAATTCCGTATCAGCATTACTGCTTCCCACATAGATGTTATCTGTGTGGCTGATATTATATTGCCCACCTACCGATAAAGCCATCTGTTTCCAGTTCTTGCTGTATGTTCCTTCACCAATAAGAGAGCGCTTTCTACCAGTTGCATCATAACTGTAATCGGTCAGCGGAGCGTTCTTTACAGATTCATCCGGCGATTTGTTGAACGTATATTCCCTCATACGATATTGGTAATCTGTTCCGATGTAAGTACCCACCAGGTTCAGAGCCAGGTTCTGGTCATGGGGCATGTTGAGCGAATAATAAATGTCCAGAGATGGAATCTGCTCCAGCATTTTTCTGTTGTTCAGCAGATACTGGTCCGCCTTGCCGCTTTCCTGATAAAGCTGGTTCATGCCTCTCACAGGACTGTTGTGATTGTAGAAATTCAACCGTACATTCAATGTATATTTGTCTGGCTCACTAAGATTATAACCCAACTGTACATTATTGGTGGTGTATAGGAACGGAGAATCATAACCTAAATAATTGCGATGTAGAGTTTCTCCTGTGGGCAGATGATAAGTACCGAGACTCTCATAGCTTCGTTCCTCTACCGAGCGATAGGAGAAACTGTAGTTGATGCTGAATTCCGATTTCTTCACATTGTATTTGAAATAACCGTCGCTATTATTGAAACCTGCCTTGGTGCCTTGCATCGTAGAAACTCCACCCACATAACCGGCATAACGTCGGCGGACCTGGTAGTTGATGACTGCATCCAGATTGCTGTCTCCATATTTGAGTCCTGGAACATTGATGAATTCCACCTTTGTAACTTCATCCGGCTGCAAAGCCAATACATCTTGCATGCTAGCCTTGACATCGTTGATGCGTATTTGCACATCTCCGCCCTTTAATGACAGAACTTTGCGTTCTGCTCGATTTACGATAATGGTAGGCAAAGACAAGTTGTCCAACAGATCATAACCATTGGAAGCCGTTTTCACCTGCTCTTTTGTAGGGAAGATGATTTGTCTATCTACTTTTTCTACAACCCTTGCGGCTTCAACGGTCACCCCTTTCAACAGGTATGAATTCGCCTGCATCTTCACATTTCCGATACGGGCAATAGGTACCAGCTTGCAAATCGTCTTGTAGCCTACGAACGAAACCTTCATGAGGACCTGCTTCTGCTGGCAGGGGATGACGAAATCGCCATTGGCGTTGCTCACGCCTCCACAGAGAAAGGAGGAATCCTTCGGGTTGAGCAGCTGGATATTGGCGAATTCTACAGGAAGATTGTGATTGTCTATCAGTCTGCCTATCAGCTTGCGCTCGCTCTTGCGTATGCATTCTACCGTGATGAGGCTGTCACCTACGGTCATCTGCATCGGATAGAAGCCGATTACCTTGCGGATGGCATCGGGAATATTGGCTGTCTTCACGTTCTGGGTAACTGTGAAATCCTCCAGTTCGTTGTAGATGAAGCTGATTTTATAGCGCTTGGAAGCCTTGTCGAGGTCGATGAGAACGTCTGACATGCTGCGGTTGTGATAGTTGCGCTGGATGTGCTGTGCGCTCATCGCCAGGGCGAAAGTGCACAGCAGGAATATGATGGCTGAAAATCTTCTCATAATGATACTTTTTAACTTTGAGCTTTGAACTTTATGATTACTTTGAGAGTCGATAATATTATGCTTACTTTTGATAAGCTTGTTATTTTACAATCAGCTCGTTTTGTTGCAATTCGATGTTTACATTCTCGAATTGGTTCAGTTCTTTTACGATGTTCTCGATGTTCGAATGACTGTTCCATTCGTAATAGAGGCGGAGGGTCTTGTCCTCGTTATTCTCAAACTTCACTTGTAAATCATAATAAGAAGCAATTTCAGAAAGCATCTTCTCGAAAGCCACATTCTCGAAAGTCTTGTGAATGGCTGGCTTTTCTGGTTTCGGATGAGTCAGGGAATCCTTTCCTGCTACCTGCTTTGCGGAATCTGATTTTATGACTTCCGGATGAGTATCAGCCGTTACCTGGGTAGGTTCCTGACTGCGCTTGATGTAAGTATGGATTGCGGCAAAGGCAATACCCGAAATCAAGACAAAGCCGGCGATGGATGCTGCCAGTTTACGCCAGGAAGTTATAGGATGGGATGCTTTTTCCTGAAGTTGATGTTCCTGGCTGAATTTCTCCCATTCCTCATCTACATTAATAATAGGAGAGGGGCTTTCAAGTGCAGAATCCACTTCCACCATCGTCTGATAGAGTTTTCGGCATTCCTCATCCTGCAATATTTCACGAATCTCCTCATCAGAATACTTCTCCTGATGGTCGATGATATCCAGTATTTTTTCAAACTTGTCCATAATAAATCTGCTAAGGGTTAAACTTTTGCTTTAATTTTCTGATGCCTTGCGCCAGATGCTTATAAACTGCCACTTCGCTGATGCCCAATTCCGTAGCAATCTCCCGATATTTCAGTTTCTGCCGAAAACGGAGATTGAGTACCTTGCGGGTTTGTGGCGTGAGTTCAGTATCCATATAAGCCTGAATTGCCTCGTACTTTTCGGTCTCCTTGTCTATTTCGGCAATCGTCGCTTCCAGGGGAGCTATCGAAGGCGAAGTATCGGCTTTCAGAAGATGATGAACCCGGTCTTTCATCTTCTGTCGGCTCAACAGGTTGAGGCATTTATGGCGCACACACACCAGAAGATAGCTCCCGGCGTTAGTGGAAGGCAGGGGCGAATCGCTGGCTATTGTCTCGTTATCAAGACCCAGTTGGGTCTTTCCGTCGAGCACATCGGCAAAGACTTCGCTCACCACATCCTTGCTGGCTGCATCGTCCTTCAGAAGTACCCTGGCCAATTGGTACATCCTCAGATAATGCTGCCGGAAGAGCTGTTCTATCGTTTCTTTGTTTATTTGCATTACTTTATTTTCTTTTGCCTATATTACAATCGAATTTTCATTTTCCTAACCCTTAGCAGAATATTTTTTTATGCAAATTTTTAAAACGTCAAAAATACCCTATCGGACTTGCTCCTTCTTCAGATGCTTATAAAGCCACAGGAAGGCGGGAATGAGGAAGAGATCTGCCATGACCCACGCTACAGGGTCGCCGAAGCAGACTCCCGTCCACGCCAGGGCTGGCACCAGCCAGAGACTCACACCGCATCTCGCTATCATTTCCATTACGCCACTCAGCATCGAGAGATTGCTGTAACCCAAGCCCTGGATGCTGTAGCGCAGGATGGTGAGCAAGCCCAGACAAGGATAGAAATAGTTGGCGATGCGCATAAACTGGGCAGCATAAGTTACCACCTCAGCCTCGCCCTTATCCACGAAGAGCATCATCATCTCGTTGGCAAACGGATAGATGAGCAGGAAGGTGAAAACGAAATAAACCAGCATCATCCTGATGGAAGCCCTTACGCCTTGACCGATTCTATCCAACTTCCGGGCTCCCAGGTTCTGACCGCAATAGGTAGCCATCGCCACGCCGATGTTCTCAAAAACGCAGGTAAAGAGATATTTGATGCGCATAGAGGCAGTAAATGCAGCCACATAAACCGTTCCCAGAGCGTTGTTGGCACTCTGGAGCATGATGAGACCAATGGCGGTAATCGAGAACTGCAATCCCATCGGAACGCCGTTGTTCAGCAGAATGCTTATCTTCTTATTATCGAAATTCCTTTCTTCTCCCTTCGGAATCAGAATCTGCATTTTCTTCTTGATAAACCAGATACAGAGCAGCACGGAGATTCCCTGTGAAAGCCAAGTGGCAATACCTGCTCCCTCTATACCTAACCCCATACCGAGAATCAGAATGCCATCTAGAATAATGTTGATAACGGAAGCTGTGATGAGGAAATAGAAAGGCTGTTTCGAGTTGCCCAGAGCACGGATCTGACCGGAGAGCAGATTGTAGGCGATAGTGAAAGGAATCGCCGCAAACTGCAGCATCAGGAAGATGTAGGCGTCATCGAACACCTCCTTCGGCGTATTCACCAGGTGCAGAATCTTTCCGCAGAAGATGCAGGAAAGAAAGGTGATGACCACGGCAAACACCACGGCGATGCGGATGCTGTTGCTTACATAAGCCCGCATCTTGGCATAATCCCTGGCACCGAAAGCCTGGGCGACAGGGATGGCAAAACCGGCACAGGAGCCGTTGCAGAAACCCATGATGAGAAACATGATGGAGCTGGATGCGCCTACTGCCGCAAGTGCCCCCACGCCAATCCATCTTCCCACGATGGCGGCATCGATAATGAGATACATCTGTTGAAGGATGTAGCCTAGAATCAGCGGAATCGCAAATTTGATGATGGCTCGCAAAGGCGAGCCTACTGTCATGTCATTAGTAGACTTTGAACTTTGAGTTTTGACCATTGAATTTTATGATTAGTTTTTGTTATCCTAAAAATATAAGGAGGATGCACTCTTTATTTGAGTGCATCTCCAATCTTCTGTTTGATTTGTGCCATTTTGTTGCGGCGTTCGATGGAGAAGGTATCTCCGTGGGTTTCCACATAATCGAAGAGCATGAACGCCTTGTTCAGGAGTTCGTCTCTTGTGGGCTGTCCCACCATATCTGCCTCGTGATAATAGAGCTCGGCAAGCATGTCCATCTTGGAGAGTCGCTTCTCCTCGTCCTCTATTCCTGCCATCGCCTTCATCACGTCCTCAATGGTGGCGATGCTGTAGAAGGCGTAAGGACCTACGTATTGATTGTAGAGCTCCTTAATCTTCTCACGTCTCACCTCCACCTCTTTCTTTTCGAGCATTCTTTCGAGTGCCGCCATAAACTCGCGAATCAACCGCTGTATGTAGTCTCGTTGTAGCATAAAATAGTCTTTATTTTATTCGTTGTTGTTGATAGCTTCCACATACTCCCACAGTTTCTTGTAGAAAGGATGTTTCGTCATTGTGTCCTTGTTGCCCAGGATGATGAGCTTCATTCTGGCTCTCGTCATCGCCACGTTCATGCGACGGAGGTCTTTCAGGAATCCAATCTGGCCCTCGTCGTTGGAACGTACCAGGGAGATGAGGATCACGTCTCTTTCCTGCCCCTGGAAACCATCTACCGTGTTTACGCTGATCAGACGGCGGTAAGGCTTGAAGAATTCATACTTCTTGATGAGTTTCTTGAGATATTGTACCTGGGCACGATAAGGCGAAATGATGCCTACATCGATTCTTTCCTCCAAAACGCGCCGTTTGCTTATCTTGGTGAAGTATTCCGCCAGGGTCAGCAGGGTTAGCTCGGCTTCTGCCTTGTTGATGCGCCCGAAACTCTCGCCCACAAACTGCTCCTTGAAGTTCAAATCAGAATTCTGATTGGCTGCAGATACAGAAGATGATGTGGAAGCAGAATCCTCGGGAGCATCTTCTCCTTCTATCGTTATCTGATTCTCCTCGTTTGATGTATCAATCCACGTTATCGGATGGTCGTAATCCAATACGCTCCGGTATTTGATTTGAGGCGCACTCTCCACCTTGCCCCCGTAGAACCAGTCGCTGGAGAATCGCATGATTTCGTCGTTCATGCGGTATTGGATTTTCAGCAGGGTTACCACCTCCGGCTTGTTTTCGGCGATGCGCTCCATCAGGGTCTTGCCCAGTCCGGCTCTTAATGCCGCAATACTCTTTACGGTAGGCGGCAGCTGACAATGGTCGCCCGCCAGAATCACCCGGCTGGCTCTCTTCATCGGAATCCAGCAGGCAGCTTCCAAAGCCTGCGCAGCCTCGTCGATAAAGAGGGTACCGAACTTCATGCCTTCCAGCAGATGATGGGCTGAGCCTACGAGGGTACAGGCGATGACACGCGCCTCGCCAAAGAGTTCTGCGTTGATGCGGAGTTCTATTTCAGCAGCACGGCTCTTCAGCCTGTCCATCTTCTGATGATAGTTTTCGCTACCCTTCTTTCTGTTCTTTCTTAATTCCCTGATTGCCTTGCGGATTGCCCAAAGCTGAGGGTAATCAGCATGGCTCTCAAAGCGGCGCTCGTAGGTGAAGCCCAGCATCTTGTCGTTCACGCGGGTCGGGTTTCCGATACGGAGCACGTTGATGCCTCTATCCACCAGTTTTTCTGAAATCCAGTCTACCGCCATATTGCTCTGTGCACACACCAGAACCTGGCTCTCACGCATCAGGGTTTCGTTGATGGCTTCCACCAGGGTTGTAGTCTTTCCGGTTCCCGGAGGTCCGTGAACGATGGCCACATCCTTCGCCCAAAGCACCTCGTTCACAGCCCTTTCCTGGGTAGGATTGAGCCAAGGGAACTTCATCGGTTCGAAGGAGAATCTTCCTGCCTTCTGATGGGAATAGAATAAATCGCGGAGATAAGCCAGACGGTTGTTCTTCGCCTTCATCACGCGGTCCAAGGCCTCGAACATCAGTTTGTAGCTGGTTTCGTCAAAGGATAGCTGTACGCCGATAGGATCGGTTGACTGCTGAAGTTCGAGCAGAGGGGCAGAATCGGGTACGGTAACCACCATTCTGTCGCCATCCACATAACTCACGGTTCCGGTGAAGGAGAAATATTTTATACTTTGACCTTTGAGATTTGAATTTTGAACTTTATGATTAGCGTCTGAAGCGTTTTCTGGCTGCTGAAGGGCTGTGTTGCCCTGGTTCTCATTCTTGCCCATCTTCTTGACCATAAAGAACATGACGGGGCGACCGAACTCAAAATTGTGCTCGATATCCTGGTCAGAGGTTCGGAAAACCTCTATGGCTGTCTGGTTCAGCGAATTATAAAAGCTCTTTCCCACCTGTAGCGGGAACCAGGCATCACCTCGTTTCACCTTCCGCTGCATGCCCATCTGTTCGGTAAGCTTGCGGAAGGCTTCTTTCTCGGTATAATACTCCAGCTGGAGCAGGGTGCGTTGCTGCAATAATGCCTGAATTGGTGAAATCTGTTCCATAATTGGATGCAAAGTTACACCAATTCAGGCAAAAATAAGAAGATAATAGGATAAATTATCTAAAATTTATTTCATGATGCGTTCTACGTCCTGGATGGTGCGGTTGAATGGTCCGTTGTGCTCCAGTTTGATGGTACACATGGCTGCCGCAAACTTGCCGGCTTCTACCGGATTGGCTCCCTGCAGGCGCTTGTAGAGATAGCCTGCCGAATAGGTATCGCCGCATCCGGTAGCATCTACTACTTCATGAGGAGGATAGGCTGGAATGTCGTAGAACGTATCATCTACATAAACCAGAGAGCCCTCGCTACCCAGGGTGATGATAACCTCGGCTACGCCCCAGGCATGAATCAGCTTGGCGGCTTCCTTCGGGTCCTTCAGTCCGGTAATGGTCTCCATTTCTGTCTCATTCACCTTCAGATAATAGGTGTTCTTGAGCACATCGAGCTTGTCCTTCCAGTCGATGGCGTAAACTTTCTCGTCTCTCACCTCGCGCAGATATCCCTGCACATCGATGGAAACATTTCCCTTCTTGGCAAGAAAGGCAACCACTTCTGGCGAGAAATCATCGCTCAGCAGACTGCCCAGGTGGAAGACCTTGGCCTCTACATGCTCCAGCTGCTGGATGGTGAAAGGATCTGCCTTGGCAAGCACACGCTGCTTACGGTCGTTGGGATTATCGCCATAAATATTCTCGAAGAAAACCGTATTGCGCGATGGGTTCAAGGTGACGTCTATTCCAGCCTTGAGCATCTTTTCAACCGGTTCCTTCTCGGTAGGATCCATCGCCGTAATGAGCGAAAAACTTACATCCTTTGGCAATTGGTTGATGGCGTAGGCAAAATAAAAAGAGGTGCCGCCAGCCATGTAAACCGTACTGCTCGGGGTCACGATTTTATCCTTTGTTACGTGCCCAATACAACAAATATCTTTCATTTTTATTACATTTTGCGGATGCAAAGGTACTGCAAATCGAGAATAATACAAAAAAAAATGGGAATTATTTTGTTTTGTTCGCATTTTAATGTACCTTTGCATCGAGAAAAAGCAACTTTTAAAGTTTTATCTAGAATAGATATAAAGAAACATTATGTGGTTTGATAATTTAATCAACGTGCATTCGGCGGTGCAAGGCATCGTCATCCTGTCTTTGATTTGTACTTTGGGTCTTGCCCTCGGCAAGATTCATGTCAAAGGAATCTCCCTTGGCATAGCCTTCGTATTCTTCGTGGGTATTATAGCGGGTCATCTCGGACTCTCTATTGACCAGAACATGCTGGAGTTTGCAGAAAGCTTCGGCCTTACCATGTTTGTGTATGTGCTGGGTCTTTATGTGGGTCCTAACTTCTTCGGTTCGATGCGTCACGAAGGCATTTCACTTAATCTCTGGAGTCTGGCTGTCATCCTGGTGGGAACCTTGTTCTCGCTCGGCTTGTGCTGGATTTTGCCAATCAGTCTGCCTGATATGATGGGCATTCTGTGTGGCGCCACAACCAATACGCCTGCCCTTGGTGCTGCCCAGCAGGCGTTGCAGCAGTTGGGCTTGCCTAGCGAAGGTGCGGCTCTGGGCTGCGCTGTTACTTATCCGTTGGGTGTTGTGGGCGTTATCCTGGCGATGATGCTCTTGCGCAAACTCTTTGTGAAACCGGAAGATCTGGAGATTCGCAATAATGATGATGACGACCATACGTCTATCGGACAATATGTAATCGTGAATCCTGCCCTGAACGGCAATACCATCGCAGAGATTACGATGATGACGCATCGCAAGTTCATCATCTCCCGTGTGTGGAGAGGCGAACAGGTAATTGTTCCTCAGGCTGATACGGTACTTCATACGAATGATAATGTGCTCGTGGTTACCAATAAGGAAGAGGTCTCGGCGATGCAGATTCTCTTCGGAAAGAAGGTGGATAAGGAGTGGAATAATGATAAGGTAGACTGGAATGCGATTGATGCGAAGGTAGAAAGCCGCATTATCGTTGTTACCCGTCCGGGACTGAACGGCAAGCGCCTGGGCAGTCTGCAGATGCGAAATTCCTATGGCGTGAATGTGAGCCGAGTGCTTCGTGGTGATATCCGTCTGCTTGCTACAGATGACCTCCGTCTGCAGTACGGCGACCGACTGACGGTAGTTGGCGACCCTACGAGTATCGACCATGTAGAGCAGTTTCTGGGTAATGCCGTAAAGACCCTGAACGAGCCGAACCTCGGCGCTATCTTCCTCGGAATCATTCTCGGTCTAGCCGTAGGAACCGTTCCTCTGGATATTCCTGGAATGACGGCTCCTGTACGTCTGGGTATTGCCGGTGGTCCTATCGTGATGGGTATTCTGATTGGTGCGCTGGGGCCTCGTGTGCATTTCATCTCTTATATGACGCGAAGTGCGGGGCTGATGCTGCGAGAACTGGGTCTTGCCCTCTATCTCGGTTGCCTGGGATTGGCGGCTGGTGGACAGTTCTTCGAGACGGTAGTCCGTCCGGAAGGTTTGATGTGGGTAGGCATCGGTTTCCTTATCACGGTTGTGCCTGTGGTTATCGTAGGTCTCATCATCCTGAAGACCAAGAAGTATGACTTCGGCAGTATCTGCGGAATCCTCTGTGGAAGTATGGCGAATCCGATGGCTTTGACTTACGCCAACGAGACGCTGGATGGCGATACGCCAAGTATCAGTTATGCTACGGTTTATCCGCTCGGCATGTTTATCAGAGTGGTGATAGCTCAGGTTATCGTGATGTTCTTTGTCTGATGTTACGATGTTTTCATCTGTTTCTGCGGATTCTGTCATCCGCAGATATGAAGAAAGGCTGGTTTCGGTTAGAAATCAGCCTTTCTTGTTATAGTCATCTTCTTTCCCGTCATCGGGTGCTCAAATGTGATTTCCTCTGCATGAAGATGCAGTCTTGTTGCCGGCTCGTTGCCGTAGAGCGGATCGCCGATGATAGGGGCATTCAGACCTTCCTGATGAGCACAATGCACTCTCAGCTGGTGCGTCCTGCCCGTTTTAGGATAAAGCGCCAGGCGAAGATGGGTATCGTCAATACGCTCTAGAACCTCGTATTCTGTAATGGCTTCCTTGCCCTGTTCGCGGTTTACCATCTGGCGTGGACGGTCTAGGAAATCTGCTATCAGGGGGAGCGAGATGTAACCTCTTCCGCCTTCAGCTTCTTTCAGAATCCGGTTGCACGATTCCTTGTCTTTTCCGCAAACGATGGCTACGTACTTCTTCTGAACCCGATGATTCAGAAACTCCTTCTGCAGGCGATGATAGGCAAACTCGGTCTTGGCAATAATCATCAGTCCGCTTGTTGCCATGTCCAGACGGTGGACGATGAGCGGACCAGTAGCTTCCTGATATTTCCTGCGCATCAGAGCGTAGACGGAAGGCTGGGCTGCATCTTTCCCGGGAACCGAGAGTAAACCTTCGGGCTTATAGATGACTGCCAGTTCACGGTCTTCGTAGAGCGTTTCCACCTTATTATATATAGTAGTTTCGGTCTGTTGGGTTTCAAAGACTGTTTTAGGCAGCATCCAATGTAGTATCGGTTTGCATTTTCCGTTGCAGGCAGGATAAAACAGAAGATGATGTCTGATTTCTTCTTTCGGACTCTCTCCCCACCAGAACATAGCCATCTGCAGAGGCTTGTAGCCATGCTGGTAAGCGTATTGCAGGAGTTTCGGCTCGCAGCATTCTCCACTTCCGGCAGGTGGAATCTTAATCGCCTCGTCCTTGAAAATCTCCAGCAGGTCCTTGGTTTCTCCTTCCGCATTCAGCATCTGGAATTTCGAAAACAGCCATTGCTGAAGTTCTTCAGATAACTGTTTGCGGAGCTGTTTCGCACTTTTCAAATCCTTTTCGTAGTTTTCATATAGCGTTTCGTACGCCGTCTTTTCGTTTATCGACTTTTTCAGCCTCTTCAGTTCTGCCTTCATAAACTGGCTCTCTTTTATCATCGCTTTCTCCTCTTCTTCGCTCAGGGGCGTTCCTGCCGAAAGGGCTTCCTGGCGCCTTGCATCTCGCATTTCCTTTGCTTCTTTTATCTTTGTCTGATAGTTTGCGATAACTTCCTGGCGCTTTTGCTGCAAATCATCAATCAGGTTTTTCGCCTTTATCAGGGTTTCGTTGGCTTCAAACTGTCTGATTTGCTGGTTCATTTCCGAAATCTCAGCCTCATGTACCTTGAAATATCCGTCGGGTTGAAGATAATCGAAAACGGCTGGCACAAAACCTTCCCAGTCGCTTCTGCCGCCAATCTGTCCGCTATAAGCTCTCAGATAGCCAATCTTACCATTGTCGGCTTCTACGATAAGTATGCCGAACATCTTTCCACGGTCTATTTCCTCCCGCCAGTCGTTTCGCTGTGAGAGTTCAGCTTGCAGCTCCTTGCATGCTTCGATGCAGAGCGGATGAGGTTCGTAGCTGAATGGATTGTTCATCCTTTCAGGTATATTATTTAGTTCTATATTTTTGAATAAATGCATTTCCATGCTACAAAGATACACATTTAAACGCGTTTTAGTTCATATTTTATATAAAAAATGAGTTTTTCAGTTATTTTTTTGTCTATTTGGATTTTTTGTTGTACTTTCGCAACTGAAACATAAATTCATTTAAATAGTCTATCATGGTAAGTGTATATAGAAAGATAATGACGATGCAGATTAAGAACGGACTGTGCCTTCTGTGGTTATTCGTTCTGATGCTGCTGTTTGCCGCTTGTTCTCATCGGCAGAAGGGTGATGAGTCGTGGCATAAAGATATCGATGAATTTGTGTCCGGTCACCAATCTCTCATGCAGAGTCATCCTGATTCGATGATCATGCTGATAAGAAATTTCAAATGTGAAGGTAATCCCGATAAAAGCGATCAATGGAAAAAATTATTAATAGCTAAATGTTATTATATGAAGGGGGCTGATGCCCAATGCCAGTCGTTGATAGATTCGGTTAACGCTTATTGCAAACAAACTCCTGACAACAGAATTCTTTCTTGTGCTGATAATCTGCAAGGCATACTTTTGCTGGTTTCCGGCAAGAGGAAGGAGGCTTTGAATTATTATGAGAAAGCTTATCATGAAATCATGAACCTTGACAGTTGCGGCGAGGCGATTGATGTATGTATCAATATTGCCGATGCGTCCAGACAGATGGGTAAGCTGGCGGATGCTTCTTCCTGGTATCGCCGTGCCTATTTCCTGGCAGATTCTCTGAATCAGCATGAAGCCCAGAACAGTATTCTCTCAGGACTGGGACAGGTTTATAATGATTTGCAGAACTATCAGCTGGCGCATCATTATTTCCAGAAGGCTGAACGCCTGTATCCGCCAAAGAATCCGAAAGATGTTCATTTCTTTTACAACAGTTGGGGAAATGTGTACAGCAGTCAGGAAAAACCGGCTGAGGCTCTGAAATGCTTCCTGAAAGCTCAAAAGGCTACACGGCAGATGGAACAGCCCCTGGCGACGGCTATTGTTGATGCTAATCTCGGACAGACTTATCTGGAACTCAACCGGTTGGATTCTGCACAGAAATATCTGACTCTTACCACGAAATTCTTCTTTGCCCAGCCCTCCATGCAGAGCGATGTGCAATTCTATGTGGATGGGTTGAATGCATCTCTGGCTCTGAAGCAGGATAGTCTGGCGAAGGCTACCGAGATTTTGAACAAGCCATACGATCTCTCCAAGATGTCGCCTAATTATCTTTACCTTTATCATAAGGGACTGGCGGCTCTTTGTGAGCGCAAGGGACAATATGCCAAGGCTCTGCAATATCAGAAACTGATGAATCAGTACGACGATTCGCTCCGTAACGCTACGATGGTTTCGAATGTTCAGGAGAATGAATTGAGATTCAAGCAGGATACGGCCATCGTTCGCCGTGATTTATCCCTTAGCACCACGCAAGCAGAGGTAAGATCCTTTAGAGTCATCCTGCTCCTGATTATCGGCTTGCTGGTAATGAGCGTGTTGGCTCTCATCGCTTTCCTCCGTTACAAATGGTTGCGCAGCAAGCATCAGCATCATGAGGAGATGAACCGGATGATGGCTCTGAAGATGGAGAATGTGCGCAATCGTTTCTCGCCTCATTTTGTATTTAATGTGCTCAATATCTTCGTATCTAATCTTCCGAAGGGGGTTAATGTCAAACCGCTTCAGCTCCTGATACAGGTACTGCGTGCCTACTTGCTTTCTTGCGATAAGATGGCGGTAAGTTTGGAAGAGGAACTGCAGATGGTGACGAGCTATTCTACTCTTCGCCATGAAACCAATCCGTTCCTTCCGATGCCTCAGTTCCATGTTGCCAAGGATGTGGATATGAAGCTCATGCTGCCGTCTATGATTATCCAGATTCCTGTAGAGAATGCTTTGAAACATGCTTTTGTGGGAATGAAAGAGACGGAAGATAAGCCTTTGCTGGATGTAAACATCTGGGTTGAGGACGATATGCTCCGCATAGATGTTACAGACAACGGATGTGGAGTTTCGGGTACCGTTGGCAAGAAAAAGAAAAATTGTGCTGCCAGTACGGGAACCGGATTGAGAATTCTGAACAGTACCATCGAAATGCTTAATGCAAGCAACGAACGCAAGATGTTTTTCAAGATGCAGAGCAACAGAGGAGCATCAGAAGAGGAGGGTGGTACCAGGAATAGAGGAATATGTGTAAGTATCGGAGTTCCATGTAATTACGATTATAATGTCTTTAAGTAAGAAACTTTTCATAAGAATTTAAAACGAAATAACATGCAAGATAGAATTAAGGTTGTGATTGTGGACGATGAACCACAGAGCATCCACAGGTTACAGGATGATTTGGCAACTCTGGAAGATTTTGAGGTGATTGCCACATCCTCTTCGGCGGTATCGGCAAAGAATCTGGTGATGAGCATACAGCCCGATGTGCTGTTCATCGATGTTGAAATGCCTGGACAGACGGGTTTTGAGGTGTTGCAATCTCTGAGAGATGAAATTCCGATGGAACTTATCGTAGTATTTTACAGCGCCTTCGATAAGTATATGATTGATGCGCTCAGAGCCTCTGCCTTCGATTTCCTGTTGAAACCTTATCAGCAGGATGAGTTTGAACTGGTGGTAGACCGAATCCGGCAGAAAATGAAAGATGGAGATGATGTGGATGAAGATGCTTCTTCCGTTCCAGAGTCCTCTTCCTGTTCTTCTGAATCAGTCTTGGCTTCTCAGAAGGCTCAGGATTTTTCGGGAATGAATGGGATGCTGGGAACAGCAGCCAAGCGTCTTGCCATTCAGACCATTTCGGGTTTATTGATGTTGAAGCCCGATGATGTGTTCAGTTGCACTTTTGATGAGGCTACTCATCTTTGGCAGTTGAAGTTGTCGAATGGGCAGGTTTATAAATTGAAGAGGCAGGTCACGGCAAAGACCATCCTTTCCATGTCGCCTTCTCTGGCTCAGGTTCGTCAGGATTGCATCATCAATCTCGATTATCTTCTCTGCATTGAGAACTATACGCTCCGCTGCATTTTTTCTCCTCCCTTCGACCATGAGGAAATCACGGTTTCCCGCCGCTGCTATAAGGCGGTAAAGGATCAGTTGGAGATATTGTAGGAATCGGAAAAAAGAAAAGAGCGTGCAAGATATAGTCTTTGCACGCCCTCTTCTAGTTCTTGTTTATAGCAGGGGTGTCATATAGAGTGGCAGATATACTATCCCATCTTTTTCCGCTAAGTCTGAGGTGTGAATGACGTAAGGAGTCGATAGGTAATTCTTGTACTTTCTGACACACTTTTCCAAAGATGAAATGGTATAACGATTGGTAGACTTTACCTCTATTGGCGAGATGTTGTGCTTGCTCGTAATCGAAGGCTTCGCTATCAGAAAGTCGATTTCCATTCTGTCTTCTGCCTCACGTGAATAGTTGGAATAGAAAAACAGCTTGTGCCCCTTTGCCTTCAACATCTGTGCTACGATATTCTCTACAAGCATCCCTTCGTTTACTTCCAGCTTGTCCATCATCAGTTTCTTGTAAAGTGATTCCTGCATGATTCGATTCTCGTCAAAAGCCATACTGATTAGCAAACCTGTATCTGCCATGTAACATTTCAAGCTCGAGTTTTCCAACTTGAGATTAAGCCCGATGTTTGGCTCTGTTGCTCCGTAGCAGATATTTGCAACCATAGCTTCGTTCAGCCAAAAGAAAGCACCCTCGTATTCACGCATTCTGGCACCAGCCTTTATTTCAGACAGGCGGAATTTCTTCTCGTGTTTCTGAAGTTGGCTTGGAATCAGATCAAAGATGCTCGTCACTCTTACCTCGTTGCCTTCTGCGTATTTCTGAATATCATTTCGATACAGGCTTATTATCGCACGTTTTATTGTATCAACTTTTGTAAAATCGCGAGTCTTTACATAGGTATCTACAGCCTTAGGCATGCCTCCTACTATCATATATTGACGGAATAAGGTCATAGCCTTGCGATGCATGTCGAGGCCAAGAGGCTTAAGCTTGGCAAATTGGTTTTTGATGAGTTGCATGATTGCCTCTTCGTCCATTGCCCAAAGAAATTCTTCAAAATCCATCGGATACATGTTGATTCTAATCTCTTCGGATGGAATCATGATGTTTTTTACATTCTTGTTGATGGAAACAAGTGAACCTGTTTCAATATAGTCGTATCGTCCATCTTTGACAAGATACTTGATGGCGGCTCTCGCTTCAGGAAAAGCCTGTACTTCATCGAAGATGATGAGCGACTTGCGCGCTGTTAATTTTACATTGAAGTAGAGTTGCAAGTACATAAAGAAAGTATCAAGATCATATAGGTAGTCCCTAAACAGATCTAATACTTGCTGCATCGTATTGTTGAAGTCTATCAAGATATACGATTCGTATTCGTTCTTGGCAAATTCCTCTACGATATAGCTTTTACCGACACGTCGTGCCCCATCAATGAGCAATGCATTCTGCCCATTGTCGTCTGATTTCCATTCTAATAATTGACTATAGATTTTACGTTTCATAACTTCTTGGTATTCTTGTTGTTGCACGTATCCTAGCTTTGAGAGTGTTGGATTTTACACGTTTCCTAGGTTTTGTAATCTTATATTTTACACGTTTCCTAGGTTTCCGTAGGTGCAAAAATACACATTTCCTAGGATAAGGCAATGCTTTTCTCAGAGAATCTTGTCGTTTTTAATGTTTTTTACGTTAATCTCGGCTGTTTGTCGATTGGATGGAGGCTCATTTATCGGCTCATTCTGAATAAGCAAAACTTGAGTGCAAAATCATTTTTTCTGCTTGCGCTAAGTTTTTTTCTCATTTTATCCATCACATCCCTCACGTTTTCTCTTTTTTAATCTTTAATCGTTTGATAATGAGGTGGTTGCCTCTTTTGTGTAGCGTGATAGATGGACGAAATGTTTACAAAATCCATCACGCTATCCATCACTTATTGACTTTATCCATCACGTCTTTCAGCTTATCTTCTTGCTGAAAGTGCTTTTTTTATGCACGTGATTCGGGACAAAGATGAAAGTTTTCGGGACAAAGCTTGCATCTGGCTTTAAAATTTTGTATCTTTGCGGAGTGTTGACAACACAGATTCCACAATGGCAATAACCACTGCGAAACCTAATGTTTAATTTAAATATTTTTTTTATGGAATTAAATCTTAATGATCCAGCGTTTATCAAAAGTCTGGTAGATTATCATTGGATGTACTGCTTCAATGCCGATTGTCCTCGGGCAGCAGAATGCATCCGATTCATCTCGGCAAAGTTCAAACCCGATGATGTTACTGCCGGAAATGCTGTTTATCCCGATGCTAACCTCCATGCATCTTGTTCTCATTTCATGCGTGTGTACCAGTTCAAGGCAGCATGGGGATTTTCCCATCTCTACGACCAGGTAAAACATGTCGAAATGCAGACTATCAAGTACCGCATCATGGATGTTCTGGGCAACCGTACTACCTATTATCGTGTACATCGGGGGGAGAAACATCTTACGCCGGAAATGCAGGAGCAGGTGAAGAAGGTCTTTGCTGAATATGGTTATGGGGAACCTGCCTATGATCATTATGCAGAAGAAATCGGATTCGTTTACGAATAAAGCACAATCCCCTGCCGATGTATCCACAGCGGGAATGCGACGTATCGGTTTGTTCCACAGGGTGAAACAGAGTGTTTCTCCGCTTGAACCAAACTGTTTCATGGTATGAACCAAACTGTTTCGTATCGATAAACTTTTTAAAATGACAGACAATGAAATTTACCATAACACATAGAAATAAAAAGAACCAGCTCCTGGTAAGTACCAAGAGTCTGGAACGTTTTCTGGGGCGCATCGTAAACGATGACGCCAGGAATACCGTGGAGAACTTCCGTGAATATGTACCTTATCTCATGAATGGTTATGATGGGTATAAGGATATGCCAACCTGGATGCATGTTCACCCTGCGGCAGAATTTCAGAAATCGGAGAATGGACTCCTGAAGATGAAGAAAAACAACGGCGTTCTGCTGCTTACGTTTGTTGATATAAATGAGGATGGAGGCGCAGATGCCATCAAGCAGAAAGTAGCCAGTCTGCCTTCTACTCTTGCAGCCTTTGTGGGAGCCGATGGCATCAGTCTGCATGTTCTGGCGAAATATGCGCTGGCAAAGGGGACGTTACCTGATGAGGAGGTTGCAGCCGACAGGATTTACAAGCAGGCCTTCCTGACCTTTGCTCCGCTTTATCAGACGCTAGTAAAGGCAAAGATGCAGATGCCCGAGCCTTCTATCTTTTCCGATTTTCTGATGACAAGAGATTCTTTTCCTTATTATCGTGAAGATGCCTTGCCCCTGACGTTGAATGAAGTCTTTCATGGCGCAGAAAAACCTGTGGAGATCGTTGATGAGAAGGAGGCTGACCACTCTTCCGGAGGTGTGGATAACGACCGTAAGGAGTTGAGTGACAATATCATGAGTATGATCGGATTTCTGTGTAAGAAATATGATTTCCGTTATAATTCGGTAATGAAATGCACAGAGTATAGACCGAAGGAAAAGGATTATTGGGGCTATCAGCCTGTGGATGCTCGTGTGCAGAAGCGTATGACGCTGGAGGTACAGCTCGCCAACATCCGTGTGAGTATCAAGGATGTGCGCAATTATCTGGAGTCGGATCTTCTTTCTACCTATAATCCTGTAGAAAACTTCCTGTTCAAGTGTGAGGGGAAGTGGGACGGTAAGGATCATATCCGTGCCTTGGCGCGCACGGTGCCTACTGATAATCCTTATTGGGAGGATTGGTTCTATACCTGGTTCCTGGCGATGGTTGACCAGTGGCGTGCTTACAGTCATCGCAAATACGGCAACTCTGTGGCACCACTTCTCATTTCCAAGCAGGGCTACAACAAGAGTACTTTCTGCCGGTCTCTGGTTCCGCCGGAGTTGCAATGGGGGTATAATGATAATCTCGTATTGTCAGAGAAACGGCAGGTGCTTCAGGCGATGTGCCAGTCGCTGGTCATCAATCTGGATGAGTTCAACCAGATTTCTCCTCAGGTGCAGCAGGGATTCCTGAAGAATATCATCCAGTTGCCGAGTGTCAAGATAAAGCCTCCGTATGGCAGTCATGTTCAGGAGTTTCCGAGAATGGCATCTTTTATCGCCACGAGCAATATGGAGGATATCCTCTCCGATCCTTCCGGTAATCGCCGGTTTCTGGGTGTAGAGCTCACGGGGCCTATCGATGTGAGTCAGCGTCCGAATTATGAACAGCTCTATGCTCAGGCGCTTTCTGCATTACGGGCAGGCGAGAAGACTTATTTTGATGCGGAACAAACCCGGTTGATCATGGCAAACAACAGGAAGTTTGAGGTAGTTTCGCCGGTAGACCAGTATTTCGATCTCTATTTCGACCTGACCGATAATGCCGAACAGGGCGAGTATCTTACGGCAGCCGAGATTTTCCAGGAGCTGAAGAGTCACATCGGTTCATCGTTGAAGTTGAACAGTCTCATAGCCTTCGGCCGCAAGCTTTCTCAGATGCCAACCATCCATCGCAAGCGTTTCAACGACGGAATGCGGTATCTGGTAGTGAGAAAATCGTGATGGATAACCCCAAATCGTGATGGATAGCGTGATGGATATTCCCGTTTTCGGAGTATCTATCACGCTATTTAAGTATCTGTATATTAGTGTATTAATGTGCGTGGTGTATGTAAATCGTGATGGATGATAGATAATTATCTAAAACTTATTCACGAATATGGCTGCGTTGGGTTACGAATATGGCTGCGTTGGGCTACGAATATGGCTGCGTTGGGTTACGAATATGGCTGCGCTGGGTTACGAATATGACTGCATCGGGTTACAGATATGGCTGCGTAGGCTAACGGAGCCGTATCCGTAGGCTTACCGAGACGTCTGCATTAACTAACTGAGACGTCTGAACTCGCTGACTGAACTACTTGAGTTAGCAGATTGAGCCACTTGAGTTAGCAAACTGAGCCACTTGAGATTTTTTCTTCATGTGCTTGCGTGCAACCATAGAAAAAATCAATTACGAAAACTCATTTGATTTCGATGCGGAGGGAATCCTTGTTGAATCGGATGCCGTCACGATTGATGAATCTGGATAAGGAACCATCGGCAGCCAGTTCTTTAGGAGTGCCGATAGAGAAACGGCTTTCTTCCATCAGCCAGAGACGGTCGGAGAGCTGGAGCGCCAACTCTACGTCATGGGTTGACAGTAATATGGATTTATGCTGTTCGTGCGCCAGACGGCTGAGCATCTGTAGGGTTTCTATCTTGCTGGGGAAATCGAGGAAGGCGGTAGGCTCGTCCAGGATGATGATGCGGGTTTGCTGCGCCAAGGCTTTGGCTATCATTACCTTCTGACGCTCACCATCGCTCAGTTCGCTGATGTTTCTCTGGGCTAGATTCTGAATGCCCGTTTCCTGAAGAGCAGAAGCAACAATCTGCTTGTCGGCAGCAGATAATGTGCCCCAGAAACCGGTATAGGGAGAACGGCCTATGCCAACAATCTCTTCTGCTGAGAGCTGGGCATGGTCTGTCTTCGATGTGAGAACGATGCTGATTTCTCTGGCGAGTTCCTGGGCAGAGAAATCGGAAAGAGATTTGTCTTGAATCAGAATTTCGCCATCAAGTGCGGGCTGAAATCCGGCTAAAGTTCTGAGTAAGGTAGATTTGCCCACTCCGTTGGCTCCGATGAGACAGGTCAGTTCACCGGCTTGGAGCGAGGCATGAACAGGTGAGGCTATCGCCCGGAGCTGGTGCTTCGAACGATAGCCTATAATCAGATTCTTTAATGTAATGCTTGATACCATCTAAAGAATATTTTCACCTTGAATGTTTACTTCCTGATAGAAAAGAGGAAGAATTACTTGGCTGCCAAAACCTCAACCTCTACGAGGGCGCCCTTTGGCAACTTCTCTACAGCTACGGCAGAACGGGCTGGATATGGCTGGCTGAAGAACTCGGCATAAACCTCGTTCATGGCTGCGAAATCGTCCATGCTGTTCAGATAAACTGTAGTCTTAACCACATGAGAAAGGTCGGTACCTGCTGCCTTCAGGATGTTCTGGGCGTTGGTGAGGCTCTGGCGAGTCTGCTCCTTGATGCCGCCTTCTACGAAATTGCCTGTTGCAGGGTCGATAGGAATCTGACCCGATGCAAAAACAAAACCATTTACTTCGATAGCCTGGCTATATGGACCGATAGCTGCAGGCGCATTGTCTGTGTGAATTGCGTTCATAATTTATTTTATTTTTCTATTATTAAATCAATCTAGATGCAAAGATAAGCATTTTTTCCCATAATAGGCCTGTTTCGCATCAAAATTTAATAAGTTTTCTTACTATATTCGCTCGGTGTACATCCAAATTGCTTCTTGAAGCTGGTTGAGAAGTGGGAGAGGGTGTTGAATCCCGTCATGTAGGCAATCTCCGAGATGTTGTACTTGCCTTCCACGATGAGGGTGGCGGCACGATTGAGCTTATAGGTCTTGAAGAAGACGCTTGGATTCTCTCCTGTGAGTCCCTTGACCTTGTAGTAGAGCTTTGTGCGGGAGATGTGCATCAGTTTCGTTACCTTGTTGACATCCAGTTCCGAGTTGGCCAGTTCCTGCTCCATCATATGATAGAGTTCATCCATAAAGAGTTTGTCTTGTGGCGACAGTACTTCCTCCACGTTCTTGTCGGTCTCCGTGGCGTTGGTCAGGATGGTCTTGGTCTTCTCGCGGTTGGTGAGTTGCGAGTTGATCATTGCCAGGAGGACCTTTGGGGTGAACGGTTTGGTAACGTAGGCATCTGCTCCGCTGTTCAGTCCCTCCACTTGGTTTTCGGTGGTGGTCTTTGCCGTTACCAGGATGACTGGGATATGGCAGAGTTGGATGTCTTGCTTGATTTCCTTGCAGAGATTATAGCCGCTCATTCCCGGCATCACCACATCGCTGAGGATGAGGCTAGGTTCTTCCTCCCTTGTCGCCTTCAGGGCACTCTCGGCATCGAAACGATAGATGATGCGATAGGATGATGCCAGGAGGGTACGAAGATAATGCACCACTTCGGTGTCGTCATCTACGATGAGTATTTTCGGACGGTTGTCTGTACTGTTATCTTGACTTACCTTGTCTGCCACTTTCTGACTGTCGTGCAGTGGAAAAGCCATCTTCTGGTCTTGCTCCAAAAGGGCTTTCTCGTTGGCGGCATAGAGGCTCTCATCGGTAGGCAGGGTAACGGTGAAGATGGCTCCCTGGCAGTCCTTGCGATTGCCCGCCTTTAAATCGCCATGGTGAAGGACGGCTAGGCTGCGGGCATAGTAGAGTCCGATGCCAGTACCCCAGTTGATGGTGCCTGTGGACTGGTTGTTCAACTGATAATATCGCTTGAAGATATTCTCCACCTCATTCTGTGGGATTCCCTTGCCTGTATCAGCCACCGTGATGGTGATAATCTGTTCTCCCTTGTTAGTGGTACCGGTGTCGAAAGATACATCTATCTTACCGCCACGAGGGGTAAACTTCATGGCGTTGGACATCAGGTTGTTGATAATCTTTTCCAGTTTGTCGGAATCCAGAAGCATCAGGTAGGAACCTTCCAGGCCGTGACAGTTCAAGGTGATACCTTTCTCCTCTGTATTCACGATGAAGAGGTCCATGATGCGTTTCATCTCGGTGATAATATCGGTTTGCTTGACGTGCAAGCGGAGTGTGTCGTTCTCCAACTTGTTGAAGTCGAGCAACTGGTTGACGAGTCTCAGCATTCTATCCACGCTTCGGTTGATGATGTTCAATAGCAACTTGTCGTGCTTGTTGATGCTTTCACTTTCGCAGAGTTGTTCCACTGGTCCCGAAATCATGGTGAGTGGTGTCCGGAACTCATGCGAGATATTAGCGAAGAAACTCATGTTCATCTTGTTGATGCGCAGTTCCTGCTCCTTCTCATCCTTAGCCTTTTGAACCATGTTCTTCTCGATGCTGATGCGCATCTTCTGCCGATAGATCACGAAGCCGACGCATCCCATTATAATAAGGTATAGGCACCATGCCCACCAAGAGTTCCAAGGCTCAGGGGCGATGCTTACCTGTATGCTTTTTTCGGCGATGATATTGTTGGAGTCGTTGCCTACCATCTTGACCTTGAAGGTATAGTTGCCAGCTGGCAGATTAGAGTAGTACGCCTCGTTGTTATTGCCTGCATCAATCCATGTATTGTCGAATCCTGCCATTTGGTAGAAGTAATGGATGTGCTTGTAGTCGCTGTAGTCGATGGCAGAAAAGGCGATGCTGAAGCTGTTTTGTTTGTAGCTTAGGTGGATATGGGGTGATTCTTCCATGCTCTCCTCGATGCATCCATTTTTGCCAGGAAGCATAATCTCATTATGTACCTTGAGTGTTTCGAAAAGCAGACTTATCTGTTGGTTCGTGTTTACGTTTTGCGGATTGAAGATGGTGAGTCCTTGGGTACCGCCGAAGATGAGTGTTCCATCTGATAGCTTACACGATGCCCTATCGTAGAATTGGAAGCCTTTCACACCGTCAGCCTCGTTGTAGGTGGTTACCTTTTCTGTTTTTCCATCTATCTTGTTGAGTCCATACAGCGTACTGACCCAAATGTTTCCATCTCTATCTTCCTCGATGCTGGAAATGTCGGAGCAGGAAATTCCTGCTATGGTGGTCAGCCTGCGGCTCTTTGCGTCATACTTCAAGAGTCCGTTGGTAACTGTACCCAACCAGATGTTGCCCTTGCGGTCTTGATAGTTCTTGGTAGGGATATACGCACTTCGCTTGATGCACTTCTTCCAGTCATCCGGATTCACTTTAAACTCTTGGACATCGAAGTTGTTTCCATTCATTTCCAGGATAGGTTTGTAGAAGGCAGATATGAGCATGTTGCCATTCTGCAAGCGCATGATGCTAGGAATGAAGCAGAAAGTGGTAGGGAAGAGTTGTTTTTTGGTCATCTCTCCACTTTGTGCTGAAATGCAGTAGATGTTGACGGATGCCGTGGATACCCAGATGTTACCCTTTGCATCTTGGCTGATGTCCATAGGCATGAAGCAAGGGTAGGAGGCTACCTTGTTGAGATGGGTGCCATCGTATTGGCACTTTGCCACATGGTCGCCATTGGCTAGCCATAGATGATTGCTGCTATCCACAAAGATGTTGGTGGTGGTATTCTTCCTGTTGCCGTTGCTATAGGAAATCATCGGTATGTTCTTGAGTTGCTGGGTTTGCAAGTCATACATATAGAGTCCGTTCTTCTTGGTAGAAATCCAAAGGTGATGATTCCTGTCGGCAGCTACGGAGAGTACGGACTGTTTGCCGATGGCACGTTGAAGGGCAGGCATGCTGTTAAACATATCCTTGTATCTATAGATGGTTTTTACGCCATCGTCTTCAGACCCGAGCCAAAGGTTGCCCTTGGAGTCGGTTAATATCTTGTTGACTTGCATATCAGGCACTTCGAATGGGAATTTCTTGTCGCTTTGTGGCAGGATGGTTCCCTCCTGGGCATTGAAATAGAATAATCCGTGCTTGGTGGTGCTAAGCAGAAGGTTGCCTTTTGCGCCATACGGATGGATGTAGTTGACCATGTCGTTGGGGATTTGCAAGCCTTGCAATGCTGCAGGGAGACCCCCCCCATTTCCTGGTATCCGTATCAAAGAGCTGCATTCCATTGTAGCCAGAGATGTAGAGCTGATGCCCATCGAGGAGAAAAGAGGCGATGGGATAACTCTGTACTGGGCTTTGGGCGATAAGTTTGAGATCTTGGGTGCGATACCCCTTGACAGAGTAAGGGGTAACAATCCACATCACATCTTTTCGGTCTATATGGCAAGAGATATGATAGCTGTTCTTCTCCAGCATTTTGGAGAGCTTGATGATGGCAGTGTTGGTATTTTCGTCATATTGATATAGGTCTGTCATCGTGAAGAAGAAGATTCTTCCCTCCTTGTCTTCTAGGATTTTTTCGATGTTCTTGTTAGTGCCATTGATACTTACTCGCTTGAAATTGCCATTGGCCTGGTATAGGCATACACCATTGACGGTGGCTACCCAGAGTCGGTTGTGGGAGTCACGGTAAATGTGGGTAATATTGTTGTCGGGCAATCCCAGTGAATCGTCCACGCAGTAGTATTGGTGATACTGGTTGCCATCATACTTGTTGAGACCACGGAAGGTACCTATCCAGATTTGTCCGTATCTGTCTTCGCAGATGCTCTTCACCTTTTGGTTGGAGATATGTTCAGACAGGACGAGGTTCTTCTCAGGTGAAGAAACTACGGGGCTGTCTTTTTGGTCCTGGCAAGCAGTAAGAAGAAGGGTTGCCAAGAGAATGAGTGCGTTATAAAATACCTTTGTTCGTTTCATAATCGATGGTTTTGATTGTAGCTGCAAAAGTACTATAAAACCCTGATATATACAAAGATTATAAGGCTTTTTAAACAAATAAGCAAGTTTTTGAACATATAGAAAACCCCATTTTGAACAAAAACGTAACACAAGAAAACAAGTTAGAAAAAGGTGTATGATAAAAAGTACTACCTTTGCAACCGTAAACAATTAACAGATTTACAAGAATATAAGCTTAATAAATAAAGTATTATCTTAAATGAGAAAAACCTATGAGGAAAATGAATGATTACAGAAGGTTTCTAACCTTCGTGTTCTTATTGATGATTTCCGGTTCTGCTGCCTTGGCGCAGGAACTGATGAAAGTCGCTGGTCTCGTAGTTGACCAAAATGCCGACCCTTTGATTGGTGTTACCGTGCGTGTGCAGGGAGACAACAAGGGTGGCGCTGTAACTGATATGGATGGTAACTTTACGATCCAGGTGCAAAAAGGTAAGACCCTTATCTTCTCTTATCTTGGCTATAAGAATAAAGAGGTCTTAGCCAACTCTTCCAAGCTTAAGATTACATTACATGAAGACAACAAGGTGCTCGACGATGTGGTAGTTGTGGGCTATGGCGTTCAGAAGAAGAGTTCTGTAACAGGTGCCATCTCTCAGGTGAAGAAAGAAGATATCGAGAATCGTACCATCACTAATGCCAAGGCTGCCTTGCAAGGTAAAACAGCAGGTGTACAGGTCATCTCATCATCATCTGCCCCAGGTTCCTCTCCAACCATTCGTATTCGCGGTTACTCTTCCAACGTTTCTTCCGACCCACTCTACGTAGTAGATGGTGTACGCTTGGGTGATATCAGTGGTCTTGACCCTAACGATATTGCTTCCATGGAAGTGTTGAAGGATGCAGCCTCAGCTGCCATCTATGGTGCGGAGGCTGGTAATGGTGTTGTACTCATCACCACCAAGAAAGGTGCAGTGGGCTCAGGCAGAATCACCTATGATTTTCAGTACACCACAGAAAGCTTAGCCAAGGTGCCCAAGCTCATGAATGCAGAGGAGTATATCCAATATATGAAGGAAGGCAAGACTTTCACAGAGGATTACCTCTTCAAGAACTGGGATGGCAAGACCAATACCTCTTGGGTAGATGCCATCTATGGCAAGGGACACATGCAGAAGCATAACATAGGTTTCAATGGTGGTAACCAGAACGGCAACTATTACCTTTCTCTCACCTATCTTGATAATAATGGTATGGTAAAAGGCGATAATGACGTTTATCGCCGTATGACCGCTACCATCAATGCGGAATATCAGATCAAGCCTTGGCTCAAGGTGGGTACAACCAATCAGATTGAAAAATATAATGTTCGCTCTGTTTCTGAGAGCAATGAGTATGGTGGCATGTTGACAGCTGTGCTTCAGATGGATCCTTTGACTCCTGTCACCTATGCTCCAGATAATCTCCCAGCCCACATGGCAAAAGCTTTGGCCAATGGCAAGCACCTCTTGACAGACGCCAATGGTAACTACTATGGTGTGTCTGCTTTCTATGCAGGTGAGCAATACAACCCATTCATCATGCGTGACAATGGCATATCTCGCAACAGTGGATTCAATGTCAATGGTTCTATCTATGCCGACTTCAAGCCATTCAAGGGCTTTGTGTTCACCTCTCGTTTGGGCTATCGTCTCTCTGGTGCTCGCAGTTCTTCGGCTTCACTTCCTTTCTATGGCAACGTTACACAGTCTCGCGATTTCGTGGACTATAGTGCCCAATCCAATACTTCCATCTATTATCAATGGGAGAACTTTGCCAACTACATGAAGAAGTTTGGCGAGCATACCATCAATGCCATGGCAGGTATCTCTTTCCAAGAATCTACCTACGATTATGTAAGTGGTCAGTTGGCTGCAAACAAAGAGGACGCAGTCAAGAAAAATAATCCGTTGTTCTTCTTCCTCAACTATGCTTCTGCCTCTGCCACCAAGGGTGTCGCTGGTGAAAAAACTCGCTCTGCCAAGTACTCTTACTTCGGACGTTTGAGTTATGATTACATGAACCGCTATTATTTGCAGGCTTCTCTCCGTGCAGATGCTGCCGACTTATCTAAGTTGCCATCTACCAATCGTTGGGGATATTTCCCTGCTGTATCTGCTGGTTGGACTATCTCCGAGGAGAAATTCTTTGCTCCTTTGCGTGACGTGGTTACGAGCTTGAAGTTGAGAGCCAGCTGGGGTCAGAATGGTAGTTTAGCTGCCTTGGGCGGTTATCGTTACAGCACCGATATGGCGCAGGGTAGCTTTTATCCGTTAGTTCCTGGTAATAATTATACAACGTCTGTTAGTCCATCTAGTATGGGTAACGATAAACTGAAGTGGGAGACTTCTGAGCAGACCAACTTCGGTATCGACGGTCTCTTGTTTAAGGGACGCATGAACTTCAGCATCGACTACTTCACCAAGAAAACCAAGGACTTGTTGGTAAACGGCACAACCCCATCATTGGTTATCGGTGGTACCACCTCTCCAATGAATGCAGGTAATGTAAGCAACAAGGGTTTCGAGTTTGAGTTGGGTTGGCGTGACAATATCGGCGACTTCAGCTATGGCATCCGTGGCAACCTCGCTACCTTGAAGAACGAGGTAACTTACATCGACCCTTCCATCACTCGTTTGCCAGGTTCTAACTTCCATACTTACACCATCACCTATTTTGAGCAGGGCTATCCTGTTTATTACTTCCGTGGCTATAAGTTCACTGGCGTTGATCCAGAGACTGGTAATCCTCAATTTGCCGACTTGGACAACAGTGGTGACATCTCAGATGGTGACTTGACCGACATCGGCAATGCCATTCCTAACTTCACCTATGGTATCACCTTGACAGCGGCCTATAAGGGCTTCGACTTTACCCTCTTCGGTAGTGGAGCTTCTGGCAATAAGATTTTCAACTGTATCAACCGCCCTGACTATCAGATGGTCAACAAGTTGAAAAAGGTATTCTATGACAACCGTTGGACTCCAGAGAATCCTAATGGAACCAAGCCACGTGCAGGTGCTGACAACATGGATAAGTACGCTTGCTCAAGTGCCATGGTATATGATGGCTCTTATTTCAAAATCAAGCAAATCCAGTTGGGTTACAACTTGCCAAAGCATCTCTTAAAGAAGGTGGCTATCAACAGCCTTCGCCTTTATGTATCACTTGATGATTTCTTCACCATCACCAAGTATCCAGGCTTCGACCCAGAGGCTTCAGCCAATGCCACCAGTGGTATGGGCATCGACAAGGGTGCTTATCCTATGGCAAAGAAAGTCGTCATGGGTTTCAACTTGGAATTTTAGACAATACAAATTATTCATCTATTAATGATTTAGCGTATTATGAGAAAGAATATCATATATAGCTTGCTCCTCGTAGTGGCAGCTTTGTTTGCCGGTTGTGAGAGCAGACTCGACATAGCGAAACATGGAAACATGGGCGGCCAGGATGATTTCTACCAGACTGATGAACAGACAGAGCAAGCTGTGGCTTCCATGTATTCCAGCCTGAAAGGATTGTATTACAACTGGTTCTTTACCAAGAATCTCCTTTCTGACGATGTATGGTGCGGTGGTGGTCAGCGTGGCGACAACACCTCCTTAGAGCAGTTGAACGAATATACCTATGGCACAGACAATGGCATGATACAAGGTGTGTTCTCTGGCTTGTATGGATTGATTTACCAGTCTAACTTGGTCATTGAGAAGGTGGCAAACGACACTCCTGTCAAGAAACGTGCCATCGCAGAGGCAAAGTTCTTCCGTGCTTGGGCAAACTTCGAACTTGTCACTTTGTGGGGTACAGCTCCTCTCGTAGATCATTTGTTGGAACCAGGTGAATATCGCCAAGGCAACAGCACACCTGAGGCTCTTTGGACAGCTGTAGAGTCAGACCTAAATGATGCCATCAGCATGAATGCACTTCCTTCCAAGAAGAACAAGGACGATCAGGAGACGGGTATGCGTGTTACCCAGGAAGTGGCAAAGGCTTATTTGGGCAAGGCTTATCTCTTCCAGAAAAAGTATCAGGAGGCTGCATCCGTACTCAATGAGGTGGTGGATTCCAAGAAGTACGACCTCTTCCGTGGCGACTATGACATGCAGTTTCATGCCGTCAACAACAACAACTGTGAGTCTATGCTCGAACTCCAGTGGCGCAACGACCAAGAGCAAACTTGGAGCCAATTTGACATGACCTTCTTGATGCAGGGATGGCGTACAGCCTATTTCAGTATGAGCGGTACTGCTGCCAACGAAATTGCCCAGGGTACATACGGATTCTTGAATCCTCGTAAGTCCTTGTACGATGCTTTTGTTAAGGCTGAAGGTCCTGATGGTTATCGCCTCAAGCATACGATGCTGAATGAAAGCCAAATGGCAGAATATGGCGCAAAAGTTTCGCCAGGTATGGCTGTCTATGGATGTGAGGGATATCTTATGTTCAAGAATCGCCAGTTGAAATCTGACTGTATCATGGATGCATCTTATTTTCAGGGATTTCAGTATACCGACCGTCGCATCATGCGTTATGCAGAGGTGTTGCTGTTGGCTGCCGAGGCTAACTTACAGGCTGGTCAGCCAGACAAGGCTCTCGATGACATCAACCAGATTCGTGAACGTGCCAAGGAGACTCCTTTGCAGAGCGTAACCTTGGATGACATCAAGACAGAGAAGCGCTTGGAACTTTGCTTGGAATCTGTCCGCTATCAAGACTTGGTGCGCTGGGGTGATGCTGAGGCTGCTCTTGGCACACAGGGCAAGCAAATTCCTAACTTCAGCTCCAAGGGGGTGACTTGGGATTACACCAACTCTTCTTATGGTTTCCAGAACAAGCACAAGTTGCTGCCTATTCCTCTCAAGGAAATAGAACTGAACCCTAACATCAAACAAAATGATGGATGGGCCATTTCTCAATAACTCATTATTAAAGAAACGAAATTATGAAAAAATATTTAGGCTTTATATTTGGGCTAATTGTAACAGGTTTGTTCTTTTCCGCCTGCAACAATGATGCGATTGATGATTTGCAAGGTGTGTATGGCGATATGCTGATTTGTCATTCTAATGAAGCTACCGTACAGCCCACCACAAAGTTGGGAAAAGGTATCAAGTCGCTCAACGTGGATATCAAGGATGCGCAAGGCAATGATGTGACTGTCAATTTCGGAAGTAGCGAGTGGATTTTGCCTTCTGCTACTTATGAAGTATCTAACAAAGTTGCCAATAAGACTTGTGTGGTAAAGGTGAATGGTGAGGCTATGCAGAGTGGCGGCCTCGATGTCACCATCTATGGAGGTGTATATTATTTCAGTGGTTTGTTCACCAACCAAGCTGGCAAGCGTGTGAAACTCGATTACCATGGCAATTTGACATTCGAGGTGGGAGTAGATGACCCAGAGGCATCGGGCTATATGATGATGATAGACGAGCAGCCAGTTACATCGTACGATTGGGCTACGGGTCAGACCACCGTGTTCCCTGGTGTAACAAAATATTCGGTTAGCGTAACATCGCCCGAGGGGGCTACCACCCTTTACCTCGATCTTATTAATGCTTCGGGCAATACGGCTACAGGTATAGTTGGTACCTATACTGTGCAAGGCAATGCCCATGATGCTTGGCTGTGCGACAACGGTTGGGTGAATCCCGCCTATAACGTGGCTGGCGGTAGCTATTATGTAGATGCCAGTGGCGTGAAGCAATATATCACCTCAGGACAGATAGAGGTCTCTACTGCCATGAGCAGTGAGGGTGCCGCTCTGTTCAACCTTGTGGCTAAGGACCTGGGTACCACTACTGCCGATGGAAAAACCACCAGCACCACGGGCAGCTTCTCAGTTAAGTTTGCTTCGTTAATGCAGGCTACGGGCACCGAGCTGCGCGACCAAACCATTAAGAGCACGGTGCTAGGTCGCACTATGAAATATTCGGTGTATTTGCCGAAAGGCTATGATAAAAGCAAAGAATATCCAGTGCTGTATATGCTGCATGGCGCTAATGGTAGCAATAACGATTGGCTGAATGGTGGAAAGATAAACGTTAATGCCTCGACTGCGGCCAGCGATGGCACAGCTCCTGAGATGATTGTGATTTGCCCCGACTGTGGTGGCGATAATTTTTATTGCGACAACTATAATGGCAATGATATAAAATATATGACCTACTTCTTCACTGAGTTCTTGCCTACGGTTGAGAACCTCTATGCTGTAAAGAAAGACCGTGCCTCGCGTGCCATTGGTGGCCTGTCGATGGGTGGCTTTGGATCGCTTTATTATGGTTTGCTGCATCCCGAAATGTTCTCGTATGTATATGCTTGCAGCCCCGCCACCTACATTGATGGCGCTCCTAACCTATATGATCTGTTGAGCAAGGCCGATGTATCGAAACTGCCGGGCATCACTATCGAGATAGGTACTGAAGATTTTCTCTTTCAGTCGGCTGGCTCTTTCAAACAGGCCCTTGATGCCAATAAGGTGCCTAACGAATACATCACTCGCGCTGGTACACACGACTGGCCCTTCTGGGTTGCATGCACGCCTAAAATTATGAAAAAGTTGGGTGAGGTGTGGCAATAATAAAGTGAAATTAAAAACATTAATTAAAAACAGATATGAAGAAACTACAAATTCTTGCAGCAGCGCTGCTCTTACATTTGGGCTGTTTCGCACAGCAAGCCTTGTTTAATCAGGTTCCTGTGCTCTCGCCTGAGATTCATGCAGACAAGACCGTTACTTTCCGCTGCATGGCACCAGGGGCTCAAAAAGTACAGATAACAGGTGACTTCTTGCCAACCAAGAAAATAGATACCCCGATGGGTAAGTATGATATGCCTGGAGTAGCCGATTTGAAGAAGGATGAGAAGGGTGTGTGGTCTTTTACAACCACTGCTCCTTTGGCACCAGAGCTTTATAGCTATACAATGATGGTAGATGGCGCCAGTGTTACCGACCATCTCAACGTCTATACCGTGCGTGACATCGCCAACGTTTCCAACTATTTCTTGATAGGTGGGGGAAAGGCAGATCTCTACAAGGTCAACAAGGTAGCGCATGGAACCGTATCAAAGGTCTGGTATGATGATGCCAAAGCTGGCCTTACTCGTCGTATGACAGTATATACTCCTGCTGGTTACGAGACCAGCAAGCAGAAATATCCTGTGCTTTATCTCTTGCATGGCATCGGTGGCGACGAGGAAGCGTGGATGGATTTGGGACGTGCTTCGCAAATTCTCGATAACCTCATTGCGCAAGGCAAGGCGAAGCCAATGATCGTTGTCATGACTAATGGCAATATCTCTCAGGAGGCAGCTCCAGGACAGACATCGGATAATCTGATAGTCCCTACATTGGGATTGCCTAAGACCATGGAGGGATCTTTCGAGGCATCTTTCCCTGAGGTAGTGAAGTTCATGGATAGTCGCTATCGTACCATCGCCAATACTCAAGGTCGTGCCATAGCAGGTCTTTCGATGGGTGGTTTCCACTCGTTCTATATTTCTATCAACAATCCTAAGACCTTTGGTTATGTAGGTTTGTTCTCCGCAGCCATCGGCAAGGAGCAGAGGAGCGGTGGTGCCAATGAGTATATCTACGACAATGTGGATGATAAGTTGGCTAACCTCTTTGCTGCCAAGCCAAAGCTCTTCTGGATTGGCATAGGTAATTCCGATTTCCTCTACAAGGACAACACCGCTTTGCGAAAGAAACTGGATAGCAAGGGCTACAAATATACCTATATGGAAACAGATGGGGGACATATTTGGCGAAATTGGAGAATCTATCTCGCTGAATTTGTACAAAAAATATTCTAATAATTACCAGGAAGGTCTTCTAAATCTTAGGAGACCTTCTATAGAATGAGACTAACAATTATCAAAATTAGACAACAATGAAGAAAATTACATTCTTGGCAACTGCCTTGCTGATGAGTCTTGGCAGTTTTGCCCAACAGGCATTGTTTGACAATGTTCCTGTTATCTCACCAGAGGTGAACGCCAATCATACCGTAACTTTCCGCTTGAAGGCTCCTAATGCCCAGAAGGTGCAGGTTACTGGTGATTTCTTGGCACCGAAAACCATTGATACACCAATGGGAAAGTATGATGCTCCTGGAGTAGCTGATATGACAAAAGATGAAAAGGGTGTTTGGACTTTTACCAGCCAGATGCTTTCTCCTGAGTTGTATTCTTACAATCTCCTTTTGGATGGAGTGAAGATTGTTGACCCAGGAAGTGTGTATATCACTCGTGATATTACCTCTGAAACCAATATATTCATTCTTTCAGACAAGAAAGGTGATTGTGGTGACCTCTATACCGTTAACGAAGTGCCTCACGGAAACGGTCTAAGGTATGGTATGATAGTCCTACGCTCAAGATGCAGCGCCGTATGACGGTCTATACTCCAGCAGGTTATGACAAGGGCAAGGATTATCCTGTTCTCTATCTGCTCCATGGCGCTGGTGGCGATGAGGATGCCTGGACTACTTTAGGACGTGCACAGCATATTCTTGATAATTTGATTGCCACAGGTAAGGCTAAGCCTATGGTCGTAGTGATGACCAATGGCAATCCTAATTGTCAGGCTGCTCCAGGTGAGTGGTCAGCAGGTCAATACATTCCTTCTTTCTATGGCTATCAAGGTGCCAAGCCAGCTGCCACCATGGATGAGAGTTTCCCTGATGTGATGAATTATGTGGAGAGCCACTACAAGGTTGCTAAAGACAAGGCTCATCGTGCCATCTGTGGACTCTCTATGGGCGGTGGTCATTCTTTCGATATCTCTCGTCGTTTCCCTACCAAGTTTGATTACATCGGACTCTTCTCTGCAGGTTTGCATGTGGGTACTACTGGCGATTTCCGTAGTGACTTCTACAAGCAGTTGCAGGGTAACGAGGAGGCTAAGACACAGTTGGCTACTCTGTTTAAGAACAAGCCAAAGTTGTATTGGATTGGTATGGGTAAGACCGATTTCCTCTACAAGAGCAGTGCAGACTTGCGTCGCTACTTCGATGAGAAGGGTTATAAATATACCTATTTGGAGACGGAGGGCGGACACATCTGGCGCAACTGGCGTGTGTATCTTACCGAGTTTGCACAGAAGATTTTCAAATGATAAAATAAGTTTTTCAAGTAATAGTTTAATAAAATAAGGTATAGACAATGATAAAACAGATTTTAGTTTCTTCATGTGTGCTTTTTTCTGCGACTTTCGTAGTCCAAGCACAGAACCCAAAGTTGGGTGTGTCTCCTATCCAGGATGTCATCAATGCGATGACTCTTGATGAGAAGATTCAGTTGGTGGTAGGTTCTACGGGTAAGTATGAGAGCCAGATGGAGGCTACCATTGGTAACCAGGGTCAGTTGGTACAGGGTGCCGCAGGTCAGGTGAATGGTATCGAGCGTTTGGGCATTCCTGCTACGGTTGTTGCCGATGGCCCTGCTGGTCTCCGCATCGACCCTAAGCGCAAGAATACCGACAAGACGTTCTACTGTACCCACTTCCCTGTGGCTACTGTGATGAGCTCTACCTGGAACAAAGACTTGGTGTATTCCGTAGGTACCTCTATGGGAGACGAGGTGAAGCATTATGGCGTAGATGTCTTGTTGGCACCTGCTACCAATATTATGCGTAATCCTCTTTGTGGTCGTAACTTTGAGTATTATTCAGAAGATCCATTGTTGGCTGGTACCATTTGTGCTGCTATGGTGAATGGTATCGAGAGCAACGATGTCGGTACTTCGTTGAAGCACTTCGCACTGAACAACCAGGAGACCAATCGTACTCGTAACAATGTTATCGGTAATCCACGTACTTTCCGTGAGATTTACTTGAAACCTTTCGAAATCGTTATCAAGGAGGCTCAGCCTTGGACAGTGATGACTTCTTACAATCTCATCAATGGTACGATGTCTAGTGAGCGTTGTGACTTGATAACAGAGATCCTTCGCCATGAGTGGGGATTCAAGGGCATGGTGATGACCGACTGGTTTGGTGGTCTTAGCGCAGCTGCCCAGATGGAAGCGGGTAACGACCTGTTGATGCCAGGTAAGGCAGACCAGGTGAAGGAGATTCGCAAGGCTGTGCTCAATGGTCGCCTGTCGATGGAAATCCTCGACCGCAATGTACGCCATATCTTGGAGTATATCATGCAGACTCCTCGTTTCAAGCAGTATGTTGCCGACAATAACCCTGATTTGAAGGGACATGCTTTGGTGGCTCGCAATGCCGCTACCGAGGGAATGGTGTTGTTGAAGAATAACAAGAATGTATTGCCACTCGTTCAGAAGATTAAGAACATAGCCCTCTTCGGCAATACTTCTTATGATTTCATAGCTGGTGGTACTGGTTCTGGCAATGTAAACCATGCTTATGTGGTAAGCTTGTTGGATGGTTTGAAGAATGCTGGCTATCAGGTGGATGGCGACATCCAGAAGGCATACATAGAGTATGCTCCAAAGGCAAAGGCAAACTTGCCAAAGCCAAAGAATCCTTTGGAGGCTTTCTTGCCTGGTCACTTCATCCCAGAGATGAGCCTTGCTGAATTGAATATGTCTGCTGCCGTCAAGAACAACGATATGGCAATCATCACTATTGGTAAGTCGTCTGGTGAGTTCTTGGATCGAAAGATTTCTGATAGCTTCAATCTCACCAAGGAGGAGAAGGATATGATTTCTGGCGTTTGCAACGCTTTCCATAAGGCCGGTAAGAAGGTGGTTGTCATCTTGAATGTTTGTGGCGTTATTGAGACCAAGAGTTGGATTGGTGGTCCTGATGCTGTATTGTTGTCTTGGTTGCCTGGTCAGGAGGGTGGTAACTGTGTTGCCGACATCTTGTCGGGTAAGGAGAATCCTTCTGGTCGTCTTCCTATGACATGGCCTGTAAGTTATAATGATGTTCCTTCTAAGGCTGATTTCCCTAACCCTGAGACTGTCAAGGTTGACGATGTGATTGGCATGTTTATGGGCAAGGGCATCGGTAGCAAGGGTGACGTGAAGAATGTGGATTACACCGAGTATAATGATGGCGTTTATGTAGGTTATCGTTATTACCAGACTAAGAATGTACCTGTATCTTATCCTTTTGGTTATGGTATGAGCTATACCACCTTTAAGTATGGCAAACCTGTGGTAACGAAGGATGCACAGGGCAATATCAAGGTCCTGGTGACAGTGAAGAATGCTGGTAAGGTAGCTGGTAAGGAAGTGGTTCAGGTATATGTGGCTGCTCCTGGCAAGGATATGGATAAACCAACCAGGGAACTCCGTGGTTTCGCCAAGACTAAGAATTTGCAGCCTGGTGAGTCGGAGACAGTTACTATCGACATCCCATACAAGAACCTGGCTTCTTTCAATGAGGTTGATAGTCAGTGGCAGGTTGAGGCTGGTGATTACAAGGTGATGGTGGCAAAGAATGCTGCCGATCTCAAGCCTCTCACTACCGTGATTACTGAGGAAGCTGGTGTAACCGAGAAGGTTCGCCCTTGCTTGCTCAAGGAAGTAAAGTAGCTCTATTAAAGATAAAGCTCAATAACAAAAGAGCTTGATGGTAATAAAGCTTTTAATGATATATAAAAAGAGGATGCGCTATCAACTGACGGCGCACCCTCTTTTTATATTTTATGGATTTTTGTAAGTCTCTGCACGGTTATACTATCCAGAGATGGAATCCCTTTGATTCCAAAGCCTCCTTGATTTCTTTTACGTGTTCCTCGTCGCGAGTCTCCATGGTGAGGCGGAGCACGCAGGCATTCACCTTGTTGCGGTTGGCTGAACGGTCGTGGTGAACACCGGTGATATTACCGCCCAATCCGGCGATGACAGAGCAGACCTCTACCAATTCGCCCGGTTTGTCATCCAGCTCCATCTCGATGGTGCAGAGACGGCCGCTCTTGGCAAGACCACGGGTGATGACGCGGTTCAGGATGGTTACGTCGATATTACCGCCGCTTACCACGCAGATGGTTTTCTTGCCCTTCACCGGAACCTTGTTGTACATCACGGCTGCCACACTGGCCGCACCGGCGCCTTCGGCTACCATCTTCTCACTCTCTATGAGTTTCAGGATGGCTGCACAAATCTCATCCTCGCTCACGGTTACGATTTCGTCAACATAGTTGGAGCAGGTTTCAAAAGTAATCTTGCCCGGTTCCTTTACGGCAATACCATCAGCAACGGTCGCTACAGAAGGCAACTTCTCCTGTTTATGATCGTGCAGACTCTGTACCATACTTGCTGCTCCTTCTGCCTGAACACCATATACCTTGACGTTAGGATTCAGCGACTTGATGGCAAAGGCTACACCAGAGATAAGTCCGCCGCCACCTACAGGAACGACGACAGCTTCTACATCTGGCAACTGGTCGAGAATCTCCAGACCGATGGTGCCCTGACCTGCAATGACGTTCTCATCATCGAAAGGATGAACGAAGGTGTAGCCATGCTCATCTTTCAGTTCCAGCGCCTTCTGGTAGGCATCATCGTAAACGCCAGGTACCAGACAGACTTCAGCACCCAGTCGCTTGGTTGCTTCTACCTTAGAGATAGGAGCGCCTTCAGGCAGACAGATAAGACTCTTCACTCCCATGGCGGTGGCACCGAGAGCTACACCCTGTGCATGGTTGCCCGCAGAACAGGCTATTACACCCTTCTTCTTTTCTTCATCGGTGAGTTGTGAAATCTTATAGTAAGCACCACGAATCTTGAACGAACCGGTCTTCTGCAGGCACTCTGGCTTCAAATAAACATCACTCTCTGGGTTGATTCTTGGCGTGTGAACCAGCTCAGTCTTTCTTATTACCTTGCTCAGCACGAAGCGAGCCTTATAGAAATTGTCAAGTTGTAACATAACTGCTGATATGTGTATAGTTTATTTCGTGCAAAGTTACTATTATTTGAAGAAAATACAAAATAATTCGGTTTAATTTTTGTTTATTCGATAATATTGCTTAACTTTGCGGCATAAAAACATAGTAACAAATAAACTAATTACTTTTATCTGGAAATGAAGAAAAACGTTTTAGCAGTAGCGCTGGCATTGATGGCAAGCATCGGTGCATACGCAGAGAAGAATACTGTCAGTTCTCCTGATGGTAAGTTGAATGTCGTGGTAGAAGACCGCGATGGCAAACTCTATTATTCCATCGACTATGCAGGCAAGCGAATGATGGAGGAATCACAGCTCGGACTCCTTGCCAATGTAGGCGATTTCAGTCAGGGCTTGACCTATCAGGGCAAGAATGAGATAAAGGTGGAGAAGAGCTATGACCTCCGCACCGCCAAGGTTTCGCATGTAGATTATCATGCCAACCAGCTCAACGTGACATACATCAACGGTAAGAAGCAGCCGATGACGGTTACCTTCAATGTAAGCAACAATGATGTGGCATTCCGTTATACTTTTGATCAACTGAAGGCTCAGCATCTCATCGTGAATGAGGAGAAGACTGCTTTCAATCTTCCTAAGGTAACCACCACTTACCTCTGTCCACAGTCGGATCCGCTCATCGGTTTTGCCCGTACCAAACCAAGTTATGAAGAAGATTATAAGGTGGATCAGCCTCTTACAGCCAAGTCGGGTTATGGTCATGGCTATACTTTCCCTTGCCTCTTCAAGGTAGGCGGCGATGGCTGGGTTTTGGTCAGCGAGACGGGTACTCATGGCAACTATCCGGGTTGTCACATCAGCGATTATGATGCTGCAAAGGGTTATCAGGTAGCCTTCCCTATGGAGAAGGAGGCTGATGGCATCGGTTCTACATCGGCAGCTTTCATTCTTCCGGGTTCCACTCCTTGGCGTACCATTACCGTGGGTTCTGATCTGAAGCCTCTGGTAGAGACCACCATTCCATACGATGTGGTAGAGCCAAGATTCGAGGCTTCCCAGAAATACGGAACAGGCAAGTATGCCTGGAGCTGGCTCATCTGGCAGGATGAATCCTGCAACTATAACGACCAGAAGCAGTTCATCGACCTGGCTGCTACCATGGGATATGAATATGTGCTGGTTGATGCGCTCTGGGATACCCAGATTGGTAGAGACAAGATAGCAGAGTTGAGCAAGTATGCGCAGAGCAAGAATGTGAGTCTGATGCTCTGGTATAATTCCAATGGTGTGGCCAACGATGCACCTCAGGGTCCTCGTGGCATCATGGATAACATCGTAGCTCGCAAGAAGGAGATGGCCTGGATGAAGAGTATCGGCATCAAGGGCATCAAGGTAGATTTCTTTGGTGGCGACAAGCAGCATACCATGCAGCAGTATGAAGACATCCTGAGCGATGCCAACGATTATGGCATTCAGGTTATCTTCCATGGCTGCACCCTGCCAAGAGGTTGGGAGCGCATGTATCCTAACTATGTATCGAGCGAGGCTGTACTGGCTTCGGAGAATGTATTCTTCTCTGATTATCATGCCAAGCAGGAGGCTTTTGAACTGACCATGCATCCATTCTGCCGCAACGCCGTGGCTGCGATGGATTGGGGTGGTACCATCATGAACAAGTATCTCTCTAAGGATAACAAGAGTCGTCATCGCCGTTATACCACCGATGTTTTCGAGATGGCTTCGGCTATCATTAACCAGGCTGCTATCCAATGTATCGCCATCTATCCGAACAATCTCTCTGAGCTTCCTCAGCACGAGATTGATTTCCTGAAGAGCGTTCCTACAACCTGGGATGAGACTAAGTTCATCGCCGGTTATCCTGGAAAATATGCCGTTGTTGCCCGTCGCCATGGTGATAAATGGTATGTTGCCGGTTTGAACGGCACCGACCAGGTGATGAAGCTCACCCTGAATCTGCCAATGCTTGCCGGCAAGAGCGTTACCTATTATCATGAAACAGCCAGCAAGGACAAGAAGGCTCTCTGGCCAGTATCGCAGATGAAGACCGTAAAGGTGGATAAGAAGGGAAACCTGAAGGTAGTCATGCAGCCTAAGGGTGGACTGATTGTTGAAAAGTAAAAAGGTAAAAAAGTAAAAAGGTAAAAAGAAACTAGGGAGATTATACCCCGCTAGGCTTTTTTACCTTTTTACTTTTTTACCTTTTTACTTTTAAAAATCCTTTTTACAGAAATGTTCCAAAGCAGCAGCTATGCCATCTTCTTCATTGGAAAGCGTGATGTAGTCGGCTTCGGCTCTAACCTCTGGTGCTGCATTCTGCATGGCTACACCCATACCTGCCAGTTTCAGCATGCTCAGGTCGTTGTAGCCATCTCCGAAAGCAATCATATCGGCTGGGGTGAGATTGATTTTCGACAGAAGGCGGAGCAGGGACTTTGCCTTGTCGATGCCTTTAGGAACCAGTTCCAGGAAGAATGGGGCTGAGCGGAAGATGTCCATCCTGTCGCCCAGAATCTCTGAAAGCTCGTTTTCTGCCTTGAGCATATCTGCCGGGTCGCCTGTCATGAGGAGCTTGGTAGGGTGAGGCTCCAGGGCTTCGAACAGGTTTTCTACCTTTCGGATGTTCATCTTGTTGATACGCGATTCTTCCTTCACATACTGGTCGTCGGGCATCTCGGTGATAATCTCGTTGCCGGCATATCCCAGCAGGGCATGGTTCTTCTCCTTCGCGTACCTATATAATATAGGTATCACCTCATCAGGCAGGAACTGGGCGAAGAGTTTTTCGCCAGTCTTGGCATTCACGATGTTGCCGCCATTATAAGATAGGATGTATCCGCCTCGCTTATCCAGTTCCAGACATTCCGCCACCGGTTCGATGCCGTAGGTCGGTCTGCCTGAAGCAAGGATGATAACAACACCCTCGGCTTCTGCCTGGAGCAGCGCTTCGCGGGTTTTCGGGGTAACCACCTTGTCGTGGTTGGTCAGGGTGCCATCCAGATCAAGGGCGATGGCACGGTATGGAAGATGATTCATATTTGATATATTATTGTATTTCTAATTTGACTGCAAAGGTAAGATAAAAAAACGATTGTAACAAAAAAAAGCGTTAAATATGATATAAATATAGGTGTTTGACTGATAATTACCTGCTTTTTGTTGTTTATTATACACTATAGTCGGAAAGTTTTCTTATCTTTGCAACCGAAATAACAAACAATAATATTAAATTAATAAAACCTATTTGAAAATGAAGAGATTAATTTCTGCAGTATTGCTTTCGGCAGCCGTAGTTGTGCCAACCATAGCGAAGAATGCAAAGACATTGGGCAATGGTTATCCATTTACTCAGGTTCCTTTCACCAGTGTGAAGATTTCACAGAATACTTTCTGGGGTGCCCGACTGAAGGCAGCCCGAGAGGTAACCGTGCCATTGGCTTTCAGCAAGTGCGAAAGCGAGCACCGTTACAAGAACTTCGAGATGGCTGCTTATACCTTGCAGCATCCTAACCACCCGGGTTTGGATACCAAGGAGTGGGATGTGAGCAAGTTCATGGGCTTCTCTTTCGATGATACCGATGTTTATAAGACCATCGAAGGTGCCAGCTACATCCTCCAGACTTATCCGAACAAGAAGTTGAAGGCTTACATCGACAGCGTGCTCGATGTAGTAGCTGCGGCACAGGAGCCAGATGGCTATCTCTATACCGCCCGTACCATCAACCCAAAGCATCCACATCAGTGGTCGGGAAATAAGCGTTGGGTCAAGGACGAGGAGGCGAGTCACGAGCTTTACAACCTCGGTCACATGGTAGATGCAGCCTGCGCCCACTATCAGGCTACGGGTAGCACCAAGTTCCTGAACATCGCCAAGCGCTATGCCGATTGTGTGGTAAGGGAAGTAGGTCCTAAGGCAGGACAGGCTACCATCGTTCCTGGTCATCAGATTGCCGAGATGGCTTTGGCTCGTCTCTATACCTTGACCGGTGAGAAGAAGTATCTGGATGAGGCTAAGTATCTGCTCGATTATCGTGGCAAGACTCATATCCGCAACCCATATTCTCAGAGCCAGGCTCCTATCTTGGAGCAGAAAGAGGCTGTTGGTCATGCAGTTCGTGCCGGATATATGTATGCCGGTATTGCCGATGTGGCTGCCCTGACCAAGGATTCTGCCTATATGAAGGTGATTGACCGTATTTTCGAGAACATCGTTGGCAAGAAATACTATCTTACAGGTGGTGTAGGTGCCCGTCATGCAGGTGAAGCTTTCGGCGAGAACTATGAGTTGCCAAACATGACTGCCTATAACGAGACTTGTGCAGCCATCTCTATGGTTTACCTCTTCGAACGTATGTTCCTGCTTCACGGCGAGAGCAAGTATATCGACTGCATGGAGCGTACCTTATATAATGGTGTCATATCTGGTATGAGCATGGACGGTGGTAGATTCTTCTATCCAAACCCATTGTCTAGCGATGGCAAGTACAAGTTCAATGCCGATGGCAATACTACCCGCCAGCCTTGGTTCGGATGTGCCTGCTGCCCGAGTAACTTGTGCCGTTTCATCCCTTCCGTTCCGGGTTATCTCTATGGCGTGAAGGACAACAACATCTATGTAAACCTCTTTGCCGGCAATACATCTACCATCAAGGTGAATGGCAAGGATGTGGTTCTGGAGGAGACTACCGAGTATCCTTGGAACGGCGACATCAAGATTGCTGTGAAGAAGAGCGGTGTGAAGAATGCCAACCTCCTGGTCCGTATTCCTGGATGGGTTCGCAACCAGGTGGTGCCTAGCGATCTTTACAAGTATAGCGATGCAGAGAAGCCTGCTTACACAGTAACCGTAAACGGCAAGGCTGTAGAGGCTGATCTCGATGCCAACAAGGGTTATCTGCCTGTCAAGAACATCAAGAAGGGCGATGTAATCCGTATCCATTTTGATATGCCTATCCGTACAGTTGTAGCTAACGGCAAGGTGGCAGATGATAAGGGTAAGGTTGCCGTAGAGCGTGGACCATTGGTATATTGTGCTGAGGCTGTGGATAATCAGAACGAGCCAGTGCTCCGTGCCGTCATGGCCAAGAAGCCTGCCTTCTCGCTGGTAGATAACTACAGCATTCAGAACACCGAGACCAAGGGTGCTCCTGCCTTCTCTGTCAAGGCCATCAAGGCTGATGCCCAGATTCTGGAAGAGGGTGCCAATGGTGTATCTGTCAAGAACGATGTGTTGACTCTGATTCCTTACTATGCTTGGAATCATCGTGGAGCTAATCAGATGAACGTCTGGTTCTATCAGAATTTAAGTGTGTTGGATAAATAATTTATGATTAGAAATTGATATTCATCTGCTGTCTGAAATATGGGTGCAAATATACAAAATTTCCTTTATAAGGGGAAAAAAATACCAAAAAGTTTCCTCTATAAAGGAAACTTTTATATAAAATCTTTCCTTTATAAGGGAAATATTATGTTTATTCTACTTCGCTCCAATCAATTGTCAGGAAAAGTCAGAGTGTCTACTATTTCAGTTTTATGAAATTGATAGTGTCTACCTTTTTAGTTTATAAAGTAAAAAAGTGTCTACTGAAATCAGTATGTAGTCAACTAAATATAGGAAAACTACAATACCAGCCATGCTCTTCAAGCGGTCCCTCGGGGATCACGTGATGGGGAACTGGTGAACAAGAGACGGGCAACCGTTGCTCACGTGATGGTCAACGAGTGCCCAAACGGATAGCTACAATTTGGGCAATATGTTGTTGACTTTTTCTCCTTATTATATATAGCTGCTTGCAAAGTTAGTACTTTTTCTTGATAATAAGGAGAATTATGAAGTTTTTTAGAAAAATATCATGAAAAATTTTGTGGTTCCGATAATTTATTATATTTTTGCAAATGTATCCCATGCCGATGGCTGTAAGAGGCATTCTAATGTGCTGATTGTGGCGAGTAGGGAAGTGGGACATTCTGTAAATTGGGAATGGCGTTTGCTAAGCGCTTGTTCATGACAAACTGAAACCTGAGAAATTTCAATTCCCTGTCAAGAACATGGCAACTGGTAGATGCCACGTTGTATGATAATATCATTTAGTATATTAATCATATCGGCGTGGGGTCTGTGGTTGCTCGTTCAACGGGGAAGGGCAATCTCAGGGCCTCAGTTTGTGGAACGGGTGACGGGCATGATCCCCGCTTTTTCTTTTTTATAGTCTAACAACATGAGTGCTTCATGCTTAATAAAAACGAATCTGTCTCTTTGAGTAAAGGACAAAGTCCAGGAGAATCTTCTCCTTCCAGTAGTGTTTTGAAAAACATTATGTCTCTCCGTAGTGTACAAAATGGAGTGTCCCCCGACTATGTATCTAAGTCATGTGCTGATAACTCTACAGATTCTATTCTTAATAAAAATAATCCAACCGCCTCTTCTACAGCAAATGTGGAAGAGGCGGTTTGGTTTTTAATGCGTGCTGCTTATGGGAAAGAAAAGAAAGCGAAAGACTTTTTGGAGGCTAAAGGGATTAAAACATTCTTGCCTTTGCAGACACAAACCTATATATATAAAGGTAAGAAGAAACATCGCCAAGTGTCATTGATTCCCAATTTCTTGTTTGTGAAGAGTAGTGAGGAAGAGATGAAGCAGTATATCGGGAAAGGAGAACTTGATTTCTTCCATCATTATTATGTTCCACATAAGGATGACAGAGGGCGGCCTTTAGGCAAGAACGGCATAAAACCCTTGGTTATTCCAACGTGTCAGATGGAAAGTTTTATCAGGTGGAATGAGATTAGTGATGATAATAAACTTTTTGTTGCCGATGATAAAATAAAGTTTGCCAAGAACGATGTCGTAAAGATCGTGGATGGTAAGTTTGCAGGCTTAGAAGGTTATGTATGCCGAATCAAAGGACAGTCAAGAATTGGCATAGTTATAAATGGGGTGGGTACCATCTTTACAGCCTATATTCCTAAGTGTATGTTGAAAAAAGTATAAATGACAGTTTTGCTCTTGTTTGGAATATTAATGACAATCAAAATAAATTGTAATCTTATGAGAAAAATTAAATTAACTTTTTTGTTGGGAATGTTCCTTGCTTCTCTTCCAGCGATAGCGCAAACGGAAGAAGATGCTAAAAATGCGGCTTTAGATTTCTTAAAGCAGAAGAAAGGAAATGCCAAGTTGGAATTGTCTTCATCGAAACTTGATGTAGGGACAACTTCAGCGAATGCAAAAAGTGTTGGAAGTTCTAGTACGAAAAGTACTGGTGAGGTCTACGCCTTTAATGTGCAAGGTGGTGGTTTTGCCTTGGTTTGCACAGGAAATGGAAACACTGCCGTTGCAGGATATTCAGACTCGGGGAGTCTTGATGTGGACAATGTGCCTGAGGCAATGAAAACTTGGCTAACTGGTTATCAGGCAGTCATGGCTTCAAGTTCTTTGGCAACAAAAGAGCCTGGTTGGGAAGGACCGTCGGTAACTCCTGTAGCTCCATTGATAAAAACGCAATGGGGCCAGAGTGCTCCTTATAACTGTAAATGTCCTTCTGATGGAAAGCAAACGGCTATAGTTGGTTGTGTACCAGTAGCTTTGGCACAAGTATTGAACTACTATCATCAAAATCAAAAAGGAGGAGGTAGCCTAAAGTATGCGCATGTAGATTCTGAAACAGAATATGAGATAGATTATTCTTCTACTACTTATGATTGGAAGAATATGCTTAATTCATATATCAAACCTGATATTACACAGACTCAGAAAGATGCAGTAGGAAAATTGATGTTGGAGTGTGGTATTGCATGTAAAGCTGATTTTGACTATACCTCAACTAGTGCCAATATGCCGTTTGTTGCCCTCAATAAATATTATAACTACGAGTGTATGTATGTAGCTCGTGAAAGCCATTATTCTATAGGTTGGGGATATTCAAGCGATTACCATATTTCTACGGATAAGTGGATGAGTATGATTCAGGAGGAGTTGACTGCAGGTCGTCCTATTATCTATTCCGCTAGCGATTTACCTGGTGGCTCTGGTATGTATGTTAAGCCTGCTGCAAATCATTGTTTTGTGATAGATGGCATTGATTCTCAAAATTATGTTCATGTCAATTGGGGATGGACGGGCATTGCTGACGGTTATTATGATGTAGCAGTTCTTAATCCAGGCGGTAATTTTAATTATGAGCAAGGTTATCGTTGTGACCATAGTATGATTATTGGCATCAAACCTCGTGCTACCGCTTACTATTCGGATGAAGTTTGCCAACCTTTTGTTGTATGTGACTGGCAGACAGGAAGGGGTGATGCTGTAAAGAGTAAGCAAAAATCAAGTATTTCTACACGGTCTGTTTCGAGTATTGTTACATCTAAGGAAAAAATGATTTTCCAGTTGATTAGTAGTACATACGAAAATAAAAAGTTTGAATTTACGACGGTTTTAGCTAAGGATGGTAAAATCGTCAAGAATTTGCCTGGTGGTTACTATAACGAGACGCTTAACGGATGGCCAAGTATCAATCGTTGGAACTTGTCGCAAGGATTTAATAAAGTACCAACAGAGGTGGCGGATGGAGTGTATGAGATACGTACGGCTTACAAAGATGCTGACGGCAGAATTCAATTATGTCCTGCTCCAAAACAGATTATTCCTACCATGGAAATTGTCAATAAAGGAACTGGTATGATTATTCATGGTTTGGAAGGTGAAGACTTGGTGAAAACTCTGACAATTGAGGATATTCAACCTGCAAGTGAGATTTTTGCTGGTACGAAGTTCTATCTTTATCTCAAGGCTAAAGGATCTACTAACAACTCGTATTTGCAGTTTAAAAATGTAGAAACAGGTAAGGTGTATGGCACTTCAAATACGAGCTCTTTCTCATTTAAACATCTCTATGATAATTATACATCAGTTAAAGCTGTTGGGCTTTCTCCTATCAATGTGGAGAATAGTTTTACGATGCCAGCAGGTAGATATTTGGTTATGTTGCCTGAAGAAGAAACAAGAATTTCTCTTGCCAAAGATTTCTACATTGACGTGAAGGAAAAACCAAGTTATCCGATTTTGGATGGAATAGATTTGGCATGGTGTCATTTTTTTGGATATAATCCTGACGAAACGTACTCGTTAGGTTATAGCCCATTAGAGAATACAGAATGCTTGGAAACTGTCCGTCCGGAGTTCCAGTATGCTAATAAAGTAAAGGAACCTGTAACGGTGAATGTTTATATGATTAATAGGGATAATGGAGCGGAACGTTTAGTGGCTTCTCTAAAGGATTGGACTCCTGGACAAACAAGACCTTTGGGATTAATGCCTTATCCTTTAAGTGGTAATTACGAATTTAAGTGCAAATATTTGACTCCTGATGGTGAACGTGCAAGCCTCATGCCAACGGAAAATTATGAGCGGAAGCCTTATCATAATTATAACATAGAAAATAATGTAGAAGGTGTTTCTTATCCTTGCGAATTGGTTTCTTGGAGTAAAAAGACTAGTACCGCGTCAGAACGTATGGCAGGAACTGGTCAATTTACCACCTCGGTACAATTGGGTTTAAGAATTTCTTTAGATAGTTATGATAAGGGAGCTGTTATAACAAAATATGCTGTTGTCAAAGCTTTGTTTTTTGATAAGAAATCTAAGGAAGTTGTTGTGGATTCTGTTACTAATGTGATTATTGCAAATAAATTGATATGCTCATATACTCTAACTCCTCAACTTACGGATAATTCCAAGTATAGTGTTTGTGTCCTTTATGCTGATCATAATTGGGGTTGGAGTAGGAATGAATATTCTTATGTTTTGAATTCAGATAAGTCTATAGCTGAATTTGAATTGGTTAATGATGGTACGACAAGCATAGCCAAAATCTCAACTTTCAACTCCATCTTCAAACAAGGTGAGACTGTAAGGGTATATGATATGAATGGTATTCTTGTTAGGACTTTAGCAGCTTCGCCAGATTTATGGAGTAATTTGTTATCTACATTGCCTTCTGGTGTCTTTGTGCTGAAGTCTTCGTCTCAGACAATTAAATTTAGAAAATAATAAAGTTCCCCTACGTCTATTGGCGTGGGGGCTTTCTGATAAACATTTTAAATAGTTAGTTTTATGAAACCTATTGTTTATGTAATGTTGGCATTGATTTTTATGTTGATGCCAAGTTTGGTGAAGGCGCAAGGAGATTTGGCTGCCTTTGATTTGAAAGGAAAAGTAAAGCAGTGTACTTGGGTGAACCACAAGGCTGGTTGTATTTATCAAGGATTTTCGAAAGAAGCCAATAAAGAAGTGCTTCTTTTTGCTCAGAACGGTCGTTGTTTGAAGTGGAATGGAGGAACCTTTGTCAAAATGGGTGGTGATGCTCTTTATTCCGAATGTTCAAGGGATGCTAAGGGACGTATTACAAGTGGCGAACTTTACACGGCTTATTATAATCCTGGTAGTGGTGAAGATACATTTACTTACAACGCTAAAGGTAAGTTGGCAAAACATACTTATGAGGATGCAGGAATGTCGATAGTGACTACGTTTGCTTATGGGACTGATGGTAATGTAAGTTCGACAATCTCTAAGATAGAGGACTATAATACGGAGAAGACTTCTACGATAAAGGTTTCATATACTGTTCAAGCTAAGGATGCTAAAGGTAATTGGACAAAAAGACTTGCCAGAAGAACTAATGGTTCTTCTTGGGTAGAGACAAGAACCATTACTTATTATCCTGCAAAGTAATAATTCAGGGCAATAGATTTACATCTTTCAGATGCAATTGCCCTTTAAAAGTTATTGCGCTATAAACAATCATTAAACTTAATTCTATATGATTAAAAACTATTTTTTTGTGATATTGGCAGCAGTGACAATGTTGTTGGTATCTTGCGGCAATTCCCAAACTACTCCACAAGAAATAGATGGAGTAGAGTTTACTGGTAATGGTCTTTTGGGCAATTTTCCTTATATGATGGCTCGCTATGATTCGGAGCGAGCTAATTTAGAACGAAATCTGAATGGTGCGGGGGTGTTAGAAAAGAGGAACTTTGCGAAAGAAAATGAATTTGATATTGAAAAAATCGCAGAAGAACTTGATGGTAAGGAAGTGCCTTTTGAGATTAGTACAGGTGGTAAGACAGAAGAAATTAAAGGATTTAAATTCAAGGTTGTTAAATCTGTGGGAGGTTATCTGCCTTGTATGAAAATACGTATTGAAGGACCAGCTGGATATGATGCAGGATGGAGTGAAAAAGGTATAGAAGCTTGTGTGCCTGTAGATAAGGATGGTAATATTCTTAATTTCCATGAGTCGCTTGGTCGTTTTTGGTTGCATCTTGGGAGTATTGTTGGTGCTTATTCTTATCCTTTAAAATATGATAAGAATTACAAAGAAATGCTCCAAAGAAATAATATCTTAGACCGTTTTGTTAAGATTGTAGCAATGGATGAAGAGACTTTTGAAAAAACACAAGCGAAAATGCGAGAGGCTGAAGAAAAGGCTTTAAACGAGGAGGCGAAAGACAATGATTTGTCCAAAGTAGAATTCTCTGAAAAAGGTTGCGAACCTATTGTATTAGGGAAAAAGGTAAATCAATTTCCTTCGAAATGTAAGGGGTTCTATACTCATTATAGATGGAATATAGATAAACTCTCTCATACGAAGAATTTTACATTCTTTAATGGAACCGATACTGTTGTGCATGTTGAGTCAGATTTAAGTTCTGCGGAAATTTATAAAATATTTGTTTGCTCTCCAAAGATAAATGTGAAATTTGATAATGGTAAGACATTGAGGGCTGGTATGAAGTTAGTCGAAGTTGCTCAGACATTTGGCGATGATTTTAAGGCTTCGTGGACTCCAGAAGAAATAGGTCCATTTATTCATTTTGGTCTATATGGTGGATATCCTGCAGATGAAGAAACCTTGAAACGAGAAGCTTTAGAGCGTATAGAAGAACTTTATGGTTGTTTTGAATATCTTGATTTGAGTCCTAAAGATGTGCTACCAAATGCTGTGCTGGAGAGTGTTATCCTTTGCTTGCATGAGTAACTTTCAAATGTTGTTGTATAATAAAATTTTGATTCATGAGAAAGTATATATTTTTGTTGGTGATGTTTGTGTTGACATTCTGTTCATGTGGAGAGAAGGGTACAACTTATTCTGAGACAGATTTTAATGGAGAAGGAGTGTTTGGTGCTTTGCCTCAAATGTCCGCGCGAATGTCCAGTATTGTAAAACCTGCAATGGATAAAATGAATGAGAAATATCCAAAGTTGGCTTCTGATGATCCGAAAGATAAGAAAGAGGTGGTGAAAGGACAAGAGTTTAATGATTATCTTAACTCTATTTCAGAGGAAATTGTTGAAACTTATGGTAAGGATAATCTTGAAAGTTGGGTAAAGGAAATCCAGAAAATGTCAGATATTAAGAGATTTCATATTATTAATGACTTGGGACTTCCCATAGAAAACCAGCGTGTGTCAATAATAGGTGCTGATGTTTTCTTTAATATAACTTTTAAATTTACTATTCATCTTGGGCGAGCAAATGAGAAAGAATTTATGCCTTGGATTTTGTTTTTTGATGCAAATGGTAAATGTCTGTATGGTAAAGAATGTGTTTTGTTGCCTAATTTTGGATTTCAGTCTTGTTATGTGGAAATAGCTGTCCCTTATAAAACCCCAATAAGTGTACTAAAAGACCCAGATGGTGCTACTCAAAAGAATATAGAGTTTTGTAAAAAGATGGATAAGGTTACAAGAATTAAAATCGTAAAGGCATTAGATGCGCCAAAATTCCTGAAAACTGAAAGGTAATTGGTAATGTTGGTTTAATAAATGTTTTAAATAGGATAATTTCTTATTATTAAAAATGTAATTATGAAGAATTATACTCGAATTAACAAAAGTATATTGCTTATATTGCTTTCCTCTTTTGTGTGTATAAGTTCCTTGGCAGGGCCAAGAAGTTATGCTCAAGCAAAGGCTATTGCGGAAAAGCAAGCGGCTAAGTTGGGAATACAAATTGATGAAAATAGTTCTCCAGCCTGCAAGGCTAAGAGTTTTGGGGGCGAGACAAATTCACAGACGGTTAGTTGCTATGTTTTTGCCAATAGTGAAGATAAAGGATTTGTTATCGTTTCTGGAGATGACAGATTTCCAGAAATTATAGGATATTCTGATGAGGGAACTTTTAATGAAAATGAACTTCCTGATGGCCTCACGTATTTTATGAAATCATACCAAGCGACTGTAGATAAAGTGTTAGGGAATGATGAAACGACTATTCGTAATTTGGAGGTAGAAAAAAATATTCGTTCAAGTTTGAATGCGATAAAGGTGGAACCACTTTTAGGAAACATAGCTTTTGGTCAGGATAATCCTTATAATAAGATGTGCCCCCTTTATGATGGAGGTTCTTTACATGCTGTTACTGGATGTGTTCCTGTGGCAATGGCGCAAGTGATGGCGTATTATAGGTATCCAAAAACACTTCAGGCAGATATTCCTGGCTATGATTACAGAAAGGGTCAGATGACTTCTTCTATATCAAAGGGAGAGGCTTATGATTGGGCTAACATTCTGCCTACTTATTATAACGTGTCTTATACGGATACAAATGCAGATGCCGTGGCAAAATTATTATTTCATTGTGGGGCAGCTATTCAGGTTCAATATGGTCCTTTGTCAGGTGGTAATTTAGAACCATCCCAGTTGGCTAAGTTTTTTGGTTATGATGCAGACTTACTGAATAAAGTATATCGTAGTGAAGTAACATTATCTCAATGGGTAGAGCTTATTAATAGAGAATTACAAGCAGAACGTCCTATTATTTTTAGTGGATTTGATTCAACAGGTGGGCATGAATTTGTCTGTGATGGTGTCGATGAATCTGGTTTGTATCATATAAATTGGGGATGGAATGGTTCTCGTAACGGCTATTTTGACCTGATGGTCTTAAATCCAGATTATGAAGGCGCAGCCTCTGTATCTTCAAAAGATGGTTATACAAAAGATTTAGGAATATTGATTGGAATTGCTCCTGACAATGGTGTAAAAGATAGTCCTCTTTTTGAACATGCAACTTCTCATATTAATTTAATGATAACATCAAAAGTAATTTGGCAAAAAGATACTCGCACGAGTAGTTCTGATAATTTCAAAGGTACGATGACATTTGAATTTGGTAACTTATCAGACAAAGACTTTGATGGATATGTGGCAGTCGGAGTTACTCAAGGTAATGGGAATGTTATAATTGTTTCGGATAAAAAGAAACTTCATTTGAATAAAAGGAAGCCTTCTAGCTATTCAAGTTGGGATTTTGAACTTCCATTTGAGTATGCTTTCCCTGTTGGCGTTTCTAAATTGTCAGTTTTTTATAGTTATGATGGTCGAAAATGGAATGAGGGTGTGTTTCATATGAGTGATTTGTGGCGTAGAGGAGTAGTTTACGTAAAAGCCACAGAGCAGAATATTCGAGTTTCGAAATGTCTTGATTTGACAGCAGATATTGTTGCCAATGATGAAGTTATCCAAGGAGATGAGAATGTTTTTCAATTCTCACTTCATAACAAAATGTTTGAGGAATACATGGGTAAGATTGATATGTATGTTAGTGATAACGATGTAAAACCTGATTCACCAAAGGAACATTTTAATCTGTCTGTGCCAGCGTTAGGGGATATTACGAGAGCGTTTAAATTGAGGACAAATTCTGAAAATGTATATTTTTGGTTGGTAGATGAGGAAGGAGAAGAACTTGTGTGTGGTAAATGTATCCCAACAGTTGCTTATGAAAATCCTTCGATTGTTTTAATAGATGCTTATAGTAATGCGACCCCGGGAGCTTATGATGTAGAGCATGCTTGCTATGTTGAAGGTAAAGGGTTAGTTAAGGCTCCTTTAGCACAAGATAATAAGGCTGTGTTTAACTTTGTTCTCAAAAATAAGGGTTCTAAGGCTCGTTTTAAATATGTTGTGTCAATGACGGGTAAGCCAAATAATCGTTGCAAACAGGTAGAAAAGACAATATGGATGGAGGCTAATTCTACAGAAAATTGTACAGTAGAGGTTAGTCCTGATGAAGTTGGCAGTCGTTTTATAATAGGAGCTATCACCATTAGTTCTGTGGCAGGGGTTAAATTAAGTTCTGATGTTGAGAAATATAAGCTTTATGTTGTGGGGAGTTCTTTAGCTTATCGTCTGTCTGGTAATGAATTGCCTGTGTATGTAGGTGGAACTTCTACGATGATTTCGATGCCACATAGTGAAAACTTTCAAGTGTTAGGAGGAAAAGGATGTTTGAAAATTATTTCTGAGCGAGAAAGAAAAATGACCATTTATAATTTTGGTGGTCAAAAGATGAAAGAGGTTTTGGTGGATGCTGGTGAGCAGAAAGTTCCAATTGCCCCAGGTTTGTATATTATCTTAGGAAAGAAAATCGTAGTATGGTAATAGTTTAAATTAATAATTTGTAATTATGAGAAAGTTATATTGTTTGATAATTTTTGTTGCATCCATGTCAGTTGTAGCTTGCAAGGAAACTGGTAATAAGGTGGATGGACTGGCTACAAATGACAGTGTGCAAGTGGCAGATACCCTTTTTGCTGATAGAGTGGTTCAGAATGCAGAGCAAAATGAGGAGAAGGAAAATCTTGCACTTGGTGGCAAGGACGATATTAAAAACAGAAATATGGAGTCCATGTGCTTGACTTGGGCTTTAAAATCTTAAATATTATAGTAAATGATTAGATTTTTATTTTGTTTATTCTTGTCATGTGTGAGTCTTTTGACAATATCAGCTCAAGAGCGTGTGAAGGCATTATGCTTTCGTACTATAAATGGGACAGTGTATGTAAGCCTTAAACAAGAAGTGACTTGTAGCTTTGAAAATGTAGATGAAATGTGTATATCTGCAGATGGGAGAAATAAGCTTAAACTAAAATTTTCAGATATAAGTTATCATTTTGTTAAGGAGGTGGATATTGATAAAACAACTATTATTCCAATTTTATTGCACAAACAGGATATTTTTGTTAAGAGCATAATTAACTATGGATTTCTCGTTAGTGGACTATCTGAAGGAGAAACAGTTAGGATTATGACAATTGATGGTCGAATTCTGGATAAGGTAAATGCGGATAGATATGGTCGTGTTGTAATAAATACATCTAAGTATTCAAAGGGTGTCTATATCCTAACAATGTCATTTCATCGTTCTTTAAAAATACAGAAAATATGAAAAGAGTTTGTTTATTATTGATTTTTGTTAGTCTTTTGTTTACATCGAATGCTCAGATTGATATTCAATATGTGATGTTTGATGCAAATGACGGAAGTGAACAATGGAGCATAGAAGTAGTGTCCCCATCGACTAATATAGTAAAATATAGTTTAGATGAAGTTGGTAATGTTACAGTTAAATTGGTAGATTCAAAAAACCAATCTATTTTGCGCTCTTTTACTTCTTCTAATCCAAGTGGATTATTTACTACAAGATATTCTTATTCTGTTGAAGAAGAACGAGAAGCTTTAATGGAGATATACAGGGAATTAGGTGGTGATAATTGGAGAAAAAAAGATAATTGGGGAACTGATAAGCCGGTTTCTGAATGGTATGGAATTTCTGCTCCTGAAATTCAGGGAAAACAGGGTACCGTAGAGTGGATTTCTCTAGAGAAAAATAATTTAGTAGGAAAATTACCTATTGCGGCTTTTGAAAAATTAAAAAATTTAAAGTATCTTTTTTTGTCGAATAATGATATTAGAGGTGATGTTCCTGAATGTTTAACTAAATTGTATGGATTTTCAATAGCAAATAATGTAAATTTATCTAGTCACCTCCCTGAACATCCATGGTCGGAACTTATGTCTTATGTTTGTGATGGAAGACAACTTGATTTTTCTTGTATATCTAATAACGCAGATGTTCCCAAGTGGGCAGAAAATCATGAACGCTTTTGCGACTTTTGGCATAACTTTGCACTTCTTTCTGTTACAAAAACTGATAACTATAAAACTTATTGGAAAAATCTAAAAATTCCTATGACAGAATTTCAAATAATTGATTTTGATGGAAATGTTCATAACAATAGTGATTTTTCTAAAAATAAGTTGACCTTATTGATGCATTGGGAATCATGGTGTATGTATTCTAAAGACTTAGTACAAAAACTTATTCCTGTTTATGAACGCTTGCATGGTAAAGGACTTGAAATATTGGGATATTCTACCCTTTGCTCAGGAGGTGCTATTCCTTGTGTTGATGAGGAGGCACATTTTGAATATATAAAAGAAGTTGGAATACCATGGAAGAATTGTTCGCAAACCAGAGAAAATTGTATAATAAATTTTAATGGTTATGATATGAATCCTCCTAAGGTTTATGCTGTTGATAATAGTGGAAATATTGTTTTTCAATCAATTACAAACGGATATTCTGAACTGATTCCATTTATAGAGGAGTTTTTTTCTGAATAAAGTTATAATAGAAAATTAATTGTGTGACTAAAAACCTGTGCTAAAGAAAGGCTCTTGGAAAGATAATCTATAATATTAGATAGTTGAAGGGTTCTTTGCAGCCCTTCAACTATTTATATCCCTTTCAATAGCATTTTCCAAAGTGGTATAATTTGGATGATATTGCCGTCGAGGTTAATCTCTTTTTCTTCATCCATCGTGATGATGAATAACTCCTTGCAATCGAAGCGTTTGGCATAAACTATGAGGGCTTTTGTTTCTCGCTCATAAGTCTTATCATCCTGTATGCTATAGGATACTTGGATGGCTTTACCATGCTCAAATAGACAAAAGTCAACTTCTATATTGTCATTGTAATAATATAGGTCTTCACCATACGTCTCATAGAGATAAATGGCAACCATATTTTCCAATAGGGATGTTTCTGGATCAAGCAGGAAGAGGTTCAGAATTCCATTATCGATGAAATAGTATTTCTTGTTAGAAATCTTGTCTTGCAATTTTGCTTCAATGTTTTCTATAGAAAAAATCATGCAAGTTTCCTTGATGTATTCAAGGTAATCTACGATAGTTTCTTGCTTGACCTTTCCTGCTACTGTAGATACGATATTTGCAAGACGATTGTAGCTTTGTGGCTGTTTGATGCTCTCAGCTAATTTCCTGACTAATACTTTTAATCCTGTAGTGTTACGTATATTGTATCTACTGATTAAGTCGCCAAAATATATCTTATAGTATAGATTGCCTAACCATTGACGCTTGAATGATTCTTCTCGGATGACTAACTCTGGTAATCCTCCAAAGTGGAAATATTCATTGAAAGTTCGTTTGATAGGAGCGTTGTCAAGGTATTCCCACTGCTTTTCTAATTGGATGTTCTTGGATTGGAGGAATTCCATGAAGGAAAATGGAAATACATTTTGAACTATATAACGTCCGTCAAGAGTTGTGGAAATTTCTTTGCTCAACATCTTTGCATTGCTTCCAGTAATATAAACAAGGTATTTATGGTCTGCAAGTCGGCGTGCAAATTTTTCCCAACCATCCACTAATTGAATCTCGTCAAGCATGAAGATTGGCTTATGGGCAAATAATTCTTCGTATGCTTGTTTGATGAGGTCGAGGTCGCTGAGTTGGATGTCTGCTAAACGGTCATCTTCAAAGTTGAAGTAGAGAATTTCTTCAATGGAATGGCCTTGCTGTAATAGGTCATGTATGCGTTGATATAGCATATATGACTTACCTGCCCGGCGAAGACCTACCAATACGTAGCATGAATGAGGTTCAAATTCGACATTGCGTCTAATGAAACTCAATTCTTTTACCATTTGTTGGTTCTCTAATATCAATTTCTTAGCTATATTTATCCCATGGCGAAAGTGAAGTATCGGTTCGTAAATGCTAAGTAAATTCTGCTCGAAATGGTATTTTTACCCCATTTCGAGCAAAATAGCGTGCGTTTATTTTGCTCGAAACGATATTTTTTGTATATTTGCAGCAAAATAAACGAAAGGATTATGGCACAGAAAATTATCGGAAGAAAGCAGGAGATTAAGGAACTTCTGGATCTTTACAAGGAAAATAAACCTGTTTTTGCAGTAATATATGGTAGAAGAAGGGTCGGAAAAACCTTTCTCGTAAGAGAATTGTTTCAGGATAAAATGAGCTTTTACCATACGGGTTTATCTCCTTATGAGTTAAGTGGTCAAAAAATAATGGAGCAACAGTTGACTAGCTTTTACTCCAGTCTTGTTCGCTATGGCAGCAAGGGTAAGAAGGTGCCATCCTCTTGGCTCGAAGCTTTTGATGCACTCATCAATCTCTTGGAAGAGCAAGATGCAGACAAGCGTCAGGTGATATTCATAGATGAATTGCCATGGCTTGACACTCCCCGCTCGGGATTTGTTACAGCATTAGAGCATTTTTGGAATGGATGGGCTGCAGGAAAGCAGAATATCATGCTTATCGTCTGCGGCTCTGCCACGTCATGGATTTCAGACAAGCTATTAAACAATAAAGGCGGTTTGTTTGATCGCACAACTGATGAAATCAAGTTGCGCCCGTTTACGTTGGGCGAATGCGAAGAATACTATCAGGCTAACAACATCGTGATGTCTAAGTTCGACCAGATACAATGTTATATGGCTACAGGTGGCATTCCTTATTATATTTCCATGCTGCAGAAAGGCAAAAGTCTGGCTCAGAATATGGACAGGCTTTTCTTCGAACCTGCAGCCAAACTCGGTTTAGAGTTCGACCGCCTCTATTCTTCTCTCTTTACTAATGCGGAGGATTGCATGACTATCGTGCGCCTTCTGGCTCAAAAAAGACAGGGATATACGCGAAAAGAAATCGTTTCGCTTACAAAAATACCTAATGGTGGTGGACTTTCAGCTACATTAAAATCACTCGAAGTGAGTGATTTCATAACATCGTATGTTAAGTATGGTTATCCCAAGCGTGAGGTATATTTCCGTCTGACAGATTTCTACAGCAAATTCTATTTGTCATTCATAGATGGCAGAAAGACGACAAATCCGCATTTCTGGCAAGACAACCTGCTGACACCTGAGCTGACAGCATGGCGAGGTTTTACCTTTGAATCTCTTTGCTATTATCATCTGCCACAAATCAAGCAGGCACTCGGTATTAGTGGAGTGCAGACAGAGGCGAGTCCCTGGAAAAGCAGAAAAGAGAAAGATGGTGCGCAGATAGATATGATTATTGACAGAGCCGACCGTATCATCAATGTTTGTGAAATGAAATTCTGTGAGGATGATTTCTCCATTAATGCTGCTTATGACAAGAATCTGCGCCATAAACTGAGTACGTTTGCTGAAGAAACGAAATGCAGGAGTTCCTTGCATCTTACATTGGTTACTACTTATGGGCTTAAGTTCAACGAATATGCCGGTCGGGTACAAAGTGTCGTTACAATGGATGATTTGTTTAAATAACTGATATCGTTCTTTAACGCAAGTACTTACGATAGTCGATGTAAGTACTTGCGATGATTGATGCGAGAACCGGAAATAGCCAACTGGCAAAATATAAACAGCCAACTGGCAAAACGCAAACAGCCGACTAGCGCATGAGTGGCTAGTCGGCTGTTTTACTGGAACAGTTATCGAAACCTCCTTTATTTTGTTTTCGTATAGGCTTCCTGCCAAATACTCTTCACTCTTCACCAAAAGCCCCGAATCCCCTGTGTTTATCGGCATTTCGAGGGGTGAAGAGTATTCGGGCACTCTTCACCTACTCTTCACCACTCTTCACCCTTCAGTTCTGGCAGATTTGCAATCCACCTATCAGTCTTTCTCCTCTGTTCCCGTTTCTGAAGGTGAAGAGTGGTGAAGAGTGGGTGAAGAGATAAAAACAACTCTTCACCCCTCGGAATGCCGATAAACACAGGGGGGCCGGCCGAAAGGTGAAGAGTGAAGAGTATTTTGATGATAGCTTCGTTTATTTCTTAAACTGTCTATCTAAAGGTGATGCTTACTGAATCAGCAAGAACAATCTGGGAGTTTGGTGGCCTCTTTGGTTAAGAATCTGTTGATTTCATTCTCAAATTGATTACGATGAGGACTTCCTATCTTGCCTATATGCTTATCTAATATATCTTCTTCTGTATAAAATCTCATATTATTTCTTTTTAAAAACAAGATTAATACTACTGTAAAATTACGAAAAGAATCCGAAGCGCTAAGGCTGAAAAAACTTATCCCTTTCTTCCGAAATCGGCTGGAATCTCGCCCCATTTCTTCGTCTCCCATTTTATAATAGGTATGTTGATGGGGTGGGTGCGGAGCCAGTTCTCGGCTCGGGCGATGACCTGGTAGAGCTGTTCGGTCTGGGGAGTGCGCTCCAGTTTGGTCTTGCATTGTTTCTTGCTTACCCAGAGCTGGGCATTCACGCTGTCGCTATAAATTACCTTGTCGGTAATGCCCTTCTGCTGCATCAGGGCGAGGGCGTGGACGATGGCGAGAAACTCGCCGATGTTGTTGGTGCCGTGGATAGGACCATAATGGAAAACCTGGGCACCGGTCTGAAGGTCGATGCATTGGTATTCCATCGGACCGGGATTGCCGGAACAGGCGGCATCCACAGCCCAGGCGTTGGCTCTTACCTCGTTGGGCAGAGGCAAAACGGTATCGTTTCTCCATGAAGGAGGATTTACGGGCATTTTATTCATCTTTATTCTTTTTGGGGTTGGAAAACAAAAAGGATTGGCTAAAACTGAAATGAGCATGTGCCTTGGAGTCGAGCTCCAGGGCCATGCTCATTATGTCAAATAGTCAATATTTTTTTTATTTTTAAATTGTAGGTTATTATATCTTATGTATATATTACATTCTTTCTGGAACCTCGATGCCGAGCAGAGACATACCGTTCTTCAGGATCTTAGCCACGTTGGCTGCAAGAACCAGACGGGTAATCTTCTCAGCCTCGCTCTCAGCATTCAGGATGCTGTAGTCGTGATAGAACTGGTTGAACTCCTTGGTCAACTCATAGCAGTAGTTAGCGATACCGCCAGGGTTGTAGTTGTTGCCTGCATCGGCTACAGCTGCAGCAAAGTCGTTCATCTTTTGGATGAGGTCAATCTCCTTCTCGTTGATAGGAGCATCTGCACCCAACTCTGCAGGAATCTCGATGCCCTCAGCTGCTGCCTTGCGCATGATGCTGCGGATACGAGCGTAGGTATACTGGATGAAAGGACCTGTATTACCGTTGAAGTCGATACTCTCTTCTGGGTTGAAGAGCATGTTCTTGCGGGCATCTACCTTGAGGATGAAGTACTTCAACGCTCCGAGACCCACGATGCGTGAAATCTCCTGGCGCTCTTCCTCGCTCATGTCCTTGAACTTGCCAAGCTCATCGCTTGTCTGGCGAGCATCCTTGATCATCTCTGCCATCAGGTCATCAGCATCTACTACGGTTCCCTCGCGGCTCTTCATCTTACCGTTAGGCAACTCTACCATACCGTAAGAGAAGTGAACCAAGTCCTTACCCCACTTGAAACCGAGACGGTCGAGCAGGATAGAGAGCACCTGGAAGTGGTAGTTCTGCTCGTTACCTACTACGTAGATCATCTTGTCGATAGGGAAGTCCTTGAAACGGAGGTCGGCAGTACCGATGTCCTGAGTCATATAAACAGAGGTGCCGTCTGAACGGAGCAGGAGCTTCTGGTCGAGGCCCTCGTTGGTGAGGTCTGCCCAAACAGAGTTATCGTCCTTGCGGAAGAAGAGACCCTTCTCCAATCCTTCTTCTACCTTCTTCTTACCCTCGAGGTAAGTATTTGACTCATAATATATCTTGTCGAAACTTACACCCATCATCTTGTAAGTCTCATCGAAGCCAGCGTAAACCCAGTTGTTCATCTTCTGCCAGAGTGCACGAACCTCAGGGTCGTTGTTCTCCCACTTTACGAGCATCTCGTGAGCCTCCTTAATCAGCGGAGCCTCTACTTTAGCTTTCTCTGTGGCAGCTTCTTCGTCCATGCCCTCCTTCATGTACTGAGCCTTGAGTTCTGCGATTTCCTCACGATAGTGCTTGTCGAAGGCTACATAGTAGTCGCCGATGAGGTGGTCGCCCTTCTTGCCGGAAGTTTCAGGAGTTTCGCCATTGCCCCACTTGAGCCAGGCGAGCATAGACTTACAGATGTGGATACCACGGTCGTTAACGATGTTTGTCTTGATTACCTTGTTGCCGTTAGCCTCCATAATCTGGGCCAGAGACCAGCCGAGGAGGTTGTTGCGAACGTGACCGAGGTGGAGAGGCTTGTTGGTGTTAGGAGAAGAGTACTCGATCATGACGAGCGGACTGTTCTCAGTAACTGGCTTCTCACCAAACTTAGGGTCAGCGTTGATGGTGTTCAAGAGTCCTACCCAAGCGGCAGGAGCGATAGAAAGGTTGAGGAAACCCTTAACCACGTTGAAGTCTGCGATAACATTAGCGCAGTTTTTCTTCAGGTATTCGCCGATTTCCTGTGCTGTATCCTCAGGCTTTTTCTTCGACATTTTGAGGAATGGGAATACGACGAGGGTAAGGTTACCTTCGAAATTACTCTTGGTCTTCTGCAGGGCTACCATCTTCTCAGGTACGTCCTGACCATAAAGCTCCTTCACCGCAGCGATGACCGAGCTGATGATTTCGTTTTCTATCTTCATTATTTAATATATCTTTTTTACCGGTAAAATTATCTTTTTAAACTGATTGAAGAGGGATTTGCAAGTTCCCTTTCCGTTTATGCGGCTGCAAATTTACAAATAATAATTGAATTGTGAAAGAAAAATTGCACATTCTTTTGTTTTTTGTCGCATTCTTTAGTTTTTTATTGCTTTTGCAACAGAAATGAAGTATTGCGGGGCTGTTGAAGACTGTCTTTAAAGGAAAGAACAGAAAGTATAAATGGGAATAGGAGCAAAAACCCCGCAAAAAGGGTCTTTGCTCCTATTCTTATCTGTTGGTAGCTGAATATAACTTCCGTGATTTATCCCTCAAGGATAATTGACGCCACGTCTTCGGGCGAATTCCATAGGAGTCCGTCTTGCAACTCGTCGTCGGTAAATCCGTTGAGTGCTTCCTGTGCTTCCCTTGGAGTAATGGCTGGAGTGCCGTCCTCGTTCTTAGTATCGAGCAAAGCCTGCAAAATGGCTGCTCTGTATTCTTCGATTGTCATCATAATTTTTATGTCGTTTCGTTGTTTATTTTATGATGGCAAAGGTAATGCATTTTTTTGGAAACACCAAACTTTTTTGTCATTTTCTTTTAGCGGATATTGAAAAAGTTTTATATATTTATATGCCTTTCTATGATGGTATGGGTACCTATTTCTTGGAAAAATGGTGCTCCGGTGTTGAAAAAACAATAAAAAAACGGGCGATCTGCTTGTTTCTAACTTAATTTTCATATATTTGCAGTTGCTTAGCTGAGGCTACCGGCAACATGGAGGCATATAAGATGCTCAAGGATATGCCTATATATAATAAGGTATAGAATAGCCTATATATAATAAGGTGTAATTTCAATCTAATGTATAAATAACTAACAAACATGAAACAGAGACTGTTCGTAACATTGAGTTTGGCAGGATTAGCAATGGCAACCTTTGGTGCAACCAAACCGAAGACTGCCATTAAGTCGTTGAATAAGACGACCATCCAACAGCCAACTTACACAGAATGGCACGACCTTCAGGTGAATGCCATCAATCGTTTTCCGTTGCACACCAATTTCTTCACCTATCCGGCAGATGACTGGGTTTCTGAGAAAGACGGTAAGATCGTGAGCAAGGATATCCTGCACATGAACAAGACGGAGAGCAAGTATTTCCTTTCGCTCGACGGAACCTGGAAGTTCAACTGGGTGGCTAATGCCGACCAGCGTCCTACCGACTTCTACAAGGAAGATCTTGATGATTCCAACTGGAAGACCATGAATGTTCCAGGCAACTGGGAGATGAATGGATTCGGTGATCCGGAGTATGTAAATAATGGTTTTGCATGGCGTGAACATTTCAATGAGCAGCCACCAGCAGTTCCTACCAAGGATAACCATGTAGGTTCTTACCGCCGTATCATCGACATCCCTGCCAACTGGGATGGCAAGCAGGTTGTAGCTCATTTCGGTAGCGTTACTTCTAACATCTATCTCTATGTAAACGGCAAGTTTGCCGGTTATGCTGAGGATAGCAAGGTAGCTGCCGAGTTTGACATCACTCCTTATCTGAAGAAGGGCAAGAATCTGATTGCCTTCCAGACCTTCCGCTGGTGCGATGGTTCCTGGGATGAGGATCAGGACTTCTGGCGCTTGAGTGGTGTGGCTCGTGAGAGCTATCTCTTTGCCCGCGATGCCAAGTTGCATTTGGAGGATATCCGTGTTACTCCTGACCTTGTAAACAACTACAAGGATGGTGTGCTCAATATCTCTGCCAAGGTAAAGGGAACAGGCAAGCTGAACTTCATCCTCTTCGACAAAGAGGGCAAGCAGGTGGCTACAGCTACAGGATTGGCAAAGAATGGAACAGCCAACATTACGATGAACGTAGAGAATCCACACAAGTGGAATGCAGAGACACCTTATTTATATACCCTTCAGGTTTCCCTCTCAAGTGCGCTGAAGAATGGCAACATGAAATCAGCAAGCATGACTCCTGTCAAGGTAGGTTTCCGCAAGGTGGAAATCAAGAACAAGCAGTTCCTTGTCAACGGTCAGCCTGTGCTCATCAAGGGTGCCAACCGTCATGAGATTGACCCTGATGGAGGTTATGTATTGAGCATGGAGCGCATGATTCAGGACATCAAGATTATGAAGCGCCTGAATATCAACGCTGTCCGTACCTGCCACTATCCTGATGATCCACGCTGGTACGAGCTCTGCGATGAGTATGGTATCTATGTGGTAGCTGAGGCTAACCAGGAGAGTCATGGTTTCCAGTATGGCGATGATGCTGCTGCCAAGAAGCCGATGTTTGCCAAGCAGATTATGGAGCGCAACCAGCACAATGTTTCCATGTACTTCAATCATCCTAGTGTCGTAACCTGGAGTATGGGTAATGAGACTGTGATGGGCGATAACTTCCTGCAGGCTTACAAGTGGATCAAGAGCCAGGACCAGAGCCGTCCGGTTCAGTATGAGCAGGCTCGCAGAGGCGAGGGTACCGATATCTTCTGCCCTATGTATTATCCGGTAAGTGCTTGTGAAAAGTATGCGAAGGACCCTAACAGTCCGATGCCGCTCATCCAGTGCGAGTACAACCATACTATGGGTAATTCGGGTGGTAACCTGAAGGAATACTGGGATCTGGTACGCAAGTATCCTATCTTCCAGGGTGGTTTCGACTGGGATTTCGTTGACCAGGGCTTGCACCGCAAGGTATTGAAGCCGATGACCATCAAGAATCCTGAGAAGATGAGCAATGAAGAGCTCCGCAAGATAGAATATTGCTACGGTGGCGATTACAACAATTACGACCCTAGCGACAACAACTTCAACTGCAATGGTATCATCGGCCCTGACCGTCAGCTCAATCCTCATGCCTACGAGGTAGCCTACCAGTATCAGAACATCTGGGCAAAGATGGTGAATGCAGGGAAGGGCGAAGTAAGTGTATACAATGAGAACTTCTTCCGCAATTTGAGCAACTATGCCTTGGCATGGAGCCTCATTGAGGATGGCGTGGAGACTCAGAACGGTACCATCGCTGATATCGAAGTGGCTGCCCAGCAGACCAAGAACTTCACCATCCCTTACGACCTTTCTAAGGTAAAGGGCAAGGAGGTGTTCCTCAACATCGATTTCCGTCTGAAGAAGGCTGAACCTCTGATGGAGGCTGGTCAGATTGTGGCTTATGCCCAGCTGGCAGTGAAGGAGAAGAAGTGCTGCGGTCATTGTGCAGAAAACATGGCTAAGGCTCAGGACGGCAAGAAGGTGAAGGCTAAGCTCATCGACAAGAAGGGCGAGCAGGATATCACCGTTACTACTCCTGATCTGACCGTGAAGGTGAACCGTACCACCGGTCTCATCTCTGAATATACCTATCGTGGCAAGTCGCTCCTCGGCGAGGGCGGTACCCTGAAGCCAAACTTCTGGCGTGCTCCTACCGATAATGATTTTGGTGCCGGCCTGCAGAAGAAGTTCCAGGTTTGGAAGAACCCTGTCATGAACCTGAAGGGTGTAGCTGTTGAAAAGGACAAGAAGGCAAACACCATCAGCATCTGTGCAACCTATGAGATGCCAGAGGTGAAGGGTGAACTGGAAATCGATTATCTCATCATGCCTAACACCGGTGCGATGAAGGTAAGCCAGGAGTTTGATGCTTCTGATGATGCCAAGGTCAGCGATCTGTTCCGTTTCGGTATGCTGATGCAGTTGCCATACGATATGGACAAGAGCCAGTATTACGGCCGTGGTCCTATCGAGAACTATTCTGACCGTGAGGACTGCATGCGCATCGGAATCTACAGCGATGATGCCGACAACCAGTACTTCCCATACATCCGTCCACAGGAGAGTGGAACCAAGGGCGATATGCGCTGGTGGAACCAGACCGATGCTTCCGGTTTCGGATTCAAGGTGAAGAGCTGCAAGCCATTCTATGCTTCCGCTATCCACTTTGACACAGAAGAATTGGATGATGGTGATGACAAGGATCAGCGCCACAGTTTCAACCTGAAGAAGTCAAAATTCACCAATCTCTTCCTCGATGCAGAGCATTCTGGTGTAGCTGGTGAGAACTCTTGGGGTGCATGGCCTTTGGAGAAATATCGCCTCCATTATGGCGATAAGAACTTCACTTTCGTGCTCATTCCATTAGATAAATAGTAGAAAAGCAGGGATTTGTACGAAAATCCAATATATTTAAACAGAAAATCCACCTCATTCGGGGTGGATTTTTTTATCTTTGCACCACCTATCACGGAAAAGTGTAGGTACAGCCTAAAAATAAAACAATAACGAACAATATGAGAAAAGCAAAATTTTTCGCAGCAGCATTGCTGGCGATGTCTTCACTCGGAGCTTTCGCACAGCATCAGTTTACTGTTCAGGCTAACAAGCCTGGAGCAGAAATCCAGCCTACCATGTATGGTATCTTCTTCGAGGATATCAACTTCGGTGCCGATGGTGGTCTTTATGCAGAGATGGTAGAGAACCGTTCCTTCGAATTCCCACAGCGCCTGATGGGATGGAATACATTCGGAAATGTAACCCTCAGCGACGTAAAACCTGCCTTCGACCGCAACCCTCATTATGTAACACTTGAGAGCGCAGGTGCACGTGAGAAGCAGACTGGTCTTGAGAACCGTGGCTTCTTCGGCATGGGCTTGAAGAAGGATATGAAGTACGATTTCACCGTATATGGCCGTCTTCATCTCATCGATGGCAAGCAGGGCAAGATTCGCGTAGAACTCGTCAATTCAAAGAATGATGTCATTGCCAAGCAGGTCATCAACATCACCAATAATAAATGGCAGAAGCTTACTGCTACCCTTACTTCTCCTCAGACCGATGCCAAGGGTTTGATGCGAGTATATCTGGAGAAGGGTTCTGAGAGCGTAGATCTCGACCATATCTCTCTCTTCCCTGAGGACAACTGGAATGGTCTCCGTGCCGACCTCGTACAGGATTTGGCTGACCTGAAGCCAGGCATCTTCCGTTTCCCTGGCGGATGTATCGTAGAGGGAACCGACCTCGATACCCGTTATGAGTGGAAGAACTCTGTGGGTGCTCCTGAGAACCGTCCTCTGAACGAGAACCGCTGGAGAGATACTTTCCCACATCGCCTTTTCCCTAACTACTATCAGTCATTGGGCTTGGGCTTCTATGAGTATTTCCTCCTTTCAGAGAAGATTGGTGCTGAGCCATTGCCTATTCTCTCTGTAGGTCTGGCTTGCCAGTATCAGAACGATGATAAGGATCCTAATGCACATGTAGCAGTCAAGGATCTCCAGAGTTATATCGACGATGCACTCGACCTCATCGAGTTTGCCAATGGTCCTGTCACCTCTAAGTGGGGTAAGCTCCGTGCCGATATGGGTCATCCAGCACCATTCAATCTGAAGCAGATTGGTATCGGTAACGAGCAGTGGGGACCTATGTACCCTGAGCGTCTGCAGAAGTTCATGGAGCAGATTCATGCCAAGTATCCAAAGATCAAGATCTGCGGTTCATCAGGTCCATCTGCTGATGGAAAGGACTTCGACTACGGTTGGGAGCAGATGCGCAAGTTGGGCGTAGACATGGTGGATGAGCACTACTACAAGAGTCCAGAATGGTTCCGCAGCAATGCCAGCCGTTACGACAAGTACGACCGCAAGGGTCCTAAGGTCTTTGCCGGTGAGTATGCTGCTCATGCCGAGAATGATCCAAACTCTTGGGAGGCAGCCCTTTCTGAGGCAGCTTTCATGACCGGTTTGGAGCGTAATGCCGATGTGGTTTATCAGGCTACCTATGCACCTCTCTTCGCTCATGTAGAGGGATGGCAGTGGCGTCCGGACCTCATCTGGTTCGATAACCTCAGCTCTGTCCGTTCTGCCAACTACTATGTTCAGCAGCTCTACGGCGAGAACAAGGGTACCAATGTGTTGAAACTTACCGAGAACGGCAAGGCTGTAGCAGGTGAGAATGGTCTCTATGCCACCGCTTGCTTCGACAAGGCTACCAAGAGCTACATCGTAAAGATTGCCAACACCTCTAACGAGGCAAAGGAAATCAACGTCACCTTTAATGGTATCAAGAAGTTGAACTCAGGTAAGGTAACCGTTCTCCATGCCGACGATATTCAGGCAGAAAACAAGATAGACAATAAAAATGTGGTTGTTCCTGTAGTATCAGATGCACAGGTTCAGGGCAATGTATTGAACGTGAAGATGAAGCCAAACAGCTTTGTTGTATACCGTTTCTAATTGCCGACCTCCAATCTTCAATAAACCCTTAAGGTACAAATAGATAAGTGGATAATGTGAATCCCTTGCGACTCTAGTGGTTGCAAGGGATTTTTTCTCTTCTAATGCCCTTGAAATTACATGGCGACGCAGGAGTTTTTGTGTCAGGACGTAGGAAAGATTACGTCGCCATGTAGGAAAAAGGCACTTTTATTCCTAATCCTGCTTGTTAGCAGACTATTAACGGCTTCTCAATAGGGATAATGCATAGAGAGGCAGTATGGTGACATGCCTTATGGCATTATCGTCCTGCTTGTCAATGTAATCAAATGATCCAAAATTCTCTAAGGAACAACGGAATGCTTCGGTGAGCTTTTTCTCTCTCATGAATAGCCAGAGACTCTTCATGCCGCCCTGAGTGCCCGATTTGATTTCGATAGGGGTAATCTTCATGTTGTGGATTTCCAGATAGTCTATCTCGGCAACACTCTTCCCCTTCTGCTCCCAATAAAACATCTTCTGGCGCTGGATGCATGGTTTGTAACGCATCATCTCGAGTCCGGCAACCATTTCTGTTACGCCTCCCTTATTGACAAGTTCCTGAGGAGTGCCGGCTAAAATAAGTTCTATGAGCTGCTGAGACAGGTCGCCTTCCAGTTGAAGCACGGCTAACAGTAATCCTGGGTCCAGAAAGAGGACCTTCATGTTTTTCTCGTCAGCTTCCGCATCCAGCGGAATACCATTGCCCGAGGTAGCGACCACAGGAGTAACGATTCCTGCAAGTGTCAACAGGCGGAGGGCTTCTCTGATTTGTGAACTCTGATAATCTGCTGATATTTGCTTGTATGTCAACTTCTCTCCTGCCTGATGACAGATGCCACGCATCGTTGTGCGCAGCAAATCCGGGTTGACTCTCTTTTTATACTTGCTGAAATCATCTTCGTATGTCAGAATGATGTCTTCCTGGATGTTTCTGCATCGGTTGAAATCGTGTGTCTTGGTCCATGCCAGAACAGATTCCGGCATGCCTCCAACAAGCAGGTAGGTGCGGAAGTATTCCACGAGTTTATCATGGAAGGCTTGATCTAAAGACTGGTTTCCGTATGCTTCATTACGGAGAAGGATGAGTCCTTCTTCGTGATTGGCATACAGGAATTCATCGAAAGTCATCGGATACATGAAGAGCGAGTGAATCCTTCCTACTCCAAAAGTAGGGAGCTCCTGAAGCGTAAATTCCAGAAGTGATCCTGCGGCTATGACATGCAGTTCAGGATAATCTTCCTTGAAGAAGCGTAGTGCCATGATGGCTTCTGGGCATTCCTGGATTTCGTCGAGAAAGAGGAGCGTCTTACCTGCTTCTATAGGGACATTGATATAGCTACTGATTTTTTTAGCAATCAATCGTACGTCAATATCCCCCTGAAAGAAGGTTTTGATAGCCTTGTTACGTTCGAAGTTTACCTCGGCGAAATACTCGAATTGCTTTCCCAAGTTTTTAACTGCTGATGACTTCCCAACCTGACGGGCACCACGAAGCAGCAAGGGTTTCCGCATGGAATCTTCCTTCCAGGCGATGAGTTCTGAGTCTATGTTTCTATGTATATATTCTGCCATAATCGTAACTGTTTGAATAACAGGTGCAAATATAGCGAAAATACTCAAATCCGAGAAATAAATCGCGTTAAAATACTCAAATCCGAGAAATAATCGGCGATAAAATACTCAAATCCGAGAAATAATATGCGTGAATTGTCTTATCTTTTGCAGGCTAAGAATAAGAAAAGTTTGAATTTTGCATAAAAAATACGCTCAAACGCTAGCAATTTGCTCATTTTTTCGTAACTTTGCACCCGCAAACTTATAATTAATAATAAAAGAAAGAATGGCTAATTTGAGATTTGAGGTTGTAGCCGAGGCCTTTAAGAAAAGACCTGTAGAGGTAGAGGCTCCCAAGGTGCGCCCTTCGGAGTACTTCGCCAAGTATGTATTCAACCGCCAGAAGATGTACAAGTATCTGCCATCTGATGTGTATGAGAAACTCATCGATGTGATAGATAACGGTACTCGTCTGGACCGTTCCATCGCTGATGCCGTGGCTGCCGGCATGAAGCTCTGGGCTGAGGAAAACGGGGTAACACATTATACTCACTGGTTCCAGCCATTGACAGAAGGTACTGCCGAGAAGCATGATGCCTTCGTGGAGCATGACGGAAAGGGTGGTATGATTGAGGAATTCTCTGGCAAATTGCTTGTCCAGCAGGAACCTGATGCCAGCTCATTCCCTAACGGCGGTATCCGCAACACCTTCGAGGCTCGTGGCTATTCTGCATGGGATCCAACATCGCCTGTGTTCATCATCGACGATACCCTCTGTATCCCTACCATCTTTATTTCTTATACCGGTGAGGCTTTGGACTACAAGGCTCCATTGCTCCGCTCGCTCCATACGCTGAGTGAGGCGGCTACCGAGGTGTGCCACTATTTTTACCCTCAGGTGAAGAAGGTGCAGACCAATCTCGGATGGGAGCAGGAGTACTTTCTGGTAGATGAGAGTCTCTATTCGGCTCGCCCTGACCTGATGCTCACAGGCCGTACCCTGATGGGACACGACTCTGCGAAGAACCAGCAGATGGACGACCACTATTTCGGAACAATCCCTGAGCGCGTGCAGGCTTTCATGAAGGATCTTGAAATCCAGGCGCTCGAACTCGGCATCCCTTGCAAGACCCGTCATAACGAGGTGGCACCAAACCAGTTTGAGCTGGCACCTATCTATGAGGAGTGCAATCTTGCCGTAGACCATAATATGCTCCTGATGAGTCTGATGAAGCGTGTGGCTCACAAGCACGGTTTCCGTGTGCTCCTTCACGAGAAGCCATTCGCTGGTGTGAATGGTTCGGGCAAGCACAACAACTGGAGTCTCTGCACCGATACCGGCGTACTGCTCCATGCAGCAGGCAAGACACCGGAGGACAACCTCCGCTTCGTAGTCTTCATCGTAGAGACCCTGATGGGTGTATACAAGCACAACGGACTGCTGAAGGCATCTATCATGAGCGCTACCAATGCGCACCGTCTGGGAGCCAACGAGGCACCACCAGCCATCATCTCTTCATTCCTCGGCAAGCAGCTCACCGACCTGCTCGACCATATCGAGAAGGCAGACAAGGAAGAACTCTTCGCCCTGGCTGGCAAGAAGGGTATGGAGCTGGATATCCCTGAGATTCCGGAGCTGATGATCGATAACACCGACCGCAACCGTACCTCTCCATTCGCCTTCACCGGAAACCGTTTCGAGTTCCGTGCCGTAGGTTCAGAGGCCAACTGTGCGTCATCTCTCATCGTACTGAATGCTGCCGTAGCTGAGGCTCTCGAAAATTTCAAGGCTCGTGTAGATGCCTTGATAGCAAAGGGCGAGGACCAGACATCGGCTATTATAGATATTGTACGCGAGGATATCAAGACCTGCAAGCCTATCCGCTTCGATGGCAACGGCTATTCTGATGAGTGGAAGGAAGAGGCTCAGAAGCGAGGCTTGGACTGCGAGGCATCCTGCCCGGTAGTCTTCGACCGTTATCTGGACAAGGAGAGCATCGAGATGTTTGCCAAGACCAACGTGATGAGCGAGAGCGAGTTGAAGGCGCGCAACGAGGTGAAGTGGGAGACTTATACCAAGAAGATTCAGATTGAGGCTCGTGTGATGGGCGACCTGAGCATGAACCACATCATCCCTGTGGCTACCCACTATCAGAGCCGTCTGGCAAAGAACGTAGAGGGCATGATTCACATCTTCGGTGGCGAGGAAGGCAAGAAGCTGACTGCCCGCAACGTGAAGATTATCCGTGAGATAGCCGAGCGCACCGAGGCAATAGAGCGTGGTGTAGAGGCATTGGTAGATGCCCGCAAGGTAGCCAACAAGATAGAGAGTGAGCGCGAGAAGGCAGTAGCATATCACGACACGGTAGCTCCAAAGATGGAGGAAATCCGTTATCAGATAGACAAGCTCGAGCTTCTCGTAGCCGATGAACTTTGGACATTGCCAAAGTATCGTGAACTGTTGTTCATCAGATAATATTTTCTGGATAAGGAATTGATATAATAAAAAAGAGTGCATTGCCGTTAACAATGCACTCTTTTTTTGCTTATCCTGAGCAGAAAAGCACAAACTAAGTTAAATATTTATAAAAGTTCGGGGTTAAAACTCGTAACCTACACATAATCAAATAAAAATGTGTAATTTTGCAGTCCGATTATTTCGGGGATACGCTTAGAGTCCCCAAGATATGGTGTGTTAATAGCATGCCCTGTGGCCGGGGTATGTGGTTAGTGAATCACCTGTCTGAATAGTGAGTAAAAAAGATTAAAAACGTTTTTTAGTAGTAAATTTAAATTTTAAAATGGACACATTAAGTTACAAGACTATTTCCGTAAACAAGGAAACAGCTAAGAAAGAGTGGGTCGTAATCGACGCTACCGACCAGGTTGTAGGTCGCCTCTGCTCTAAGGTTGCTAAATTGCTCCGCGGAAAGTACAAGCCAACTTTCACTCCACACGTAGATTGTGGTGACAACGTAATCATTATCAATGCCGCTAAGGTAGTTTTCACTGGTAAGAAGGAAACAGATAAGGTTTACACTCGTTACACTGGTTATCCAGGTGGTCAGCGCTTCAACACTCCAGCAGAGTTGCGCAAGCGTCCTGATGGAATGGACAAAATCCTCCGTCACGCTATCAAGGGTATGTTGCCAAAGGGCCCTCTCGGTCGTTCTTTGATGGACAACCTCTTCATTTACGATGGCACAGAGCACAAGCACGAGGCACAGCAGCCAAAGGCTATTGATATTAACCAGTATAAATAATTAAGGTAGAATGGAAGTAATTAATGCAATTGGTCGCCGTAAGAGCGCTGTAGCTCGTGTATACCTCACAGAGGGTACCGGTAAGATCACAATCAACAAGAAAGATATTGAGACATATTTCCCATCAGCAATCCTTCGCTATGTAGTAAAGCAGCCATTGCAGTTGCTCGAAGCTGAGGGTAAGTATGATATTAAGGCAAACCTCGACGGTGGTGGTTTCACCGGTCAGAGCCAGGCTCTCCGCCTCGCTATCGCTCGCGCACTCGTTAAGATCGACGCTAACGATAAGAAGGCTTTGAAGGATGCGGGCTTCATGACACGTGACTCACGTGCTGTTGAGCGTAAGAAGCCAGGTCAGCCAAAGGCTCGTCGTCGCTTCCAGTTCAGCAAGCGTTAATCTTATACATATTTTATTATATATATACAGATTATATATAGCTGAGCTAAAAAGTTTAGTATCTAAATCGGTGAGATTCCATTAATCGGGGACTACTCATCGACTGATCTAACATTAGATTCAAAAAGAAAGTAAACACAATTAAAAAAGAAAAAACAATGTCAAGAACAAATTTTGACCAGTTACTTCAGGCAGGTTGCCACTTCGGACACCTCCGTCGCAAGTGGAATCCAGCAATGGCTCCTTACATCTTTATGGAGCGTAACGGTATTCATATTATCGACCTCAACAAGACTGTCGCTAAGATCGACGAGGCTGCTGAGGCTCTCAAGACAATTGCCAAGACAGGTAGAAAGATCCTGTTTGTCGCTACTAAAAAACAAGCTAAGGACGTAGTTGCTGAGAAGGCAGCTTCTATCAATATGCCATACGTAAACGAGCGTTGGGCTGGTGGTATGCTCACCAACTTCCCTACAATCCGTAAGGCAGTTAAGAAAATGACAAACATCGATCGTCTGTTGAACGATGGTACATTCTCTAACCTCTCTAAGCGTGAGTTGCTTCAGGTAAGCCGCCAGCGTGCTAAGTTGGAGAAGAACCTCGGTTCTATCGCAGATATGGCCCGTCTCCCAGTAGCCCTCTTCGTTGTTGACGTAATGAAGGAGCACATCGCTGTTAAGGAGGCTAACCGTCTTGGTATTCCAGTGTTCGGTATCGTAGATACCAACTCTGATCCTAAGAATGTTGATTACGTTATCCCAGCTAACGACGATGCTAAGGATTCTGTAGATGCTATCCTTACTGCAGTTTGCGGTGCTATCGCTGAGGCTCTCGAGGAGCGCAAGGCTGAGAAGGCTGACGACAAGGCTGCTGCTGAGCAGAAGGACCAGCCTAAGAAGAAGGCTGCCCGCAAGGACGAGGCTGAGTAATTAGGCAAAGAAATATATACTGAAGCCATTGATTCTGTTTATGATTCGATGGCTTTAGTAGCTTTTAAGCAAAGATTATTATTAACTTTTTAATATAAAAATATTATTATGGCTGTTTCAATTGAAGATATCAAGAAACTTCGCGCTATGACTGGTGCTGGTCTTGCTGACGTTAAGAAGGCACTCACAGAGGCTGAAGGTGATTTCGATAAGGCAAAGGAGTTGCTCCGTGAGCGTGGTCTCGCTATCGCTGCTAAGCGTTCTGACCGTGAGACTTCTAACGGTTGCGTTCTCGTTAAGAAGGTTAACGATTTCGCTGCTATCATCGCTCTCAAGTGCGAGACTGACTTCGTAGCTAACGGTGCTGACTTCATCAAGTTGACATCTGACATCCTCGACGCTGCTATCGCTGCCAAGGCTCACACTCTCGACGAGGTGAAGACTTTGAAGGTTGGTGATGCTGATGCTCAGGCTGCTGTTACACAGCGCTCTGGTATCACTGGCGAGAAGATGGAGCTCGACGGCTACTGTGTTCTCGAGGGTGACAACATCGAGGTTTACGACCACATGAACAAGCACACTTTGTGTACTATGGTTCAGCTCAACGAGAACAACGAGGAGGCTGGTCACAAGGTAGCTATGCAGGTTGCTGCTATGCGCCCTGTAGCTCTCGACGAGTCTTCTGTTTCTGAGGAGACTAAGAAGACTGAGCTCGAGGTTGCTGTAGCCAAGACTAAGGAAGAGCTCGTAGAGAAGGCTGTTAACGCTGCTTTGAAGAAGGCTGGCATCAACCCAGCTCACGTTGACTCTGAGGAGCACATCGAGAGCAACACCAAGAAGGGTTGGTTGACACCTGAGCAGGCTGAAGAGGCTCGCAACATCAAGAAGACTGTTGGTGAGGAGAAGGCTGCTACTTTGAACCCTACTATGATCCAGAACATTGCTAATGGTCGTCTGGCTAAGTTCTTCAAGGAGAACTGCCTCGTTGACCAGGAGTTCCAGTTCGGTGACGGTGACAAGCAGACTGTTGCTCAGTACCTCGCTTCTCAGAGCAAGGATCTCAAGATCGTTGCTTACCAGCGCTTTACTCTTGCTGCTGAGTAATCATTACTCAAAAGCAAGCGTTAATTTGACTTATAGTTAAATTAGAATACCGGGAGTTATGAAGTTAAGCCTCGCTTTGCTTCTAACTCCCATTTCTTTTTTATATAAAAATTTGATGTTATGAAGATATTTGCTATCGGTATGAACTATACCGAACACAATAAATCGCTGCATGGTACGTTATCTAAACCAGAGCGTCCTGTCATCTTTACCAAGGCTGATTCTGCTTTGCTCAATAACGGCAAGCCTTTCTTCATTCCTGATCATCTGGGAAGAATAGAGTATGAAACCGAAGTAGTGGTCAGAATATCCAAGTTGGGAAAGACCATTCCGCAGCGTTTCGCCCACCGCTATTACGATGCAGTAACCGTAGGTATCGACTTTACGGCACGCGAGATGCAGAAGAAGCTGCGCGAGGCTGGCCAGCCTTGGGAACTCGCCAAGGGATTCGACGGTTCTGCCGTTATCGGCGAATGGGTCGACATCCAGAAGTTCCGTGATATCCAGGCACTGCACTTCCGCCTCGATCTCAATGACAAGACCGTACAGGAAGGCTGCACGAGCGATATGCTCTACAAGGTAGATGAAATCATCTCCTATATCAGCCAGTACTTCACGCTCAAGACGGGCGACCTGCTCTATACCGGATGTCCTACAGGCTGCGGTCCTGTCAACATCGACGACCATCTCGTAGGCTATCTCGAAGACAGGAAGGTGCTCGATTTTCACTGTAAATAAACAATATTGCAAGTAATATATCGATATGAACACAACGAAGGTTTGGAAATACATGCTGCTGGCATGCCTGCTCATGCTGGTGGCTCCTGCTCAGGCACAGCGATTCTTCAATCTGACCTCTTCAGAAGTCAGAGTAGATTCCGTGTTGCCCCGTTTCGTGTATTCCATTCCTTTGACCGGTGCATATCGTGATTCTGTATATACCGTCAGTCTGAAATATGGCGAGTATATCGACATGACTGCCTCCGACATCGCCAATTACAACCGCCTGTCGGGTGCAGTTCCTCCTGAGCAGGTATTTCCACAGCAGCGGGTTACCGAATGTCGTAAGCAGGGCGTACTCCAGATAGATTTCAGTCCTGTCGTATTCCGCAATAACCGCCATCAGCTGCTGGTCAGCTTCATGCTCCAGGTAGATGCCCGTCCTCTGAAGCGCTCCGAGCGTTCCAGTCGAGGTTCTCTGTTGGCTAAGGGCAAAGTATCAGCCTTTGCTTCTTCTGATGCTTTGCGCTCAGCTACCTCCCTCTATGCCTCCCATTCCGTCCTTGCCTCAGGCAGATGGGCGAAGATCAGAGTCAGCGAAACCGGTTTCCATCAGCTTACCGAACAGGTAGTGCGCCAGGCAGGCTTCTCCGATATCAGCAAGGTGAAGATTTACGGCTATGGCGGCAATCTGCAGAACGAAGCCCTTCTGGCGAGCGAACTGCAGGCTACCGACGATTTGCAGGAAGTTCCTCAGTGCATCGTTGGCGGCAAGCATTATTTCTATGCCCGGGGGTCGGTTTCCTGGAAGTCAGAAACCGCCCTCCAGCGCGTCCGTAATCCTTATTCCGATTACGGCTACTATTTTATTACCCAGACCGATGGAGAGCCTCTGGTGCAGGATTCAGCCACCTTTGTCTCTTCCCATTATCCGCAGCCTTACGATTACCATTCCCTCTATGAGCCAGATGGTTACAGCTACTATCATGGCGGCAGAAACCTCTTCGATGCAGAAGAGCTGAAGGTGGGCGATGAGAAGAAAGTGGTAATCACGAATACCACCGGTTCTGCGGCAGGCAAACTCTCCGTAGCCCTGACTACCACCACAAACAGCGTGGCTCAGATACTGAAGAATGGCAAGGCTTTGGGCGAAATCACCCTTTCTCTCAAGGATGACAATCCGACGGAGGATATATCTTACCTCAAGGCTACAGAGAAGGTTGCCACTTATCCCATTTCCGATTTCCAGGATAAGGATACCATCTCTATCAAGGTCTTGTCAGGCGCTTCCATCCGCCTCGATTATATCTCCGTAACGTGGGCAGAGCCTGGAAGCTGTGCCTTTACCGCTGCCAACCTTGCTGCCGGTGGAAAGATTCCGGCTGCCCAGTATGTCTACGGCATCACCAACCAGGATCATCATGCCGATGGAACTGCCGATATGGTCATCATCATACCCGCCTCACAGAAACTGCTGAAACAGGCTCAGCGACTGAAAGAATTTCATGAACAGCACGACGGACTGCGCGTTACCATTGTGCCTGCCGATGAACTCTATAACGAATTTTCTAGCGGTACCCCCGATGCCAACGCCTACCGCCGCTACCTGCGCATGCTTTCCGATAAGGCGCAGAGCGAGGCTGACATGCCGAAATACCTCCTGCTTTTCGGCGACTGCGTATGGGATAACCGCATGCTTACCTCCGGTTGCAGAACCCTGAATCCAGACGATTATCTGCTGTGCTTTGAGAGTGAAAACTCCTTCAGCGCCGTATCCTGCTTCGTCAGCGACAGCTGGTTCGGTATGCTCGGCGAGGGAGCCGGACTGTATCCTAACCGTGAGCTGCAGGATGTAGCCGTAGGTCGTTTTCCGGTAACTTATGCAGAAGAAGCCCAGGTGCTGGTAGACAAGACCATCAGTTATGCTCAGAATGCCAATGCAGGCGCCTGGCAGAACACCCTGATGTTTATGGGCGATGACGGAAACGGAAACCTCCACATGCAGGATGCCGATGAGGTGGCAAATGATGTGCTCACCACCTATCCCGCCTATCTCGTCAAGAAGGTGATGTGGGATGCCTATACCCGCGAAACCTCCTCTTCGGGCAATACCTATCCCGAGGCAACGAGAATCATCAAGCAGCAGCAGGCTGCGGGAGCCCTCATCATGGATTATGCTGGACATGGCGATCCTACACAGATGTCGCACGAATCAGTTCTGAAACTCAACGATTTTGCCGATTTCCGCAATACCAACCTGCCGCTCTGGGTAACTGCCTCCTGCGATATCATGCCGTTCGACGGACTCGATGCCAACATCGGCGAATATGCGCTGCTCAACGAAAAAGGCGGCGCAGTAGCCTTCTATGGCACCACCCGTACCGTTTACGCCCAGTATAACAGACATATCAACCGTGCCTTCATCCACAGAGTGCTCAGTCTGGTAGACGGCAAGCCTGTCACGATAGGCGAGGCGCACCGACTGGCGCAGAACGACCTGGTGAGCGGCAACGTACCTAATTCCGGCTCTGATGTCACGGTAAACTATCTTCACTATTCCCTTCTGGGCGACCCGGCGCTTGCGCTCAATCTGCCTATGCATCAGATTGTGGTAGATTCCATCAATGGCATACCTGTTGCCGGAGCCGCAACCCTGCCGATGCTCAAGGCAGGCTCTATCGCCCGCATGGCAGGTCATATTGAGGGAGCAGACGACTTCCGGGGCGTGATTACCGCTACCGTAAGAGATTCCAAGGAGACGATTACCTGTCGCCTGAACGATACCGGCAAGGATGGCGCTGAGAAGGCTTTCGAATACAAAGACAGAACCAAGACCCTGTATCAGGGCACCGATAGCGTAAGAGGCGGCAAGTTTGCCTTCTCCTTTGCCGTTCCGCTGGATATCAATTATTCCAACCAGAGCGGTTTGGTCAACCTCTATGCGGTGAATACCGCCAAGACCCTCTCTGCCCACGGCTCCTGCGAGCAGTTTACGGTAGGCGAGAGCGAGGAGCAGAAGAACGATTCCATCGGTCCTTCCATCTATTGCTATCTCAATTCGCCTTCCTTCGTAGATGGCGGCAATGTCAACACCACCCCGTTCTTTGTGGCAAAGATAACCGATAAGGACGGAATCAATGCTGCCGGAAGCGGTATCGGCCACGACCTGCAGCTGGTGATAGATGGCGATATGTCGAAGACCTACGTGCTGAACAGCAATTTCACCTACGATTTCGGAACCTATACCAGCGGTTCTACCTATTACAGCATACCGCAACTGGAACCGGGCAAGCACGAACTCACCTTCCGAGCCTGGGATATCCAGAACAACAGTTCTACGGTGCAGCTCCGTTTCAATGTGGTGAAGGCACTGAGTCCGGCGCTCTTCGATGTGGGCGTAACCGCCAATCCGGCTAAGACCTCTACCACCTTCATCATCAGTCACGACCGCACAGAGAGCGATATGGACGTGGTGGTAGAAGTGTTCGATTCATCGGGCAGACAGCACTGGCGCCATTCCGAAAGCGGTGTACCTACCTCGGGCAGCTATACCGTAAGCTGGGACCTCACCTCCGATAGCGGCACCCCTCTGGGCACCGGCGTATATCTCTATCGCGTCAAGGTGGCGAGCGATGGCAGCAGCTACACCTCTAAAGTCAAGAAACTCATCATTATCAAATAAAAAATATATTTACAATGGCAATGAAAAGAATCTATAAGATATTCATTTTGGGATGTCTCACTCTGATGGCATCAGAAGTGAAGGCGCAGGATAAGAAAGACCTCTTCAATCCTGTGAACTATGCAGTCATTTCACAGACCATAGCTCCTGATGCCCGTGGTGGCGGTTTGGGAGACATCGGTGCGGCTACTGACCCTGATGTCAATTCCCAGTACTGGAATCCGGCAAAATATCCTTTCACCATTTCGCGTGCCGGAGTGTCTCTCAGTTTCACTCCTTGGCTGCGCTCGCTGGTCAATGATATGAACCTCGCCTATCTCTCTGGCTATTACCGCATTGGCGATTATAGCGCCGTATCGGCATCGCTCCGTTATTTCAATATGGGCGAAGTGTTTACCAGTCAGGAAGGTGCCGAGAGTGGCACGGGTATGACCATCAATCCTTACGAGATGTCGGTCGATGTGGCTTATTCTCTGATGCTCAGCGAGAAGTTCTCTCTTGCTGCCGCCATCCGCTGGATCTATTCCGATATGCGCTTCGATTATACCGAAGATAATTCGCCTGCCTCCGCTTTCGCAGCCGATATCGCCGCCTATTACCAGAACTATGTGGTCATCGGCCAGCGCGAATGCCAGTTGGGTTTGGGCTTGAATATTTCTAACATCGGTAGTAAGATTACCTTCAGCGGCAAGGAGTATGGCGAGTTCCTGCCAGCCAACATGCGTCTGGGTGCTTCGCTGATGATTCCTATCGACGAATACAACCGCGTTACCCTGGCAGCCGATGCCAACAAGTATCTGGTGCCTACCGTTCCGAAGCAGGAAGAGGGTGAGGACAATTCAGAATATGAAGACCGTGTGCATCGTGAGTATGATGATATTTCGGGCATCAGCGGTATCTTCAAGAGTTTCAGCGATGCCCCTGGCGGTTTCAAGGAAGAGCTGGAGGAAATCAACTATGGTCTGGGTGCCGAGTATGTATATAATGATAAGTTTGCGCTCCGTGCCGGTTATCATCACGAGAGTCAGAGCAAGGGTAACCGCAAGTACTTCACCGTGGGTGCCGGTTTCAAGATGAATGTCTTCTCGCTCGATGCTGCCTATGTGGTGGCTACCGCCAAGAGCAACCCGCTCGACCAGACCCTCCGCTTCACCCTGTCGTTTGATATGGATGGACTGAAGGACCTCTTTAAAAGGTAATGTTGAGTGTTGAGTGTTGAGTGTTGAGTGTTGAATGAATAGTGTTGAATGTTGAATGTTGAATGTTGAATTAGGCTAGCGCCCTTGAGTCCGTTAGGCAAAAATTCAACATTCAACATTCAACATTCAACATTCAATTAATTTAAAGTTATGAATATACGTGTAGGATTTGGATATGATGTCCACAAGCTGGTGGCTGACCGCGACTTGTGGCTGGGAGGAATCAAGATAGATTATGAACTGGGATTGCTGGGCCACAGCGATGCCGATGTGCTGATACATGCCATTTGCGATGCCCTGTTGGGCGCCGCCAACATGCGTGATATCGGATATCATTTCCCCGATACGGCAGCAGAAACACTGAATGTGGATTCTAAGATACTGCTCCGCAAAACGATGGAACTGATAGCTACCAAGGGCTATACACTGGGCAATATCGATGCCACAGTCTGTGCCGAACGCCCTAAACTCAACCCGCATGTGCCAGCCATGAAAGCCTGTCTGGCAGAGGTAATGGGGGTAGACGAAGACCAGATATCCATCAAGGCAACAACTACCGAGAAACTCGGATTCACAGGCAGAATGGAGGGCATCTCCGCCTATGCCACCGTTCTTATTCAGAAAGGATAGAACGCAAGCAAGGCGCCCTTTAAAGAGCAGCACGCAATCAGCATGCCCTTAATCGGGAAGCACGCAATCAGCACGCCCTGAAAGGGCAGAAGCTCCTAGCCCAGGGCATCGCCCTGGGTATAATGGCAATCAGCAAGGCGCCCTGAAAGGGCAAAAGCTTTATATTCTGCAAAATGTAGGAAAAGTGTCAGAAAGTTGTTAATTTCCGTTTCTTTTGTTCATTTTTGCTTGATATATATCAAAAAAATGCAAAAACGTCACACTTTCTTGGCTGAATATTTGGTGAATAGCCGAAATAGTAGTAATTTTGCAGTGTCAAAAGGTTAATAGATTGTTTAGGTTAGTAGTAATAGATTTAGGTTTTTAGTTATTAGGTTTTAAGGTAGATTGTTTAACCGATAATTGAGAAAGTCGTGAGACTATTTTGATTAGATTTTTTAAGTTAAACATATTGCATGCCACAGCTCGTTGAGAGTTGTGGTATGTTTTTTTATGCCCCTTTCTCCCCCTTCCGTTTCCTCCTTTTCCGACTTCCTCGAAAAAAACATGCCTTTTTATTTTGTTTTGTCTCCGATTTGTGCTATCTTTGCAGTATCAATCAATATACGCAGCTTTTTGCGGTATCAAAAATATACGCAGATGAGAGTACTCATAGTAAATACAAGTGAAAAGACAGGCGGAGCGGCAGTAGCAGCCAACCGCCTGATGGATGCCCTTAACAACAATGGCGTTAAGGCAAAGATGTTGGTACGCGACAAGGAGACAGAAGACATCACCGTGGTCAGTCTGCCCCGTTCGCTCAGGTTGCAGTGGAACTTCCTGTGGGAGCGCTGGTGCGTGTTCTGGCATCTCCATTTCTCCCGTCAGCGCCTTTGGGAGGTAGACATGGCAACATCGGGTACCGATATCACCAGGCTCCGCGAGTTTCAGGAGGCAGATGTCATCCATCTCTCCTGGATCAATCAGGGCATGCTCTCACTCAAGAACATCCGCAAGATAATCCGCAGCGGCAAACCGGTGGTATGGACCATGCACGATCTCTGGCCAGCTACCGGCATCTGCCATTATGCCCGTGGCTGCAACCGCTATGCCTCCGCCTGCGGTAACTGTCCGCTTCTCCCCAATAAAGGCAGCAAGAACGACCTCTCAGCAAAGATATTCCGCCGCAAGAAGGAACTCTACCATCGCGGCGCCATCTCCTTCGTCACCTGTAGCCGTTGGCTCGAACGGCAGGCAAAGGGCAGCGGTCTCTTCGTAGGTCAGCGCATCACCAACATCCCGAATCCGATAGATACCCACGTGTTCTGTCCTCAGGATCAAGCAGAGGCGCGTCTGCGTGCCGGTCTGCCAGCCGACAAGCATATCATCCTCTTCGTATCCCAGCGCGTAACCGACGAGCGCAAGGGCATGCGTTATTTCATCGAAGCCATCGACCGGCTGGTAGCGCGCTATCCCGAGATGAAGGAGAATACCGCCATCGCCATCCTGGGCGGCCATTCCGAGGAAGTAAACCTCACCCTGCCGTCCTATTCGCTCGGCTATGTCAACGATGAGAAGCAGATAGTGGCAATCTACAATTCTGCCGATGCCTTCGTGCTGCCATCGCTCGAAGATAACCTCCCTAACACCATCATGGAGTCGATGGCGTGCGGCGTGCCGAGCATCGGTTTCAGGGTAGGAGGAATACCGGAGATGATAGACCATCAGCAGAACGGCTACGTGGCCAACTACCGCGATACCGAAGACCTGGCGAGTGGCATCCACTGGGTACTCGAAGAGGCCAACAGGGCGGCTCTGAAGCAGGCATGTCTGCAAAAGGTAGCACAGAACTATTCGCAGCATGCCGTAGCATTGAAATATATTGAAGTTTATAACGAGGCGATGGCCTACAAAAACTATAAGTTATGATTAAGTTCACCGTCGTAACCTGTACGTACAATGCCGAGAAGGAGTTGCAGCGTACCCTCGACAGCGTGCAGCGCCAGACCTACTGCAACATCGAGCACATCATCATGGATGGCGGTTCCCGCGACCGTACCCTCCAGCTGGTGAAGGCATATCAGCATCGCAATGCAGTAGGCGAGAGCTCGCACGAAATCGTGGTCATATCAGAACCCGACAAGGGACTTTATGATGCCATGAACAAGAGCATCGACCGAGCTACGGGCGATTACCTGGTGTTCATGAATGCCGGCGACACCTTTCCTACAGCCGATACGTTGGAGTACGTAGAGGGCTGTGTAGGCGAAGGCGAAGTACTGCCCGGCATACTTTACGGCGATACCGATATCGTGGACGAGATGGGTCATTTCCTGCGTCATCGCCGTCTAGCCCCACCTAATAAGCTCACGTGGCGTTCGTTCATCTGGGGCATGCTGGTATGCCACCAGTCATTCTATGCCCGCACAGACATAGCCCGTGAGATTCATTACGATCTGCACTACCGTTATTCGGCAGATGTAGACTGGTGTATCCGCATCATGCGGGAGTCATCTCGCCGCAAGTTGCCGTTGCGCAACGTCCATGCCGTCCTCACCCATTTTCTGGATGGCGGCATGACCACGCAGAACCACAAAGCTTCCCTGAAGGAGCGTTTCCAGGTGATGCGCACCCATTACGGCCTTCTTCCCACCCTTGCAGTTCATGCTTGGTTCGTGATAAGAGGGGCTGTAAAGAGATAGAATTTTTTTAAATTGTTTTATAATATTTGTTTGCAAAGTCTTGACTATTAACTAGTTAATATACCATGTACGGCGAAACGCCGTACATGGGTAGCCGACTGGTTAAAGGGTTAAAAAAAAAGCCCCCGATGCGTGATGCACCGGGGGCTTTGCTATGTCGAATCAAAATCTAAAAAACATCTTTTTTTTTACACGCTACAGCTGGTAACTCCGAGCGTAGTAGCGATGGCTGTGAGGAAGGAGATTGCAATCTGCAAAATCGTTTTCCAGGTATTTGCTTTCATCATCTTTATTATTATTTTTAATGTTAAGTGTTAAATGTTAATATTAACTTGGTGAGGGGATACGCTAGCTTTCTACTTGCCGCCCTCAGGCGAGGGCTTTATTCAAGCCCGTCGCCGTTATCCTGAGAGCCGCCTCCGCCGCCTTCTTGGGTTCCGCCACCGGTAGTACCTGAGCCGCCCTGGCTGGTGTCAGAGCCGCCGCCCTGTTCAGTGCCATCACCGGTAGTACCACCGCCTGTGGTGCCCTCCTCGTCGGTGCCGATATAGCCGCCGTACTCCTGAATCTTGCACTTCTTGCGCAGCTCGGCATTGCTCCAGCTCTTCGTGTTTCTCACAATCAGGTGCACGCCTTCTACGCTGGCAGCTGTCACCTTCTCCTTGGTATCCTCCGCCTTGGAGCTCATACCGATGGAGAACAGTCCGAGGTCAGAGAGACGCACGCTCTTGCCGTCGAGAATCAGCTCCTGCAGATGGTCGAGTGCATCCATCAGCACACCGTGGATAGTACCACGAGAGTAAGGCGAGCCGTGGTCGGAGATATGCGATACGAATCCCTCGAAGTCCACTTCGCGGTCGGTTACCGAAGTAGCATACCACTTCTTCTTGCCTGCGTTTTCACCAGTCTGAGGTGTGCGCTGTACTTTACGATATTTCAATGTTCCTTTTACTTCCATAATCTTAAATTTTTTAGTGTTGAATGTTGAATGTTGAATGTTGACTTGGCGGGGTGCACAAGCCTTCTTGAATCACGATGCAAAGATACGCCAATTTCCCGATACCACCAAATTTCAGCGTGTGATAAGGCGCGATTTTCAGCACGCTTTCAATCTGAAACCTGTTAAAAAACCTAACTCGCTCTAAATTGGACTTTGATTGAAAATCAAGAAGTTGGTCGTTTGCCTATATTATATAGGTAACAATATGGAAACGAGCGGACTTCTGCTCGTTTCTGTATTTTGCAATATGCAAAGAACGCCTTAATTCGGGGACAAAGATACGACAATTTTCTAAATATGCCATAATTCGCTAGGAGAAATTTATGGAATTTAGAACTTTTTTTGTAAAATCTGATGCTTAGCAACACAATATGCATCCAAAAACAAACAGCTGTATTCGGACATAGCTTATCCGAAAACCTGCTGCCATAACGTTCTGTTGCTGACGATGATTCTCACATCAGCTTTCATATACTTTTGCAGTATAGGAGTATTTTGCCCCTGTGTGCTCATTGTGGCTATTGCCATAAAATAGTTGCCATCTTCCCTATGTATGAGCTTGACTTTATGGCTTACAATGTTGCAGTTATAAGATGTATTGTCGTTGCCCTCAAAAGAAACATGAGCCGTCCTTGGCTCATCGAAAAGATACAAATACTTGTATGGTACAAACACCTGCATCGTTCTTTGATTGACGACCTCACCATTAGCCTCTATGGATATAGGATAAGGTATCTTGTAGAAAGCAACTGCGAGGGCGAGGACTATTATCGTAATGACAACCGTTCCCAAGCTGACGAGGCGAGGAGGAACCTTGCCTATCACGTTCCTCACCTTCTCGCTTCTCAATTCGATATTATCTGATTCTTTTTGTTCCATATCAAACGCTTTTTAGTTTCCCAATTCCAACTGATTCTTCACAAGATTATAGTATGCCCCTCGCTTGGCGGTCAAAGACTCATGGTTGCCTATCTCAACCACCTTTCCTTGGTCGATGACCACGATTTGGTCGGCATTCTTCACAGTGCTTAGGCGATGAGCCACAATCACAACCGTCTTTCCTTTGTAGAACTTATCCAAGTTCTCTACGATGCTTCTCTCATTGTTGGCATCGAGCGAGTTGGTCGCCTCGTCAAGGAAGATGTAGTCGGGATTCTTATACACCGCCCTTGCTATCAAGATACGCTGTTTCTGTCCTTGGCTCAGTCCCACGCCATCACGCCCAATCTTGGTGTTGAACTTCAGAGGCAAAGCCATCACGTAATCCTTGATGCAAGTTATCTCGGCAGCTTTCAACAACCTTTCCTTATCTATATCGCCATCATCAACAGCAATGTTTCTTGCGATACTCTCCGAGAAGATAACACCATCCTGCATGACAACACCACATTGTCTGCGCCACCACTTTTTGTTGAGTTTGTTGATGTCAGTATTTCCAATGTTGATTGTTCCCTCCAAGACAGGATAATAACCAAGCATCAAACGGATGAGGGTGGTCTTTCCACTGCCAGATGCGCCAACGATGGCTGTTACCTTACCTTGCGGAATGTGAATGCTCACATCGTCTATGGTTTTGCGCAAAGCATGTGGGTCGTACTTGAACATGATGTTCTTGATGTCAATGCCCTCATTCTTATCTTCAATAGAAGTTAGCAAGCCTTCCTTTCCATTCTCATCATCCATCTGGTGAATCTCGTTGATTCGCTCCAAGCTAATCTTCACATCTTGCAGGGAATAGAAGAAATTCATCAGTTGCTCCACAGGCGAGTTGAGTTGACCGATGATGTATTGCACAGCGAGCATCATACCAAGTGTCATTTGCCCATGAATCACGGCGGTTGCAGCCACTACCGTGATGATGATGTTCTTCACCTCGTTGATAAAGATACTTCCTGCCTCCTGTGTCTGTTGGAGTTTGAGTGATTTCATCTGCACTCCAAACAAGTCTGCTTGCGTGTCCTCCCATTCCTATCTTCTGCGCTGCTCACAATCCTGCAACTTGATTTCCTGCATGGAAGTGATGAACTCGTAGGTCTTGTTGTTGTTAATAGCTTGCTGCTCAAACAATTCATAGTCGAGTACCTTTCTTCGCTTCAAAAACAAGGTCATCCATGCGCCATAGAGGATGCTTCCCAACAAGAAGATGGCAAACACCAACTTATTGTAGAAGAACAGCACCACCGAGAATACCACGAAAGTAAGCATGGCAAAGGTGATGTTGAGCGTCTGCTGTGTTAGGAAATTATTCACACGGCTATGATCGTTCATCCTCTGCATCAAGTCGCCCATGAGCTTCGTGTCAAAGAAAGACATCGGTAGCTTCAAGAGCTTGATAAAGAAGTCACTAACCAATGAAATGTTAATACGCAGAGAAATGTGAAGCAAAAGCCATCTGCGGATAAAGTCGATTGCCGTTCTGCTGATTGTAAGCATCAACTGTCCCAACAATATAAGCCAGACAAAGCCGATGTCTTGGTTCTTGATGCCGACATCCACGATTGATTGGGTAAGTAATGGCAGAACTAGTTGCAAGAGACTTCCAACTAACAAGCCCAAGATGATTTGTCCGAAATACTTGCGGTATTTCTTCACATATCCAAAGAGAAAGCGGAAAGACCGCTTCTCTTTGATGTTCTCTTCACCTTGCATCTTATAAGTAAAGAAAACAGGAGTGGTTTCCAAGAACATAGCAATGCCCTTGTCTTCACCATTGAAGTTCGTGCTTATCCAATGTTGCTTGAACTCCTCTAACGTATAAACAACCAATCCCTTCCCTGGGTCTGCTACATAGAAGTTCTTTTCTTTCTTGACTTTATACAAGACAACAAAGTGATTTTGGTTCCAATGAAGGATACAAGGCAAAGGGACTTCACCTAGCACCATAGTTGTAGCTCTAGCGCATGTAGTACGCAAGCCAAGTGTGTTTGCTGCCTCATTGATACCTAACAGAGAGACTCCTTCCGTAGTAGCAAAACAAAGTTTCGATAGAGAATCCAAAGAGTATTCTCTGCCGAAATATTTGCATACCATTTGCAAGCAGGCTATTCCGCATTGCATAGAATCATGCTGGTAAATTATAGGAAAACGTTCCATTCTTCGTATGACTTACTTTTAAACAGTTACAATCTATCCATTTCCTTTTTCCCTGCCCCTTTACCTTTATATTTTGTTTTAACTGTATTAAACTTATATCTTACGATACATTCCACTGCCCTTACAGACGCAGCCTTTTCAAGATAGACATCATTCATTCCGCTGAAAATGGTAAAAGTATTTTTGCGGGCAGTATTAAAGATGTCATTTGCAGACAACTTGACATTCCATTTTTTAGATAAGTCCTTAGCCAAAGAAAGATTTATCTGTCCAACACTCCCCATCTTAATATTCTCACTATTTCCCTCACTACGCCAACTGTAATTTACTGTCGCCATATAGTTGTTATGGAATTTGAAAATATTATTGAACTTAACTACAACCAAAGGATTGTCCACGTGCTTTATATTTCCTCTGTAATCAATCTTGTAAAATTGCGAGACAACACCACATGCCAATACGGGATAATAGCATCTCCAAAGGAATCCGGGCATAAAAGAAGCCATTATCTGTAAGTTAGACAGACTGTTTCTAGAATTTTCCTTTTTAAGCAAAGCAATAGTCTTCGCATCATCATAATATGTATATGATGTTATTATTTGGTTTTGCACCTTTTTATAATTAGCAGTTAATGCCAGCCAGCGATACCTCAAATTCAAAGAGATGTTGTCGCTATAGGATGGTTGCAAATACGGATTTCCACTTTGATAGAGATATTTGTTAACATAGTGAACCGTGTTGCTCAACTGAGAGTACAATGGACGATAGCATTGCTTAGAATAGCTCAGCTGCACCATAGTTTTTCCAATGGGCAGAGACAATGAAGCAGTCGGAAAAAACTTATCATAAACATGTGACTGTTCGTGATTTTTTCTGCCACCTATAAAATATTCACTGTTCACATGCTCATACCTGCCACCGATACGGAATGTTACATTGCCTAGATGCTGCATAGTTTCAACGTAATATGCCATGTTAAGCTCCTGTATTTTATTGTTCTCGCCTGCCATAATGCTATTTTCACTTTCTGAATTTTCCTCACGGCTACTATTGGTGAAATCTACTCCAAAGCTAAAATTACCTTTAAGAAATGGGTGTGACACATATAATTCCGTTGCCATAAACCTAGCATGCCCAACATCTTTTATTCCGAAATCCTGATTGATGCCGGTTTGCTCTATAACGTTTTGATTTTCATGTGTTTTTTTCCACATTAAATCAAAAGTCATTTCCAAATTCCATTTTCCCCAAACCCCATGGCAATATCCATCTAACAAATGTTCCAAATCTCTTAATTTGATATCCTTGTATGCAGAAGTCTCACTTTCAATTACATCATCAGAATATAATGATGACATAATGCTCGAATTGGTCTTTATTGGAGCATAAGACACTTGGTAAAATGCGCCAAATGAGAGTTTTGGAGACGAGGAAAAATCAAATCCCCATTTACCATCAATCAACTTTGAGTGCTGTGTCGATTTCATAGTCGTATTCTGCTGATGATGTGACGAGAGCCATGAATTCTGAACATTTTTGCTAGAGTTCGTATTCTTGCCTTTCTCAAATCCCAACGTTCCAAAAACATCCAAATTGTCAATTCTATAGTTCAAGTCCAAATTGTCTTTGCCATACATATAATTACGACAACCAAAAGTAGCAATGTTATCAAAGGAGAAACCATCCCCAACCTTTTTAATGGTTGTTATCTTTATGATGGAACCTACGGTTGAAGCATAACGTGAACTTGGATTCGTTATAACTGTTATCTTATCTATTTGGTTAGCCTTCAATTGCTCAACTTCTATATTATTGCGGACAATATGTCCATTGATATAGAAAACTGGTTTTCCCTTGCCAAAAACTTCAATGGAACCATTATTATTTAGTACCCCAGGCAACATACCCATAACATCTTTTGCAAAACCAAGATTTTCCAAAACGGTACCTTTAACTTCTGTCACAAAGCCTTCGCTGTTCAACTTTGCTAAAGGGCGGGTTGCTCTAACAACAACCTCCCTTAATTGCAAAGTATCCTTTCCGAAATGTTGGTCAGCGATACCAGTCTGAGCTAGAACGATTTGTGCCCAAGCCAAATGAAATAAAAAAAATAAAAGTCTTCTCATCTCTAAATAAATCATTTCGTCCTTACTTTTGGTTATTATAAGGACATTTTACATCTGGGTAATACCATTTTTGTGAGCCATATTTTCGTATTATATCTCTATCAATAGTCTTCTAGCTTAAACATAGGACATTTGTCCCTTAACTTCCCTAACTTCCCCACATGCGAAACTTCAGTTAAATGACAAACATACAGGAACAAGACTATTCTCTGTTGAAATGCTACATTAAGACAAAGAATACTACCTTTTTGTTTTTATCAGTATTTTATCTGCCTTTGCGTCTTAATGTCCCATTCTTGATGTATCTACAGCCTTTACGTTCTTCTCCTTGTAGCCACCAAACTTATAGATAACTGCAAAGGTGACAGACGCCCAGTTATAGTTTATCTTCATTCGGTAGTCTTGGTTGCCTTGCACGGAACGTGTGTCGTATAGGTTGTTGAAGATGTTGCTGCCATTAAGGCGCAATCCCCATTTACCATCATGCGACGACCATTGCAGTTTGGCATTCATCCTGAAGACAGGACTTATGTCGTAGACTCCTTGTATGGCTTTCGACTGAAAGAAAGGGTTGAGTATGAGGCGCAAGTCTTGAGTGTTGCATAGTTTTACAGATGCTGTACCTCCAAGTATAACAGAGAGTTTCTTGCGATTGAATGGCAAGTCGAAGAAATTACTGCTCTTGTCGTGCTTGTAGGTTCCTACAGCAAACACATTGCCATTGAGCCATTTGCCTGCATTGAATATGACTGACGCCTGCAATCCATAACTATTGGAATAGTCGAAGTTGGTTTCCTTCATTATCACAGCCATGCGTTCTGTGGTCTGATATGGCAACTGTACGAAATAGTCGGGCTTCAGACTTGCAAAAGCCATCAGCATATAACGTCGCTTTATCTGCCACATCAGGTTGACGTTATAATAAGAGAAGGGTTTCAAGTCGGGATTGCCATGTATCTCTGAGTATGTTGAAGAATAGAAAACGTTACTCATGGTCGACCAATAACTCGGGAACTCCGAATTGGAGCTGAATGATAGATTGAGCAAATGGTTGTCGTTGACGTTCCACAAAGCATTGAGCGTAGGATACACGCGCCATTTATCCCATATCGGAGAGTGGTATTGCTCGGCAGCAACAGATGCCTCTACACTAATTGCCTTGTTTATCTGCTTGCTGAAACCAGCATATATGTTCCATATCCGCTCATTGTTGTCCACGCTACTTGTCCCATTGGGCTGGATGGTTCCATCCTTATCTATTGTGGTCTGATAACTTTTGTTGCTTGTGAATTGCCCTTTCACACCATACGACAATCCCCAGCCGTGTGCCAACGAATGGGTTTGGTCGGCCGTGAACATCCATTTGTTGATGGTCTGCTCACTGCCGCTTGTCAGGTTGCGTTCTGTTTCCAGCATGCTTTCATCCGTATGCATCGTGCCGTCGAGGGCTTGTTGCTGAGGCGTGCGATAGTAGGTGTACGAACCGTTAAGGGTGAGTCCGAAAGGAAGCGAATAGTTAACATCTACATTGTGCAGATACTCATGACTGTCATGATGCATTCCGCTAATGCTCGATCCTGTGGTGTTGCTGTTTGAGCACCTCTTGTCCCAGTGTCCTGTATAGGCAACGTCGAGACGATGGTTCTTACTGAAAGCATAATTCATCCCCAGTCGGTAGTTGTGTGTAATGCCAAACGACTTCTGTCCTGTTTCGTCATTATAATAAACACGATTGTTGCCAAGTGGATGATTGGCTATGCGTGAAGATTCACCGTATGAATTGCCGTTTACATATTTATATTGTGCGTCAAGTCCAAACTTGCCTCTTTGCAAGGAAAGATATAAATCGCCAAAACCTTTGGCGTATTTGCTTTGCTTCATGCCGCCAATGACCTGCCCCGAAAGCTGATTGGTTCCGGCGTAGTCTTTCGTAACGATGTTGATAGCCATGCCACGCACATGATAGCGGGCAGGGGCAGACAGCATCACCTCGGCTTTTGCCAACTGTGCGGCTGGCATTGCCTTCAGACGCTCTGTCAGTTGTTCCTGCGACAATGTGGTGGCTTGTCCGTTGACAATCAGCGTCACCTCATTGCCCGAAAAAGATATGCTGCCAGTAGCATCGCTGATGCCTGGTATGCGTGTCAATGCCTCGTAAGCGTTGTCGGCAGGCAACTGCTTCAATAGCAACGGCATATTGTACGATAGCTTACCCCGCTCTGCCTTGACAATAGGGCGAGAACCTTTTACCATTACTTCTGGGAGGTTGTGCATCATATTCTCCATTGTGAGCGAATCTGTATGCGTCAGAGTTTGAGCTTTCACGTTGGCAACAGAAAGCAGAAATAATCCTAAAAGAAATATCTTGTTGACCATATTTTATCTTTTTAATTGCACCAAAACGAAAGCAAACTGCAATTATTTGCCTCATTTTGTATTCCGATTGCAAAGGTATAAACACTTTTTGAAACAACATAATTTTAGGAGGATATTTAAATCACATTAAACAATGTTATACGTGCTTACACTTTGCATAATAATACAAAAATAACGCTTTCATTTACTTTTCTTACTGTTTATCTGCATTTTTATCCTATTTGATTCATCAATAAGTTGTCTTGCTATACTATCTTTATATGATGCTACCTCAACCATTTTATGGTGTTGATAGACAGAATCTTCATAAACATCAACTCTGGTTCTGAGCTTGTATATCACATCTTCATCTCGTTGCACATTGAAATGCTTTTCGATGTAGCGAATATTCGGGTCATCAGATGGAAGAACCATTTTCAATGCCCTATACTTCAAATCTGCCTCCTCCCAATCTTGGTGCTCTCGCCATTGGGTGAGATTGCCCCAAATGGAAATGACAAGAGATAGAGCCAAGCCACCTATGAAAAGAAGAATATTCTTTGAGATTGGCTCGAAGCGATGGGTTACAACCTTCTTTTGAGGTGATTTGTTCATCACTTCAAGTTTGTCTTGCAATGCCTTCGAGAAAACATCATTCTCTTGTCTCATCTGCTTGACAGCATCAACCAAGAGCTTGCTTCGCTGCTCATTTTTGCCGAGTTCAGCCTTGATAAGGTCAACAAAAACAACAATGGCATCTCTTAATTTGGATATTTTACCTCTGACTTCCTCTTCCTTGCCAAACATAGCAATGATTGATTTCTCCAACTTGGTTATGTCATTACTTGCAGGAACGGTTTCCGCTCCTGCGTTCTTTGTGGAGGCAGAAAGTTCATCGACTTTCTGCTCCAATCTCTCAACTGTGCCATAGATGGCTTCCAATAGTTCTTCTTTCATGTTCGATTCTAATTTTAAGTTTGTAACTTGCATCAAAGGCTGAAGCCCTTTCTGCGTTTTCTCTTTTTCTTCTTGGCGGATTCATCCTCTGGGAATGGCTCATAAGTTTGGGCATTAGACGGAGCGAACAAGCCGATGGAAGAAATACCACTCCAAGGGTCTTGGGTATGTTCTGCCGTTGGTTGAGTCTGTTCTACTTGGTGACAACTTAGTTGTCCTCCCTGCATAGATTCGGCTCTTGGCGATACACGATTATACTCTGTGCCAAGTCTTGCATCCAACCTGACAAAGCTGTATTCTCGGCTAATCTGCGTACCCTTGAAGCTATATCCATCCTTGCAGAAACGGATGCCTTGAACCTTGGTTTGCTCCTTATCCTTATAGACAAACTCTAAGTGAACACCTCGTTTTGCAAGTTCACTTTTGAACTCGTCCCAGCTATCTGCCATTCTCAATGCGCTCTTTACAGCATTGTGAATCTCGTATTTGGCACGCTCCGCATTGCGCAATTTGCGAGTGTTAGTCTTGCTCTTGTCCGTTCCGTAGGTAAATCCATACTTGGATTTAAGAGCCTTGGTCACTTGCTCATTACGCCTGTAATCATTCCTGTCTGATATGAGCTTGCCCTCGTTATTGATGCGGTTATACACGATATGACAATGTGGATTGTCGGTGTTGTGATGCCTTACGATGATGAATTGAGTATCTTTTATCCCCATCATCTGCATGTATTCAAGGGCTATCTTAGCCATGAATTCATTCGTCAAACGTGGCTTGTCCTCGGGCTTGAAGCTCAAAGCTATGTGCCCCACAGGCTTCTTAATCCTTGGATTTAGTTGCCTTTGTAGCTCGAAACTTTGCTTCATCTCGGTATTCGTGCCGAGTAACACACCATCAGAGGCAAGGATTTTCGCCTCGTCCTTGCCTGTAACATAGCGGATGCAACCAGCAAATGAGCTGCCCTTCTTTAGCTTGCCTATCATGTGGCATCCTCCTTTCTGCCTATTCCGCATGGCTTCGATTTTGGACTTGCTTGGCGATACTCGCCAAGGATTTCTTTTAATCTTCTCAACAAGTCCACCACATATACATGGGTTTCATGGAAACCTCTCTGATGCGACAGCTTGGTAAGTTGGTTGAGATTGTTAGCCATACCGATGAGGTTCTTGGCAATGGCAACCGTCTCTGTGTTGTGTCCGCTCACCACCTCGCCGTTCAAGGCGGACTCACGGATGTACTCCGCCAACTTGCGGTTGGCTTTTCTCGCCCTCAGTCTCAATGCCTCGTAGCTTGGCTTCGAGAACTTCACCGTGACAGACTTCGACAGCTTGCGAACCCTGCCCGTGGGCGGTCTTCCGCCCTTTCTCTTGTCTTGTTCCTGTACGTTTGTCATTCGATACACTGTTTACAGTTGGTACACTCACTTTCTGCGACCGTTGGGAGCTAAATTCCTCCACCCTCATGGTGGAGCGAGGCGTTTTGGGGTTCCCAAAACATAACCTCGCTCCCTCTCATAACACGTTAGTTGGAACTACTGCCTTTCAGCTATCCACGTCCAAGGTCGCAGACCTTAATTCTCACAATTTGCGCCAAGCCTCGAAGTCCTCTTCATAAAGGCTTAGGTGGTGGCGCACGATGTTCTCGATGATGCCCGATACGCTCATGCGCCTTCCTCCGAGGATGCGGACGACACGATCAAGACGGTCTCGTACATCGGAACTGACGAAGACTGGCTTGCGGTCGTCAATCCTTGGAACTTGGAGGAAGGTCTGCTGATACTCCTCTAATGTCGCCTTGCGCTGCTTGCCACTGATGCGCTTCTGCGGATTCGGTGGCGATTGAACCTCGTTCGTAAGCTCGTCCTCCATGTTGGAGGTTGTTGCAGCCACATTCTCTGTCACAACTTCTAAATCGGAGTTCTCCACCTCTTCAAAGAAAGAGCTATGTTTTTGGGCATAGTCTTTACCATAAGTGGATGGGTGAAGCGAAGCCATCACCTCCTGTGTCATTTTCTCCTGCTGTTCAGGAGACATTTTCGTTTCTTTTGTTCTTGCCATAGCTTATGCTGTTTTATTTGTTAGTATAGTGGTCACGGTTTGCACCATTGACCGATTGTCGGGTGCAAAGTAAGTGTACTGAGTGCAGCCATGCAACTGATTGGGTGTAACGTGGCAATTTAGTTGTGGCTTGCTTATTTGCATACCGAGATAGTTGTGAGAACTTCAACGTATTTCTCAACTCATCATTGTTCATGTATTCGTTGCAGTCGTGCAAGTTTTTCTTGTTGTTTTTGGCGTTGAAGTCGGCAAACCCCGGCAACATACTGCCACAGAAATTGAAAACGCTTGTTTTTAGATTGCCGTGCCTTATCTTTGCACTCACAAACGTGGAGCACAGCATATGCGTGGAGCTTTGCGACATATAACATAGTATTAACTTAGAAAAAAGAAAAGTATGGGATTCATCGTATTCGAGGAAGAGGCATTCAACTATCTTGATGCCCAGTTGGAGAACTTCGTGAAGCGCATGGACAGAATCCGTGAGCGCAGTGAGGACAAGACCATGAACAAGTGGCTCGACACGCAGGACGTGTGTCAGACGCTCAACATCTGCCCACGGACAGTGCAGACGCTTCGGGACAACGGAACTTTGGCTTATACGCAAATCAGCCACAAGACCTACTACAAGCCGGAGGACGTGATGGCTATCGTAGCAGTAGTGGAGGACAGGAAAAAGGACATGCGCTTTCGCAAGCGCACAGGTTAGGCTGTCAATATACAACAGCCACTTTATCCAATGCAGCAAGTAAACCGAGTAACGTAAGTATCAACAATAAAACGAGACAACTATGAGCAATGAAGTAATGACAAGAAACAGCGAGTGGATGAACCACATCGTGAACCACCTCAACCGAATGGTTGACAATTTTGAACGTGCCGTGATGAACTACCGCCCCATGCTTGGCGGTGAGCGCTTCATGACGGACAAGGAGCTTTGTGCCAGGCTGCAACTGAGCCGAAGAACCCTGCAGGACTACCGAAACAACGGTGTCATCCCGTATATCCAGCTTGGCGGAAAGATACTCTACCGCGAGTCCGACATTCAGAAGATTCTGATGGCTAACTATCGTGAGGCGTACAGAATGAAGGGCTTGTAGGAGAAATACATGTCCTTGATGAGTGGGGTGAAATGAACAAGGCGACAACGTATAACTTACCGAGCGTGGTTGTTATAGGTTGTCGCCTCGTTTTATTGGCTATACCGAGTTGGTCGTGTTTGCCGGGTGTTCTCCGTATGGTCTGTATAAAATCTAATACTATGATTCCTAAGACATCACCAAATTTTTGAGAGCTTTTTTGTGTTAAAATAAGCAAAATAGCCCCCAGAAAGCATATAGTCATACCTACCCCTGTAGCAGAAGAAGACATTTTTTGACTTTTCTGTTACAAAAAAAACGATACGGAACTCTTTCTTTTAATAGCTTTTTGCTCGATTCCTAATTAGTTATCCGTATCTGTCCTCACAAGACTATAAGAGACAATGGTACATTGTCATAGTTCACTTGCTTTGGACTTTTCAATATGTAAGTTCTTTCTGTCGTCAGAGGTGTTCAACACTTCCCATTTTCTCTTTTGCTTGCCTATGGCAAACATTCTGCAAATGAGCTTAAACTTGACGGCATTCAATGCCTTACGCTTAGTATCAGAATCTTTTCTGCCTCCTAACTTTCGATTATAAAACATTTGCATTTCCACATCGTACTCAACAGCTCTCAATGCCGCCATAGACAGGTCAGCTTTCACTTGACCGTTACAGTGTGCGGAAGGTCGGGCACGCCATTTCACACTGGTACCAGAAGTGTGACTGCATGGAGCTACGCCAACATATCTCGCATATTGCCGAGCTGTGTCAAAAGCGGTAAAGTTTCGTGTGATGGCAATTATGTTTGTTGCATTGACAAAACCAATTCCTGGTATCGTCAACAGATTCTGAAAAGTGTCAAAGACATCTTCCTCCTTGGACATTAATTCACACTCTTCCTGATCTATCTTCTCAATGTCATGATTGAGCTTTTTAATGTAGCTCTCATACATGGCAGAATCCTCTTTCGTTTCAAACATCTGCATTCGGTTCATAAAGTTTGTCCGTTGCTCCACAAGGAACTTACGCTCATTGACAAGTTGCTTCAATTGTTGCATAGCCTTGCTTGGCAACTTGTATGGCTTGGCACATTCCGTGCCATCATAACGATAGAGGAAGTCAGCTATCTTTGCAGAGTCATTCTTGTCTCGCTTATCTATTGTCCCCATAGGATGATGTTTTACTATACGTGTACTAAGCATACAGAAAGAGTAATTCTTGGACGTGAGGAATTTTTCCAAGTCCAAGGAGTAGCAACCTGTAAATTCCATGCCAAACAGGGCTTGGGAAAGTACCACACGGCTCTTTTTGAGCCATGAGCACATATCGCCAAATCCCTTGCGAGTGTTGTTGAACACCTCATGAGGGAACATTTTGATGTTGGTGTCCTCACGAAATATAGATACATCTATGACATTTTTAGAGATGTCAATGCCTACAAATGATTTATTTTTCATATCTTTGCACCGCTTTACGAAAGGAACTCTCTATGTCAGGATAAGCCAAATCTTTTAAAAGCTGGGACGGACAGCTAATTCCCTAAAAGGCACTGAGTCTGACATTTCGGGCAGAGGAGACTATATCAAGGGAAAGGGCTTTGCCTAAGATTAAAAAGTTCACTACCTCTGTCTGGAGTTCCTTCCTTTTGAGGATTCCTCGCAAAGGTAGTGCCAAAAGCAACCAAGAGACTCTATCATGGTATAGTGATGGTCTTAAAACACTGTTAGTTCACTCCTGGTTGCTTGTTTTTCCCATTTCGATAATTGTCCGTCTCCACATACGGAGTACCTCGTTTTATAACGGCAAACATACGGAGTATCATCTTAAACTTGATTGCATTAAACACTATTCCACTGCATTTCTCCTTTCTCTTGCGTTCCCAGTAATCTCTGATGTTCGGAATGTGCTGCATGCAAACCAAACAGGCAATGGACAAATCTGCCTTTGCCTGTTTAAAACCTTTCTTAGAGACTGACGAGCCTTTTCTCACAGATGTACCAGATTCTTTCTTGAAAGGAGCGACACCAATATAGCAAGCGTATTTACGTGGGTTATCTATTGCCATGAAGTTTTCGGTCAAGACAATGGTTTCAAGTGCGACAACACGCCCAATACCAGGTATTGATGTCAGCAGGGAAAAGTTCTTGCTGATGTCCGCATCTTCTTTTATGTACATGTCAATTTCATTGTCTATGCCTTTAAGTGCATCATTGAGCGTTTTAAGTTGCCCATTCTTACGTTCCACAGACAAATCTGTGTCATACGCACATATATCATGAAGCTGCTGCTTGTAAAGGACTGACTGCTTGACTGTCTGCTTGCGTTCCGCCAAAAGCCTCTTCAACTTAAAATATACAGGAGAAGGAAGTTTTGATGGGTTGCGAAGAATCTTTCTGTGGTTCTGCTCACAGTAAATGGCTATGCGGAAAGAATCAAGCTCGTCAGTCTTGATGCGGTCGAGCGAACGCAGTCCATCATCCAAGTCTGGCTCAAAGCGATGCATCTTGCGAGGTTCCACCATCCTATAAATATAATGTTTCTCTTCCAACCACAGTCTAAAGTTTTGGGTGTAAAGTCCTGTATATTCCATACAGAACAAGACTATATCAAACCCCTTGCTTACCTTTGCCACCCATGAACCAATTTTCTTGAAACCTGCATTGTTGTTGCTCACCTTTATATGGGCTTTCTTCCAATCAATGCTTTCTCCGTCATAATAAGCAAGGTCGAGAGTCTGCTTTGAGACATCCACGCCTATGTAAAGTTCTTTATCCATAATTTTGACATTTAATAGTTAAATGGAATCAAGAAAGTTGGCTGGATTATATAAGGACTATGACATGAGAAAGGGCATACCTTGAAAGAAAGATAGTTCACCTTAACACCCATTAACCAAATATCCTAACTTGATTCCTGGGTGCAAAGGTAAAAGCTAAAACACTGCGGTGGTTCGCCCAAGTGGCTGGAGGCGCAAAGCCTCCAAGGAACGTTGCTTTATGGCAGGTCTATGCCATTGTGTTCTCTGTAAAGATACAGACCAGTTTAGTGTGGCTTGTCTTCCTGCCGATGACGGACTGCATGATGAACTCCCGAAAGGCTCTGCTCTCAATGCTGTCAATACGGAAGGCTACCGCAATGACGAGTTCAAGGCTATACACATCATAGCTGATGCGGTCGTTCTTCCTGACATGACGGCGTACACCCTGCTCTTTCAGAATGCCGTCCTTGAATACAGCCTTGACAGCCTTGCGCACATAACAGCCGAATATATTATACATGTCGGCAATCTCCTGCATGGTCATCCATACAGTATCGGTCGGCATGGATACCGTTCCGCTCTCGCTGATAGTTATAACTCCTCTGTTCATTTTCCAATAGTTTTTTCGTTCGATAATCTGTTCCTTTCTCGCTTGGCAATAAGCTTATCCATGTCATTTGAAATCTTCTGCTCCGTCACCTGCGCATAGACCTGTGTGCTTGTAATGTCTGCGTGTCCCATCATCTTGGCTATGCTGCCGATGGGAATGTCCTCGTTGAGCATCAAGACTCCGAATGTATGGCGGCTGGCGTGGAATCCCAACTTATTACTTATGCCAAGCACCATTCCAAGGGTATGCACATCAAGATAGATGTCTTTCTTCTCACCCAGTGGAAAAACAGGCTTGCTGTCGTCCGTGGTATTGTAGAGCGAAAGAATCTTCTCGGCTATCGGATGGAGCGGCACGAAGAACTCCACGCCTGTCTTCTCTCTTTCCTTGCGGATGAACTTCCTGCCATCGGAGTTCTCACTGATATGGTGAGGGTACAGTTTCTTTACATCTATATAGGATAAGGAGGTGAGCGAGGCAAAAATGAAACATCTGCGTGCAAGCTCCGTTCGCTCGTCAGCCATCGGGGTAGAGAGCATCTTGATGAAGTCTGCCTTGCTGATATGGGTCATCTTCGGGGCTGCCTTCTTCTCATACCCTATCTTGGCTATGGGATTGAAGCGGATAATGCTCCTGTCCACTGCCTTGTACATCAACATGTTCAGCCAGAGAAGGCAATGGTTCACGTAGCTGTCGATACGTCCCTGGTCTCGTTTCAGGAATAGCTTGTATTCCTCCCCGAAATTCTCGTCTATGTCCTCAAAGGCGATGTCGTCCTTATCCAACGAATGGACAAAGGCTCTCAGGTTCTTCTGCCATGTCCGCTTGTGCAGAAAGGTTTGTCTGGCTTTTGAGGTTCGATACCATTCCACGATGGTATCACCAAAGTTCAGCAAGAACCTTCCTGTCGTGTCCTTGTCCTTCAACACAGCCTTCAGCATTTCCACGGTGATGATGCCGTTGGTGGTAAGAAGTGAGTTGTATTTATCCTTGACCTCAGCAAGGAAACTTGCCAATCGTCCGTTGTCCCTTGCGTTCCGTACCTCTCCCTTCTTGGCGTTCCACTCCTGTGGGGTACAGGATATGCCTGTGGAAATGGCTGCACTTTTGCCGTCAACGGTGATGCGGCAAAGTATGTTGGCTGTTCCGTCTGCCTTCACCTTCTGTCTGTTGATGTAAGGCAAAATTGAAAATGTACTTCTGCTCATAGTTGTTGTCCTTATAATATAATAATGTAGTTGAAACTGTAAAAAGAAAAGTTGAAAGCCTTGTTCATAATGCGAGAATAAAGTCCTTCTCGGTTGCAGCGATGAACTTGTCCATGTCCTCAAACAGCTTCTTTTGGGTTACTCTCGCATACCGCTGCGTCATCTTCACATCCTTGTGACCGAGCATCTTGCAGATGGTCTCCATCGGCACACCAGCCTCCAGCGTAATGAGGCTGGCGAACGAGTGTCGTCCCGAATGGTAGGAATAGGTCTTGCTCGTTTCCGCCAACTTGCAGATGGTGATGAGGTCGATACGAACACGATTCGTGCTCAGCAATGGGAAAAGGGTATCTCTTGCCCCGTCCTCGTATTTCGCCATCAGCTCCAACGCCTCGGGCAGGAGTTTCACCCTGGCAAGTGTTCCGGTCTTCTTGCGGTTATAGATGAGCCATTTGTCACCATCCTCCAACACCTTGACATTGGCTTTCGTGATGGAAACGGTGTCTATGAAGGCTGTTCCTGCATAGCAGGCGAAAAGAAACAGGTCACGGCTAACGGATAGTCTCGGCTTGTCTTCGGGCAGTTCCACATCACGGATTTTTATGAAATCAGACATGCTGAGAGCCTTGGGTGTCGTAACCCTTGGAGTGCCAACCCGATAATGGGCGAACAGCAGGTTCTTGCACAAGCCTCGCTCAAAGGCAATGCGGCACATCTTCTTGAAGAGCGACACATAGATGGTGATGGTTCCTGATGAAAAGCCTTTCTCGTCAAGCAAGTAATGGTGAAAGTCACTGATGAAAGGCTCGGTCAGCTGTCCGAAAGCCAAATCAGTCAACCTATACTTCTCCCCGATGAACTCAGCGAGATTCTTGCGAATCTTTCTGTAAGTCCAGACACTGCTCTTCGACATATCGATGCCCTCATGGGTGCTGAGTTCACTGATATGCTCGTCCACGAAGGAGAGAAGGGTGGTCTGTGTCTTGACGCTGCCCTGCAAAGCCTCCTTGACATCCTTAGCCTCGAAGTCCGTTCTCTTTTCCACAAGCACATCGAAAGCCTTTTGGATGGAAAGCAACAACTGCTCGATGTCCTTGTTGGTTTCCACGGCTTCCTTGCTCTTGCCCTCCAATCGGCTGGCACGAGGATTCCAAAGCGATGGAGTGCAAGACAACTTGCAGGAGAACTGCGCCATAGTCCTGTTCACCGTGATGCGTCCCATGATGGGAGCTTTTCCATTCTTGTCCATTCCGCTCTTTTTTAGGTAGAGCAACACCTTGAATTTTTCTATTTTCATAACGCTTACATTTTGAGTGTGCAAATATAATCATTTTGTAAGCGTTCCTTGATGCGCAAATCATTGAGAATCAGTGCAATAAAATCCGTTGATGCACAAAGTTGCCTTTCCGCATTGTTACCTGCTTTGCATAGGTAACTGTGGCTCACGATTTAGTAACTGAACTACTTCAATATTCCTCACTCGCTTGCTTTATGCCGATTTGGCAACTTTGTGCAAATCTACTCATTCCCAACTGTTTACGTTCCAACCTCTTTTATTCTCCTTTGGCTGCTTTAGAGCTTTATGTTAAACAATCTAACTCGCCGTTTTGCGCCCCGCAACTCATACTTTTTCAGAAGAGAAAACATAGAGTTAAAAAGAAGAAAACACAGCACCGTATTCAGTATTCAGTTATTCAGTTTTTTTTAAAGGGGTTACTTTTTACCCCCTTAAAAAGTAAAGTTTATATACTATCTATATATCTATATATATAAATATATATAATATAATATAATAATAAAAAATACATTACAAAATAACCAATCCCTTTCTTCCGGGTTTTCAAACCCTTTATCCATGTAAGGGTTTAAAAAAAACTGAATAACTGAATACTGAATACGGAACAAGGCAATTGCAGAAAGGATTGTTCTTATATTTTTCGCGCACTTATAAACATTTTCTCAATTTTTATCAGAAAACTCTTGCAGGTATGAAAATAAAATCGTAACTTTGCTGATGCAATAGAAATATTAATAACATTGGGATTATGAAGCAGGTAGAAGAAAGATATATCAGTTTGTTGACCGATTTCGGTTTCAAGCGAATTTTCGGATCAGCTCCCAACAAGGATTTGCTGATTTGTTTCCTCAACAGCTTGTTCAACGGAAGACAGGTTGTTAAGGACGTGAAGTATCTGAACCCGGAGCACGTGGGAGATGTATATACCGACCGCAAGGCCATCTTCGATGTATATTGCGAAGGAGAAAACGGCGAGAAGTTTATCGTGGAAATGCAGAATGCCTACCAGACATACTTCAAGGACCGTGCCCTGTTCTATTCCACCTTCCCTATCCGTGAGCAGGCTCCCAAGGGTAATGAATGGGATTTCAAGCTCAACCATATCTACACCATTGCCCTGCTCAACTTCAATATGAACGAGGAAGCCTTCAATAAGGAAGAAATCCGCCATCATGTGCAGTTGTGTGATACTGCCACGCACAAGATTTTCTACGATAAGCTGGAATTTATCTACGTGGAAATCGCCAAGTTCAACAAGTCGCTGGACGAGTTGGAAACGCTCTACGACAAGTGGCTCTATGCGCTAAAGAACCTCTACAAGCTTACTCAGCGCCCTAAGGCGTTATGCGACAAGGTCTTCGACCGCCTATTCGAAGAAGCCGAGATTGCAAAATTCACTCCACAGGAGCAGCGGGAGTATGAAGCCAGCAAGATGGCATATCGTGATATCAAGAATTCGATTGATACCGCTAAGCGAGAAGGGAAAGAAGAAGGCCTGGCTGAAGGCAGGGAGAAGGGCCTGGCTGAAGGCATGGAGAAGGGCCTGGCTGAAGGAATGAAAAAGGGCTTGGCAGAAGGAGTGGAAAAGGGCTTGGCAGAAGGAGTGGAAAAGGGCATGAACAAGCGAAGCCTTGAGATTGCCAGAAAGATGCTGGCGAATGGTATGGATGCTGCCACGGTGATGGAAATAACAGGATTGTCGGAGAGTCAGTTACAGCAGCTGAAAGGATAAGGAACTGCCTGGAGAAACGAATGATCTCCGTGGCTGCATCTGTTGCAGATGAAGTTTCCTTGGACAGGTAGGATTGGATACCAGCATTATCCGGAATGCCGCATCATTTGCACTTACCCATACATCCTAAAACAGGGCGTATGGGTAGTATGTAGCTTTAGTTTACAGAACTTATGCGAAGCTTCTCTTAAGTACATAAAATGGATTAAACAAATATGTTAGGTTTGGTAAAATATGGGTATAGTTTGTTTGGTAGTATTTCTTGCGTTGGTAATCTTCTTAAAATTGAAGATGCCAATGTGGAAAGGTAAATATTCCGAAAGGTTGGTGCATAAGAAAATGTTGCAGCTGTCAGACGAATACACAATATTCAACAATTTATTGTTTGAGAGTAATGGACGCTCAACTCAAATTGACCATATTGTAGTGTCACCTTATGGGGTATTCGTCATTGAGACAAAGGGTTATAAAGGTTGGATATTAGGTGGAGAGAATTCAGAATATTGGACTCAGGTCATCTACAAAAGTAAACACCAATTTTATAATCCGATAAAGCAGAATGAGGGGCATGTAAGATTTCTTCGCCATTTGTTTAAATGTCCTGTTGATTTCCCTTTTATTCCGATTGTTGTATTTAATAATTCTGCAGAGTTGAAAGTTCATGTCAGTAACCATATAGTTGTAAACAGATGCAACTTGAATTGGGCAATATCTCAATATCAAGACATTATTCTAAATGCTACACAAATTGATTGGATTATCAATTCTATTCAACGGTATTACACAATAGCAAATAAGGAAGAAATAAGACAGCACAAGCAGAATGTTAAAGATAGGCAATATAGAGCAAAGAACTTAATAAGGCAAGGTGTTTGCCCACAATGTGGTGGCCAGTTAGTTTTACGCAATGGAAGATATGGCTCTTTTTATGGGTGTTCGAACTTTCCTAAATGCAAGTTTACACTAAATTAATGAGTGGGTAGTATATAAAATTACACCCTCTTATGCTGTATCCGAGTCTTTGGTTATCGCCAAGGTGGGTAAGGATTCTATCAAGATTGCAATGAAATAAGGATTGTGCAGAGCGATGCACCTACCGTAAATTTACTGAGTCCACTTGAAAAAGTCCCGAATCATATTTTTTGTCTTTGTAACTTATTGACAATCAATGGCACGTTTTCGTAAAAATGACTTTTTCAAGTGGACTCTTTACTGAACTTTCGCATGTGGTTCAAGAACAAATATATCTAAGAAATTCACTTTTTATGTGATTTAGTTTTAAAACGAAAGAAAAAATGAGTTTTTCTTAGTATTATTTCAGAAATTCTTTGTAATTCGAGAAAATTGTTATACCTTTGTATTTGAAAGATAAATGAATGTCCCGCCTCTGACGAGTTTTCACTTGTTGGAGACGGGCATTTTTTTGTCTATTTATCAACCAAAAACCGATCTTGCATGGGCAATTTTGGTGTAAGGCCTTATGCGGAACGAACACGTCAAAATCGGTATTTATTTAATAAATACTCTATGAAGACTGAAAAAATAATTTTAACAGAAATTAATAACCTGAAAGCGCAGTTGAAAAAAGTAATGACCGAGGCTAGTACCTTGGAGGTGATGATAAGAGAGATGGAATCTTCTCTTAATGGTGTTGACAATGATAGGGCTTGTGGGAATGAGCCGTTGTTGCCTATGTCTCTGGACTTTCCAGAGATGAGAAACTTGCTGGATAGGCTTTCAGAAGCTGGTATCCTAGGGGCATCCTATGCCTTGAAGAACCAGTCGTGGACTCAGCGTAGCGTGATTGTCGCATTCCTGTCGGGGAAGGTGCAGAGAATGTGCATGTGGAAATCTTTTGCTGAGTTGTGGCATTGTGATAAAGGTGCTTTGCAGAGTGCCTATCAGAAGCATTGTGATACTAAAGCTGCTATGCTTTATTATAAGAAATTAGAGCGAATTGTAGGGTAATACCAGTTGGTAGCCTACCAACCGACTACCAAGTAGGAACCAAACATTCTTTCTACCTTTGCCCCCGGAATTCAGAACCGATATGGTCTGAGTTTCGGGGGCTTTTGTGTATAAGCACATCAACCGTTGTGGGAGCGCCCAACTGTTTTAAAAGGAAAATTGAAAATGAAAGTAATGAAACCTTTTTATTTTGCTCATCCGCAGTACGGAAAACTGAGGGTGGTGGTGATTGACGGGAAAATCTATTACTGCCTGATGGACGTGAAGAACATCTTCAAGAAGTCGGTACAGAAACTCTATGAAACGATTGCTGACTCGGAGGGGGAACTGAAAAATCTGAACATCGTAATGATGAAGAATATGAAAATCAAGTATAACCTCTTCTTCGAGAACCAGGAAATGGGGAAGGAAGAAGCGGAGGCTGAGAACGTGAATGCGGATATCAACTTCTGCGATGAACAGCTGGTGAAGGACCTTGTTGACAGGCGTGTTGCTGCCGAGAAGATTGCGGCAAAATGGGTAATAGGGTTCGTCAAGAGCAGACTGAATGATGCCGAGAATGCTTCGCTCTTCGAGGCGAACGGGGTCGACGAGATTTCTGATAACTCGCTGATTCTGCCTATCAATGTAAGTTATGGCTCAGGGTATATCATGATTAACAGCGAAGTGTTCGATTAATAAAAATATGGAGGTAAAATGGAGATAGTACATGTAGTGGCAATTAATCCTTATCGTAAGGGAAATAAAGGGAAAGTTTTTTCTTACAATATTGATACTTATGATAAGGTGATTGAATCGGCTGCCGTTAAGAAGATGATTCAGCAGATTCGGGGTGAATTGCCGATTGACGGAGTGGATTTGAACGATGCGCAGGCGGTGAAGAAGGCGCAGGAGAGGCTCAAGAGCGAGCTGCCTTTCTTCTGTCCGCACTACGGCATGTTCAAAAATAATGTGCGCAGACAGGAGAATGCGATGCCGGAAAGCTTTCTCTTCCAGACGATTATCGATGTGGATGATAAGGAGTATGTGGAAAAGGCGATTGAGAAGGCGCGCGAGCTGAACTGCTCTTCGGGTATCTGGAATGGGAGTTTGCTGCATCTCTGTTATAGCGCTCGCAAAAAACTGCATATCGGGATTAGAATGCCGATTGGGATGACCATCGAGGAGACGCAGAAGGCGTATTGTGAGGCACTGGGCGTGCCTTATGATGAAAGCTGCATCACACCTGAGAGGATGATTTTCCTGACGGATAAGGACTCGGAAATCTACCGGTCTAAAATGTGGTGCGCAGTGCTGAGTAATGAAGAGATTATGAAGCGCAGGCAGGCGTTTCTCGACCGTGGACTGACCGTGGACGGAAGAGGGGATGCAAAAGTTAATAGTTTACAGTTTACAGTTAATAGCAATAGTAAAAATAATGAAAACAATAGACTTTCGGGCAATCGTGGCGATTATGCTGCTCCTGCTGGCACTGCTGTTCAGCCTGCCCAATCTGGTAATAGCAATTATGTTGATGATCCTCATCTCGGGAATCCTGGAGGTAATTATGGCACTGGTGAACTGGGAGAGGCCAGTGAGAAGAATCTGATAGCCTTTGATCTGTTCGTGCAGTCGGCTGGGCTTGAGGGGATGGCGATTGATACCGTTGGGTCTCGGCACTCTTCGCTCCTCGCCATCATGAGCGCAGGCGCTTCGAGGGTGATGAGCGAGGAGGAACTGATGAAGGTGGTGAGGACGAAAATGCCGAGCTACTATCAGGAGGATGACTGCCATCAGCTGATACATGATTTCTATGCGAAATATGCTGACAGCTGCAAGCCGATGTCGAGGGATGTGATAAGGGTGAATGCGCTGGCGGAAAAACAGGCCAGCCAACAAGTTAATAGTTTACAGTTAACAGTTAATAGCCCTAACGCAAATCATACAGTTCAAAGTTCTATGCTCCAAGTTCAAAGTAGCGAGGAGGATTATCCGGAACCGCCAGCGATGCCGGAGAAACTGCCGAAACTGGTGGAACTGCTGATATCTCGGACACCGGAGGTTTATAAACCGGCAGTGGCGCACGCTATCTTCCCACCGCTCGCTACGCACCTCTGGCAGACGAGCTTCCGATATATTGATAATGTAGTGCATGAGGCTACATTGTCTACGTGCTTGCTGGCTGGTACGGGCGCTGGTAAATCTTCTGTAAACAAGCCGATTAGCTATATTATGGAGGATATCCGGAAACGGGATGCGGAGAATCTGAAACGTGAGAAGGAATGGAAGGAGGAGATGACGCGCAAGGGCGCCAACAAGGACAAGCGTAAGCGACCGGACAACCTCGTTATACAGGAGATTGATGCTGATATGACCAATCCGGCATTCGTGATGAGAACTGCTGAGGCGCAGGGGCGGTTCCTCTATACTTCGCTCAATGAGCTGGATCAGTTTGATGCACTCCGGGGTAGCGGTAACCAGCAGTTCCGCATCATGTGCCTCGCCTTTGATCCATTCAACCTCTTTGGCCAACAGCGCGTGGGCGTTCAATCTGTGACAGAAAGGGTAACGATAAGGTTCAACTGGAATGCATCTACCACCATCCAAAAGGGGCAGCGCTACTTTTCAAAAGTTTTGACAGACGGTCCGATAAGCCGTATCAATTTCTGTACCATTCCGGAGCGTGAAATCGGTGATGAAATGCCTGTTTACGGCGATTACAATGATGCTTACCGTGAGGCGCTGAAGCCTTATATTGAGAATCTGAACAACGCCAGGGGACTGATTGACTGTCCTGAGGCATTCCAACTTGCCCTCCGGCTGAAGGATGAGAATGCTGAGTTTTCACGTCTGTCGCAGGATAGGGTTTATGAGAATCTTTCCTTCCGTGCCAACGTCATCGCCTACCTGAAGGCGTGTGTGCTGTATGTGGCGAACGGTTGCAAATGGGAGCCGGAGATAGATGAGTTCATCCGCTGGAGCGAGCGTTACGACCTCTACTGCAAGATGCGTTTCTTTGGTGATGCCATCAAGAGGGCGAACTTTTCGAACGAGAAATCGAGTAAGCGTGGACCGGCAAATCTGTTGCAGCAGTTGCCTGATGTCTTTAATTTCCAGCAGGCAGAATATCTCCGCTCGCAGTTGGGCATGGACAAGAAGGGCACTCCTTCGATGTTGCGTAATTGGGTGAACCGAAACTATATCCGGAAGATTCCGCCTAAGGGTGTAACGGGTGACGTAATCAGTATTCAGTTATTCAGTTTTGAAAAGCTACGTAACCGCAAGGATGGTAAAGAGGTAAAAATATTAGAATCTTAATGGAGTTTGAATTATGGAAATAGTAGTAAAAAGAATAGCAAAGAAGAAGACTTATACGATAGGTCATCTTTATATCCTGAGCGATAAGGATGTGAAACGTACCTGGCGTTCGGGGGTAAAAATAGGCGACAAGCGTATCTTTGAGCACAGCTTCGATAAGGCGAAGTTGGACAAGGAACATTACTTCTGTGATACCCTGGAGCCTACGTGGAGAAATCTCCTGGGTGTCGAACTGAAGCCGGAAGAGGAGGATGGTAGATATAGCAGGGTATCGGGCAAGAAGGCCCGCAAGATACCGGGTCATACGGCGATACCGGAAGGTTCGTATCCTGTTGTTATCTCGAAATCGCCAAGGTTTAAGAAGTGGCTTCCACTGGTGCAGGGTGTTCCTGATTTTGAGGGCATCCGCATCCATGCCGGTAATTATCCCGATGATACGCAGGGCTGCATTCTGGTAGGTGAAAATAAAATACAGGGTGCCGTCTTTAATTCCCGCATCTGGCTGCACAGGCTCATGAATGCCATTACCGCAGCGAGAGAACGGGAGGAGAGCGTTTGGATTACGATCATTTAATGTTGAATGTTGAATGTTGAATGTTGATTTTTGAATGTTGAATGTTGAATTTTTAGTGATTAATTTTTAAAAACAAATTATTATGGTAAAGTCAGTTAATACAAATAAAGTAGAAATGGATAAGAAGGCAGCAGCTGCTGTCGTATTTGAAAACCCTGAATTCGGCAAGATCCGTACCTTGACCGATGAAAATGGGGAGCCTTTGTTCTGTGCAAAGGATGTCTGTAATATACTGGGGTATAAGAGAGCAAATGATGCTGTAAGTCAACTAGTTAACGACCTTGATACGGCGAAACGCCGTAACAAGGTTCCGGGCAGCCTTCGAAAAGATGGAAGCCGAACAGTACGAACTCAGCAGATGCTCTTCGTCAACGAGAGTGGTTTCTATGCTTTGGTTCTCGGCTCTAAGCTTTCTACTGCCGTGAAGTTCAAGAACTGGGTTACGGCTGATGTGCTGCCACAGATTCGCAAGACGGGTGGTTATATCCCGGTGCAGCAGGGAGAGAGCGATGAGGAGACAATCCGACATGCTGAAGAAATTCTCCGTGCTACGCTCAAGGAGAAGGAGAATCTGCTGAAGAAGCAGCACCTGCAGATTGAACAGCAGAAGAAACTTATCGGCGAACAGGATACGGAAATCCGACGCTTGAATGATGTGGTTGATGAGCAGGTAGTTCGCATCGCTAAGAATGGTGATAACATCATACAGTTGGAGAATCAGGTGGGTAATCTTCTGCCTAAAGCATTGTATAGCGATAACGTGCTTGATTCCGTTTCGTGCTTCACTACTACGCAGATTGCGAAGGAACTCGGTATCACAGCCCAGGAGCTGAACCGCTCGCTCTGCGCCCTGCATATTCAGTATTACCAGAGCGGTCAGTATCTTCTCTATGCTGATTATGCTCACATGGGTTTAGCAAAGAGCCGTACCCGCTACAGCGCCTTCCTCGACCCGAAGAGCGATGGCAGACAGGAGAAGATGGGCAGAGCCTACACCCATACCTATCTCGTATGGACCGAACGAGGACGAAAGTTCATCCACGACCTTGCTCAGCGATACTGGGAACTGTGTGAAAAGTAAAAAGCCCCTTCAGGTCGGCGATGATGACCTGGGTGTAGGCTCTTATCTGAGATTCTGACAGATCGCTGATATGCTCGGGAGCGAGGGCGGCGATGTGCTGGCGGCTCTCCATCTCTATCATCGTGGCGATAGGGAGAAGCTTGTGGGCTGTCTTGCCGATGGCTTCTATCGATAACTCGCCTTCTGTTGCCTGCTGGAGGTTCTGGAGATGGGATGACAACTCCTGCTTGACGGTGCTGAGTATCTCGGCTTCTGCCTCCGGATCGCCTTCTGCAAAGGTCAGGAGGGCTGCAAAGCGGGAATTCTTATTGGTTTCCTCTGCCATATCCTCCGCTTCTGATGCTGCATCCTCCAAACCGAGGATTTCTTTCAGCTTCTCTGTGCTGAACGGCTTGAAGAGGCAATCGTCGAAACCGGCTTCTTTCAACTCTCTGATGATGCTGGCATCGTGGGCGGTCATCGCTACTACCTTCATGTGACTGTGGTTGATGTGCTGAATCATCCTGATGCCGTTCATCTCGGGCATTTCGATATCCATCATCATCAGCGCAGGATGCTCGTTGTGGAGCACGGTGAGCGCCTCGGCTACATGCAGACAGGCAAAGACTTGCCAACTGTCGCCTACCAGCTTCTTCAGCATCTCCTGAAGCAGACGGAGCTGCAACGGGTCGTCATCGAGCAGCAGTATCTTGTGATTTTCGAAATGGGGCTTGGCTGGGGTGAGCGGCTTCTGCTCTTCTGCCTCTTCTGCTGCAGGAGCGGTACCTAAGGCAAGCGGAATGGTGACGGTGAAGGTGCTGCCTTTGTCCTTGACGGATTCCAGACGCAGGGTGCCCTGAAGCAGATTGACCAGTTCCTGGGTGATGTTCAGTCCGAGACCGGTGCCCTCGATGCCCTGGGCACTCTTCAGACGGGTAAACGCCTGGAACACCTTCTGTTGCTCTTCGGTGGTCATGCCCTTGCCGGTATCCCTTACCGAGAAGGTGAGGAGGTGCTGGGGACTGATGGATGCCTGGATGGTGACGCTGCCCTTATCGGTATACTTGATGGCATTGCTCACCAGGTTGTTGAGTATCTGACGGATACGGAAGGCATCGGCACGGTAGTAGGTCTGCTGACTGCTGATGCCATCGAGCTCCAGATGCAGTTCCAATCCCTTCTCCTGACTCAGGATCTGCATCTCTCCGGCACACTGGCGGAACATGTCGGCAGGCGAGAAATCTACAGGGTTCAGCTTCATCAGTCCGTTTTCCAACTGGTGATAATCGAGCAGGGCGGCAACGAGCCGGGAGAGATGGGTGGCAGAACCCTTGATGCTGTTGAGACAGGAGATGCCCTGCGGGTTGTCGACATAATCCTTCATCAGGTCGATGAAGCCCGAGATGCTGGCAGCCGGAGCCTTGATGTCGTGGGTGATGGTGAGGAGCAGGCGTTCGCGCTGGTTCATGATGCGCCTGATTTCCTCGTTAGCCTCTTCGAGATTCTCGCGGTAGATGCGTTCCTTCTGCGTATCGCGGTAGATGTAATAGACGAGGATGACGGCGGCTGTGATGGCTACGATGGCAAGCAGACCTATCTGCCAGAGCAGATTCTGGCGCGCCTGCATCGCCTGGTTGATAGCCTGCTGCATCGCCTGACGTTCGCGCTGGTGGATATCGTTGAGCTGCTGGGAGGAGCGCAGGGCGAGGCGGGCATTGGTTATCTGCAAGTCTCTCACCTCGCGGTTGATGGCCTCGTGGTTATCGTGCGTAGACTGCTTCTCCTTGCGGTCAATCTGTTCCAGAATATTGGCTACGTTTCCGGCTAAGTTGACCGGGGTAGAGAGGGTATCGGTGACAGCCTGGTTACTGTCGCGTCTGATGCTGAGCGTTTCGGCATGCTCCTTCTTGAAGGCATCGGCAAGGCGGCGGAAGAAGCCCTTGCGGGTTTTCATCACCTCTACGGTGGTGTTCTTTGCCACATGAGTCTTGGGTGCCTTGGAATGCACGACAACGGAATCTTCGCCACTGTTGAGGCTGTTCATCTTCTCGTGCAGATAGTTGTGGGATGACTTGCCCTGCATGGCGCGGGTAAGCTGCTGCAGATTGTTTTGTTCCTCCTTGAGCAGGTTGGACATGGTGCTGTCGGCTGCCTGTCGCTTTTCGATATAGTCGCGGGTTGCCTGGTTGATAGCGAGCACGGATGTGGTGTTGCGATATACCAACCCTATCGCCAGAATCAGTACGATGGCGACGATGATGTAACCCAGGGCTACCTTGAAAGGAACGTTTGTTTGCTGCATCTTCTTATCTTTTAATGTTTTGAGTCTTTTTGCTATTTGCGTGCAAAGTTAATCAAAAATGCGATATAAACCAACGAAAACAGGAGATAAATGCCAAAATCTGGTCATCTATCTCCTGTTTCATTGAAAGCGACGCGTAATTACTATTTTCTGAAGGTGGATTTACTCTGCTACGGTTGAATCCACTGTTGCAGCTGGTGCCTCAGCAGGTGTTGCTGTTGTGTCGGCTGGAGCTACTGTGTCTACTGGTTCTGAACCTGCAACGTTTACCATTCTGTTACCTGCAAATACATTGCTAACTGATACCATTGCTACTGCTGCGATAACTGCAAATACTAACTTTTTCATAATTCTTTTGTTTTTTAATTGTGAATATTATTGTTTATTAATTCTCTTGCTGAAACTCATTTGCGAGTTCGCTAAATAATATCACAATAGGCGTGCCAAAAAATGATGAATTTAGTTAAGTATCTGATAATCAGTGTGGATGATATTTTGTGCCAGAAACGGGATGTGGGGAAAGTGGGGAAAAGGTGTAGAAAAATTCCCCAATATAGTGTGGAATATATTGGGGAATCGGGGTGTGGCATGTTTACTCCATGCCGTATTTCTTCATTTTGTTGTAGAGTGTCTTGCGGTCGATGGCAAGCAGTTGGGCAGCCTTGCTCTTGTTGCCGTGGGTGGCTCTCAGGGCAGCGGCGATGCTTTCCTGTTCCGACTGTTCGCTGTGCAGCTGCATATTGATAGGTCGGGCTGGGGAGGTCTGTGCCATCGTCTTCTCCAGTTCCTGGGCACCGATATACTTGCCACGGGCGAGCAGGGTGGCGCGCTTCATCACATTGTTCAGTTCGCGCAGGTTGCCCGGCCAGTTGTATGAGGCGATGATTTCGGAGGCTTTGGCATCCAGTCCGAGCACATTCTTGCCCAGTTCCTGGTTGGCGTGCTTGATAAAGAGGTTGGCAAAGAGGAAGATGTCGGCACCTCTGTCCTTGAGGGCAGGCATGTAGATGGTAAACTCGTTGATGCGGTGATAGAGGTCCTCTCTGAACTTGCCTTCGGCTACTGCCTGCGCCAGATTCTCGTTGGTGGCACAGATGAGTCGGATATCCACATCAATCTCCTGCGTGCTGCCCAGCGGACGGATTTTCCTCTCCTGCAAGGCTCTGAGAAGCTGTACCTGTACTTCGTAGTTGAGGTTTCCCATTTCATCGAGGAAAACCGTTCCGCCGTTAGCTATCTCGAAGGCGCCCTTCTTATCCTGTTCGGCTCCGGTAAAGGCACCCTTCTTATATCCGAAGAATTCAGATGCTGCCACCTCCTTAGGAATAGCGCCGCAGTCGATGGCATAGAAAGGCTTGTCCTTGCGCAGACTCTGTTCGTGGATGCTGCGCGCCACATATTCCTTTCCGGTGCCGCTGGCTCCGAGAATGAGCACTGACATCGGGGTTGGGGCAACGAGCGAAACGAACTCGTAGAGCTGCTTGGAAGCCTCGCTTTCACCTTTTATATATCTAGGCACCTCCGTAGCGCCCTGCTGTTCTTCTTGGGGCGCATCCTGCCTGGCGGCAGATTCTGCACGCTGAGGGGCTGAAACCGCAGAAGCAGCCGACTGGATAGCCTCACGGATTTTCTCTAAGAGGATTTCGGGATGGAAAGGTTTAGCCACGTAATCGGTAGCACCCGATTTCATGGCACATACAGCATTCTGAACCTCTGCATAGCTAGTCATTACGATAAAAGGCAGGTGGGCATCGGACTTTCTGATATGCTGGAGCAATACCAGTCCGTCATGGTCGGGCAGGCGCAAGTCGGAAAGAACCAGATGGAATGCATCGCCGGCTCCCATCGCTTTGATGGCAGCGCCTACAGATGTTACCCTTTCTACATTGAATCCTTTCTTTTTGAGCCAAGTCTGTATCATGGTTCCGAATGCCAAATCGTCTTCAACAATCAATATCCTCTTCATAATGTTCTGTTTTATCCTCTTCTAAAATATCGTTATATATAACTTTGTGCAAAGGTACGGAAAAGTTGTATGGAAAGCTATTTAATTCACATTATTTAGCAATAAAACCGACTAAAATTCTACAAACCCTGTTCTATTATCTTATTTTTAGTGAAAAGAACAATTGTTTTCGGATAAAAGCATGCTAGTTGCTTTATTTTTTGTATCTTTGCAAAGATAAAAATAAGATTTAGAGTCATGAATCCGATAGTACAAACCATCATATTGTCAGCTTCGGCGGTGCGCATGTTGCCGCATATCGCTCTGTATCTGCTCCATAAGAAGGAGATAGATGCCGACCTGCTGAAGGTGCAGGACAGGAAGCCTACGGTGCTCAACCTGATTAAGGCATGCACCCGCGAAAGGAGTTTCCGCAATCTGTTTTATTACCGCCTGGGCGAATACCGTTCGGTTTTCATCAGCTGGCTGTTGCCTCCCGAGCGTACGATGACCATCTGGTGTCCGCATATCGGGAAGGGTGCGCATCTGGAGCACAGCTATGCCACCTATCTCAACGCAGAAAGCATAGGTGATGACTTCTACTGTCTGCAGATGGTGACGCTGGGCAACGGCAAGGGCGGCAGACCTACCATCGGAAATGACGTGAAGATTTATACCGGCGCCACGGTCTTCGGCGGCATCCATATCGGCAACCACGTGACGATAGGCGCCGGTGCCGTGGTATTCCAGGATATTCCCGACGGGGCTACCGTGGTAGGGAATCCGGGGAGAATCATTCAGAAATAATCAATTTAAAGATAGAGAATATGAACTATGCATTGATCATAGCCGGAGGTTCTGGCAATAGAATGGGACAGGACATCCCAAAGCAGTTTATGCATGTAGACAACTGTCCTATCATCATCCATACGATGATGGCTTTTCAGAAGCATCCTGATATTCAGGGTATTGCTGTGGTATGTCTGGCAGGTTGGGAAACGGTACTGCAGTCGTATGCCAACCAGTTCTGCATTACCAAGCTGAAATGGATATTCCCTGGCGGAAGCAATGGTCAGGAGTCGATTCACAATGGTATCTATGGCTTGAAAGAGGCGGGGTGCGGTGATGACGACCTGGTGCTGGTGCATGATGCCGTGCGCCCACTCTTGTCGCAAGACATCATCTCATCCAATATTGCCATCTGCCAGAAGTATGGCTATGCCATTACGGGTATCAAATGTAGAGAGGCTATCCTGGAGAGCGAAGATGGTTTCACGACCAACACCAGTATTCCGCGCGACAAGCTGATTCGTACCCAGACACCCCAGACCTTCCGTTTGGGCAATCTGATAGCAGCCCACGAAGAGGCTAAGGAGAAGGGCATCGCCAATTCGGTGGCATCCTGTACCCTGATGGCAGAACTGGGAGGCAGACAGATGCATATCGTGCCTGGTTCAGAGAAGAACATCAAGATAACCACCGTTGAGGATCTGGAGATACTGAAGGCACTGATGAAGGTTCAGCCTGAGGCTTGGTTAAAATAAACATGTTATGATAGGAAATTCACCATATAAGGAAGATATTGCGCGCCTTTTCCGGGAAGGTTTGGAATTGGGGCGTCTGCATGGCAAAACCATTCTTGTGGCTGGTGCTACAGGATTGGTAGGAGGCTGTGTGGTTGATGTGCTGATGCAGAATCCTGCCCGGTGCTACAAGGTGATAGCAGCCGGAAGAAACAAGGAACGTGCCCGACAGAAGTTTGCTGCCTATTGGGAGGATGAATCTTTCTTCTTTGCAGAGATAGACGTTACCCAGCCTGTCATCAAGAGCATGGACAGGATGATAGGGGAACCAGTCTATAATGAGTTGGCTGAGGGCGCTGATTACATCATCGATGCAGCCAGCAATGCGAGTCCTAACTTCTTTAAGCAGAACCCTGTAGAGGTGATGAAGGCGAACATCAACGGCGTATCCAACCTGCTGGAATATGGATTGAGTCACCGCATGCAGCGCATGGTTTATATCTCTTCGGGTGAAATCTATGGCGAGGGCGATAGCTCTGAATTTACCGAGAAGAGCAGCGGCTATGTGGATTGTGCATCGGTGCGTGCCTGCTATCCATCTTCCAAACGTGCTGCCGAAACGCTCTGCATGGCATACGGAGCAGAGTATGATGCCGATGTGGTGATAGCCAGGCTGAGTCATACCTACGGTCCGGGCTTTACGGAGAGTGACAATAGGGTGTATGCCCAGTTTATCCGCAATGTTCTGAAGGGTGAGGATATCGTCCTGAAGAGTAAGGGTGAGGCTTTCCGCTCCTGGCTTTATGTGGTAGATGCCGCCCATGCCATCTTGCGCCTCCTGCTGGATGGCGAGAGGGCAAATGCCTATAATGTGGCTCATTCAGAATCGAATATCTCCATCCGCCAACTGGCAGAGCTGATAGCCAGGAAAGCGGATAGAAAGGTGGTGTTTGATATTCCTGAGGCGGATGCGCAGCAGGGCAATACCACGCCTATCACCAAGGCAACCTTCAGTACGGATAAGCTCAAGGCTTTAGGCTGGAAACCGCTCTTTGATGTAGAAGAAGGTTTCGAACATTCCTTGCAGGAAGTGAGGGAAGGCTAAAGCTTTCTTTTAATCTCATCCCATGTTTCCCGCTTTTCCATGTTCAGATAGTAGCGAAGGTGTTTCTCTACTCTCTGTTCTACGGGTGGAAACTTCATATAGTCGCCAAAGAAGTGGCGCAGATAGGTATCAGCCTGCTCCGGCAGCAAGACGGTGGTATCCTCGAACGGGAATTCCTTGCCCTTGCCGAGCCATTCCTTCGGGAAAATCTCCTTATAGTGGTAGGAACCCGTATTCACCAATACGTTCTTCGCCTTATCGAAGTCATACCGGTGACTCATCTCGTCCATCTGCTGGATGAGGCGGTGGCGCATCTTGCTGCGGCAGAAGAAGGCGAGCGTCTTGATGGCAAAGCGGCCCCAGGTTTCCTTGTGCAGGAGCAGGGAGATGTACTCAAAGAAAGTATTGTGGGTGGTTACGGCATTCAGACGGTTGATGGTCTTCGAGTATTTGCGATACAGCGCCTTTGCCGTTTCCAGGTCATCGTCGGTGGCATCAAGAGGGAAGATATCTACGTAAAGACCGATGATGCAGGGACGCTCCTTCTCCTCGATAAGGGTGGTTTCGCGATTCACGAGTTTGGAGAAATACAGAGGGTATGACTCGTTGTTGTAGGGAGTTATTACCTCGTATTTGCCAAAGTCTTCATGCTTGGCGATTTCGAGCAGACGGTCGTAGTCGGGGCGTGGCATCAGTACGTCGATGTCATCGTCCCAGGGAATCATTCCGTGGTGACGGGCGGCTCCGATGGCGGTGCCGGCACAACAGTAATATCTGAGGTGATACTTGTTGCAGATTTCGATGAAAGCCTTCAATATATCGAGTATTGTGGCGTTCCATTCCTTCTTGATGTTCTTAATATCCATACTTTTTTCTGTTTTACGGCTGCAAAAGTAAGCAAAAAGTTTTGAACTTCAAACTATTTATGCTACTTTTGCATTCTAAAAAGTAAAAACAAGTAATATTCCATATTTATCAGATAGAAACGATGGCAGAATCATTAAAGGAAAAAACCGCCAAGGGATTGTTCTGGGGAGCGATGAACAGTGGCTCTACCCAGGTACTCAATATCCTCTTTGGCATCTTCTTGGCGCGCTTGTTGTCGCCAGCCGATTATGGTATCATCGGCATCCTCACCATATTCACCCTGATAGCGGGCAATCTGCAGAGTAGCGGGTTTACCCAGGCACTGGTGAATATTAGGAAACCCACCGACAACGATTATAACTCGGTGTTCTGGTTTAATGTCCTGGTGAGTCTTACCATGTATGTGGTGCTCTTTTTCTGTGCGCCGCTGATAGCTGATTTCTTCCATCAGCCTTGTCTCACCTCCCTGTCGCGCTTCGTGTTCCTGAGTTTCTTCATCTCTTCGTTTGGCATCGCCCAAAACGGATATATGATGAAGAACATGATGAACAAGGAGATTACCATCGTTAATTTCATGGCTCTGATCAGTTCGAATGTCGTGGGACTGGTACTGGCATTCAACGGCATGGCTTACTGGAGTCTTGCCTGGCAGCAGGTTATCTTTATCCTCGTGCTGAATATAGGAAGATATTATTATACGGGATGGCGCCCGAACTTTCATATCGATTTCGGACCGGTGAGGAAGATGTTCGGATTCAGCGTGAAACTTCTGGTTACCAACATTATCAATACGGTGAGCAACAATGTGTTGACCTTTGTCTTCGGCAGGTTCTATCCGATTAATGATGTGGGTAACTATAGTCAGGCATACAACTGGGACACCAAGGCTAATTCGTTTGTTGCCAATACGGTGGGACAGATAGCTCAGCCCGTCTTGGCTTCTATCCAGGACGATAAGAACCGCGAGTTGCTGGTGTTTAGAAAAATGCTCCGTTTTACGGCATTCCTTTCTTTCCCTTTGATGTTCGGCTTGACTTTGGTATCACGCGAATTCATCCTGATTACGATTCATGAGAAATGGATTGCCAGTGTGCCGCTGTTGCAGATTCTCTGTGTGAGCGGTGCCTTTATGCCGATTTATACGCTCTATCAGAACCTTGCCATCAGCAAGGGGCGTTCTGATGTGTATATGTGGTGCAACATCGGTCAGGTAGTGGGTTTGCTCGCCTTGGTATTGTTCTGTCATCAATATGGCATCCAGACCATGGTGATAGCCTATACCGTGTTTATCATCGCCTGGCTTCTGGTCTGGCAGTGGATGATGAAGCGTGTTGCCGGATTGCGGTTCCTGGATGTGGCAAAGGATATACTGCCATTCATGCTCTGTGCGGCAGCTACGATGGTAGTTACCTATTTCATGACCCGCAGCCTGCAGAACATCTATCTCCTGCTGCTGGTTCGTCTGCTGGTTTCAGCCACCATCTACTTCTGTATCATGAAACTGCTGAAGGTGCAGATATTAGAAGAGTGTATAGCCTTCTGTAAGCGAGGTAGATAAGATTCACCCTCTTGACAGGTACCCCCTTTTTGATGAGTTTGATGATGAGTCGGATGAGGCAGCTCTTAGGCTTGTAGTCGAGCGTCTGATCCACCTTTTCGAAGGCTACATGAGCGTTTGCCGCCCAGCGGTAGGCATTGACGATGCCTATCTCTGTGGCTCTGAGGTACTGATGCTTCTTATCGTTCTGCTCGAAGAAATCGATGAGTCGGCGGGTTGATTTGAAGTATGACAGAAGATTCTTTTCAGAGATGTTGTGATTGTAGGAATTCTCATTGTCGGTGCGGTAGTAATATACTGCATCATCAATGTTCACCTTTTTGCCGTAGAACATGAACTGGGCATTCCAGAAAAGATCTTCCGCATAGTTGATGCCCTCTTCAAAGAATATCCTGTGTTCTATGATGAGCGAACGCTTGTAGATTCTTCCCCACAGACGATTGGTGATGATGTTCTGGCAGACAAGCAGTTTGAGCAGTTTCTCATCAGAAACATCAAAAGGTTTCTGGAGTCTGCCTGCCTTTTCATCGCACCACTCCCGGTAGCCGCCATCAATCAGGTCGGCATGGCTACTATCTGCTTTTCCTGCCAGCTTCTCAACTGCATCTTTCGGCAGCATGTCATCGCTATCGGCAAATAAAAGATAATCGCCTGTAGCCGCCATCAGTGCCGTCTGTCTTGCAGCTCCCACGCCTCGGTTTCTGTCGTGGTGGATGATGCGTACCTGTTGTGCTCTTTCAGGATATTCTTTCAGGAGCGATTGCAGAATGCCGATGCTTTTATCGGGGGTACAGTCATCTACAAAGATGTATTCGATAGACGCATACGACTGCTCGAACAGTGAACGGGCGCACTGTTCGATATATTTTTCTACTCCATAGATAGGGGTTAAGATACTTATTTTCAGCATGATGGTTTTAATCTAAGATACTTGTTATTACCTATTACCTTGCCGGATATTCGTTTTTATCTTGTCAGATACTGGAATATCAGCGTGCTGTTATAGAAGAACAGGAAGATGGTGATGATGGCGAGTCCACCACGAAGATAAGGCAGATATTTCTCCTTACAGTTTCTGATGATATATCCGATACAGATCGGAATGATGAACGCCCAATGGGCAGCCATGATATAAACCTCGTTCAGTCCGAATCCCATGACCAGATGAATGAAGGCATCGCATGCCACCCATGAGGCAGTGAGCCAGAGAAAGGCCGATCTTCTTCCCATCCAAAAGCCCATACACAGCAGAATCACGATGATACCCTCTATGATATAAGGAACGGGTGTCTGGTATTTCACGAATATCGGGCGGTGGCTGTGGATATCTTCCAGCAGATGTTCTCTGTGCAGGATAAGCGATTCGCCAAAAACGTTTTCTACCAATGATTCTGAACGGGAGATAGACATATCTGCCCATGAAAGCATGCCTCGTTTCTGGATATTCTTGCCAGCAATGGCCTTATCGTGTTTTTGCTTCTGTTCCATCTTTGCCCTAAAAGTACTGTCTTTAGCAGCTTTCTGAGCCACGAGCCGTTCTCCTTCCAGGCGGTTCGGAATAATGAATGCCTTGTTCTGGTAGATGCCTGCAGCACCTATCAGGAGGGTAGGCAAGATGATGCCCAATGCCAGATATTTCGGACGGAAGAGTTTTTTGCCATTGGTAAAGAGGGCGGCAAGGAAGGTCTTGGCGCCATTGCTCAGCGTGATGCCTGCCGTGAAGAAAAAGAGCAGGGCTGTTTGCCACCAAGGCATGCTGCGGTGTTCCTGCTGCTGTTTGCCTGCCAGATAAAGTGTCATCGACAGGAAGAAAAGCGACATGCCGAAATGGTCATCTACAAAGGTGACGAGCAGCACGTAGGCAAAGGAAAAAAGCATCGCTGTGAGCACATTGCTGTCTATAGCCTTCAGCTGCATCACCTCTCTGAAGATTCTTCTGAAGAAGAGGATGGAGTAGGTGGAGAAGAATGTCATCATCACCGCCACGATGGTAGTTGCCCAGTTGCGGGAGGTGAGTTCTATCAGCCAGCCGTTCGGTAGCGAGAAAGGATAGAGGAAGAAAGGGAGCATGGGATGGCGATACTCCGTGTAATACACCTTCCACTTCGAGAGGGTAAGGTAGGTGTAGGGGTCGAAACCTGAAATCTGAAAGTTCTTGGTGAAGAGCGTCCAGAATCCTGCTTTCGGTTTGCCGAAATCATCAAAATGATAGGTTATCATCAGCACATTAAAGGCGATGATAACGATGAGTGTAATCAAGGCAAAGAGCCTTTCTTCTTTTTTAATTCTAAATATATTGTTCATTCTCTGATTATTTTTTTTGCTGGGCTGATGCATGCCGCATCTCCTTCTTAGCGCTGCAAAAGTAATTGTTTTTTCTGAATATTCAAAAAGAAAGGCTCTATTTTGTGTCTTTTTTCTGATAAAAACGGAGTTTTATTTTGTATTCTCTTTTATTTGGTGTATCTTTGTCGCAATGATTATGAAAAAGTCATCAGGACGGACAGTTGGATAATAAAGATAAATAATGACAATGAAACATGCTTTTTTGATAATGGCTCATGGCAGTTTACCGCTTCTCAGGGTATTGCTGTCGATGCTCGATGATGAGCGCAATGATATATTTCTGCATATCGACCGGAAATCGGATATGCTGGATGGTGCTGAACCGCTGGTTCTTTCCAAGGCACGCCTCTTTTTATTGGAACAGAGGGTGGATGTGCGTTGGGGAAATCTGAGCCAGATTAAGGCGGAGTATGTGCTTTTCGAGGAGGCTTTGAAGCATGGACCTTATGCCTACTACCATCTGCTGAGTGGTCAGGATTTACCTATCAAATCGCAGGATTACATCCATCAGTTCTTTGAGGAGCATCAGGGTAAGGAGTTTGTGGGCATCAATCATGGTGAGGAATTTGAATGGGATTGCCGCCGGAAGATGATGCGTTATTGGCTATTTACCAGTCTTACCCGCTCGAAGTATGGGGTTTTGAATGCCATTACCAGGCGACTGAATAAATATCTTTCGATGCTGCTCATGCCGTTCCTGCATCGCCAGAAGATGGATTTTGCCAAGGGTGCCAACTGGGTGAGCATCACGCAGGCATGTGTGGAGTATGTGGTGAGCCAGAAGCCGTTTGTATTGAAAAGATTCAATTATACCTTCTGCCCTGATGAGTTCTTCCTGCAGACCCTGGTATGGAATCATCCCGATTTCCGGGCAGCCCTGTATTCTGAAAAAGATGAATATGAGGGCTGCATGCGACTCATTGACTGGAAACGGGGCAATCCATACGTCTGGACTTTGGCAGACAAAGAGGAGCTGGAACAAAGCAACCGCCTCTTTGCCCGTAAGTTTGATATGGAGCATGAGGATATCATCCGCTGGATCAAGGCAGCTTTTGGCTAGCAACTTGTTGTGGTTCAAGGCTTCTTATCCTAGCATGTAGCCTGCCAGCAGATATCCGTTGCTTATCCACAGATAGAGGGTGATGGCGAGCATCAATCCTCTGAAGCCCCATTTCAGGCTCTTTCCTTTTGCCTTGAGCGCCAGGAAGGCGATGGCGATAGGAAGGGCATACATATAGTGGGCAGTCATGATATATACCTCGTTGATACCGAAGCCCAAACCGATATGGAGGGCAGCATCCATCAGGAAGAATGTCAGGGTGAGCCAGAGGAACTTTGATTTTCTTCCGGCAAGGATGCCAAGTAAGAAAAGCACAACGATGAATGCCTCTACCACATAATTGACCGCAGACTGGTATTTCACGATAACCGGACGGTTGCGCAATACATCGCCCAGAAGGTTCTGCTGGTGCAGCATGATGCTTTCACCGAAGAAATTCTCGACCAGAGTTTGCGAGCGGGAGGTCGTCTTGTCGGTCCAGTTCATGAATTCGCCCTTGGCGATAGGCTTGCCCGTGTTCTTGTTCCATATCTGTTTATGGTCACGAACATATTTGGCATGCGCTTTATCCTTGATGATTTTCTTGACGGCAGCTTCTACCTTTGCCGAGTCTTTCACGCCAGTGCTGTCGCGGTATTGCTGGTAAATCTTGGCTGTGGCTTCCTTGTTTTTCTTCATCTTAGCCTCGTGTCTTGCCATTTCCTTAGGCCATACGAAGGTGCGGTATTCCCATCTGGCGAAAGCCCACATGAGTGCGGCAGGAAGGATGACTCCTATCAGGAAGTATTTGATACTGAAGAACTTTCTGCCATTGGTGAAAAGGGCGGCAAGATAGGTCTTCAGACCATTGTTGAGCGATACGCCCGCTGTAAATACAAAGAGCAGGATAGTCTGCCAGATGGTAAGCTGTCTGCCTTTCTTCATGCATACGCCTGTGATATACAGGGTACAGAGGAGTATGATCATCGACATGATGAAATGGTCGGGTACCATCGCTGAAACCATCACATAGGCGAAAGAAAAATAGAAGGCAGAGAGCAGATTTGCATCAAAGCGCTCTGTACCAATCACTTCTCTGAATATACGGTAAAGGAAAATGAAGGAATAGAAGGCGCAGAACACCAGGATAGCTCCCACGACAAACTGAACGCAGTTGATGCCGGTAAGCATCATCAATCCTTGATTTATCTGATTCGGGATATACATGAAGAACGCCAGCAGCGGGTGGCGGTATACGTTATATTCTGTGTCCCAGTGAGATACGATGCTATAGGTAAGCGGGTCGAAACCTGCCACATGGAAGGTCTTGACAAAGAGTTTGTGATAATTATCTGTAATCTGCGAGAACTGGCTGTGGTATTTGATGACAGTCAGGGCATTGAGGGCACATGCTATGATGAGTGCGACGAGTGCTGAAACTCTTTCTTCTTTCTTGATTTTAAAAATATCGAATATCTTTTTCATATCTTTCTTTTATCGTGTTTTGGGAATCCCCTTATTTCTTCAGGAAGAACCTTACCAGGAGGAAGTTTACCGGGATGCAGATGCAGAGGGTAGGTATCATAGCCAGCTGTTTGGCTAGACCCAAGCCTACAAAGAGGTTGAGGCAGAGGGTCTGCATCGAGTAGTTGACGATGTGGGAGAGGGTGAATCCTGCTCCGCGCTTGGCATTCGCCTTTACCTTGAAGGTATAGCGGGTGCTGGCGATGAAATTGAAGATGAAACTTACGATGTAGGCGATGGTATTGGCTGTGGTAGCCAGACTGTGGTCGCCCATGTTGGGGATGAAATGGGTCAGCGCCGGCATCATAGCCAGGTAGATGACGTATTGCAGCACCGTAGCCAGTCCGCCTACGATTCCGAATCTGATGACTTCGCCCAGCTTCTCTCGCTTGGCATCATCCATATTATTTATCTTGTTCTTGATATTCATGTTGCAAAAGTACTTCAAAATCTCCAAATTACCAAATATATCCTGGTATTATTTATCTCAGCATCTTTCCTTTTCCGAAGAGATAAGCCAGATGGGTCTTCTCCATCATCTTGGCGATGCCGATGCTTCCGGCTATAGCGATGAATATGGTAACGAGGGCGAAACAGATTTCGCTCCTGTCCCAACTAAAGAGGGGATGATAAAACTTGGCTGCCATCGTAAAGATGGGGTGGAAGAGATAGATAGGAAGCGTGTTGCGGCCTATATATAATAAGGTGTCTTCTGTCTTTCGGACGCAGGCATTATCCTGTAGGCGTTTGATGAGGCTGTGTATCCACATCAGGGATGAAATGCAGCACCAGCAGGAGAAGACGATGGCGAGCGTGCCCCAGTCGTACCATTCTTCCAAGCCCAGCAAGTTAATCCAGAGCAGCAGGGCAACCGGTGAAGGACGGAAAATTCTGTCAAAGCCGATATGGCATTGTCTGAGTACCGCTCCGATGAAATAATAGGTGGCGGCACTGGGCGAAAGAGCGGGTGTCTTGGACAGGAGCAGAAGTAGGGTGGCGAAGATAAAGAGGCTTGTGGTGGTGCTCATCGTCGTTTTTCCCTGTCTGAGGGTTCCCCAGGTTGCTCCCTTGAAACTGACGTAATAGAGAATGCCGCAGATAATCATGGTCTGAATGAACCAATAGGGACCGATGGAAGTAACGAATATCTTCTCACAAATCTGAGAGAGTGACAGTTCCGTGATGCCATCTCTCACCGGCATGAAATAGGAGAGGACAGAGAAACCGGTTACCATGATGACGTAAGGCAAAGCGAGACACATCAGGTATCTTCCCATCTCCTTTGGGTTTTTCTCAATATTCACGAGATAGCCAGTAATGATGAGGAAGGTAGGCATCATGAACGAGAGAATGCCTGCCTTGAGATGGGGGTATGCGTTGCCAACACTCACGATATGAATCAATATCATGAGAATAATGAGTATGGCTCTTATCCAGTCGATGTCTGTATTCCTTTGTTTCATAATGAATATATTCAAAATCTTTACTTGTTGATGTTACAATTGGGGGCAAATATACATAAAATATTCTTTTCCTCAAAATCTTTTTGCCTAAAATTCCCCCAGATTCTCAAAATCTTGCCTGTGTAAGTCTTAAAGAACTGTACGGCACGGGCTGAAAGTTCAAAAGCTCTTAGCCCAGGGGGATAATAGCAATCTACAAGGCATTCTATAGCCAAATCGAAGGAGAATTGCTCGATTTGGCTATAGTATAACCTATTCTTTAGCCAAATCGAGTTAAAATTTATCGATTTGGCTATAGAATCCTTGTTTTTCTCGGATAATTATCTTATATTTGCACCATCATTAAAGTTAGATTTAAAAGGTATGGAGCAAATTATCGGCCGAAAGAAAGAAATCGAGCTGTTGACAGAATATTATCATTCTGGCAAAGCTGAGTTTGTGGCTGTATATGGCAGGCGTCGTATCGGCAAGACTTATCTTGTGAGAAATCTCTTCCGTGATAAGTTTGCCTTTGATATGTCTGGGTCTATAGAGGCACCAGCAGAGGCGCAACTCTCTAATTTCGGGTTTGCGCTGAGGGAATATGGAGATTCCAAACAGCCTATTCCTACGAATTGGACAGAGGCTTTTGAGGCATTGAAACAGTTGTTAAAGGCAAAAATGAAAGGAGAACGACTCGTTGTTTTTATCGATGAACTACCATGCTTGGATACGCCGAAATCTGGTTTCCAACAGGCTTTTGAGCACTTTTGGAACGGATGGGCAGCTTACCAAAGTGAAATCATGCTTATCGTTTGTGGCAGTGCCACGTCGTGGATGATTGCCAATCTGATAGATAGTCATGGTGGGCTTCATAATAGGATAACGCACGAGATGTATCTTGCTCCTTTTACTCTTCGTGAGACGGAACTGATGCTGCAAGCTTATGGATTCTCATGGACTCGCATTTCTATCCTTCAGATATATAGCATCCTTGGTGGGGTGCCTTATTATCTCAGTTTGTTGGATAAAAAGCAAGGTGTGGAAGGGAATGTCGACAGATTGTTTTTCTCATCCCACGCTGAACTGAAGCGAGAATATGGAAGACTATATTCGTCCTTGTTTAGAAATTCTGAGTCCTATATGCGTGTCATAGAGGTACTTGCCTCATGCAGACAAGGTATGACCCGAAAGGAAATCATGGAGAAATTGAAGTTGAAATCGGGTGGAACTTTGACAAAGGTTCTTAGTGAATTGATAAATTGCGATTTTGTAAGAGGGTATAATACCAGGGATAAGAAGATAAAGCAGAAAGATCAAATCTTTCAGCTCACCGACCTCTATACATTATTTTATATGACGTTTTGCCATCCTGGTACGACGGACACGGAATATTGGACTCACTTGATGGGAAAACCTCGTCAAAATACTTGGTATGGCTTGGCTTTTGAGCGAGTTTGCATGTTGCATATTCCTCAAATCAAGCATTTCTTGGGGATAGACCAAATCCATACCGAGTATTATTCTTGGCGAAGTAAGGTTTCAAAGCCAGCTGCGCAAATCGACTTACTGATAGAACGTGCCGATAATCTCGTGAATCTATGTGAAATCAAGTATTCGCAGATGCCTTACACGATCACTAAGGAGGAGGATATGCGCATTCGTAATCGTATGGCTGATTTCGTGGCAGAAACAGGGATAAAAAGTGGCATTATCCCAACGATGATTACTACTTTTGGCGTGCGCCTTACACAGTATGCAGCCTTGGCTCAAGTACAAATTACAATGGACGACCTGTTCACTTGATTTTGGGCTAATAACCACGTTTTATCTAAAAGGCTTGTAATGACCTTTATCGGCATAGGCGAGCATCTCCTTGTCGCCTCGGCTGTCGCCAAATGCCTCTATCTCATATTGGGAGCGGTCGAAAGATAATGAGGGGGTACCGTAGGCATTGGCGGCAGTGGTGGTCAGTGCCTCGCAGATGCGATGCACCTTTTCCTCGCCATAGCAGTTGTTGCTCTTGAACTTGCCGGTAAGTCTGCCGTCAATCACTTCTATCTGGGTGCCTAAAACCTTGACTCCATCCAGGCCGCGAACTTTAAAGAACGGGCGGACCCAATTGTCGATGCTGGCACTCACGATGAAAACCTGAGCACCTGCAACCAGGGCTTCGTGTACCAGCGTAACACCTTTGGGGCGCAACAGATGTTGGTATTCTTCGGCAAAATCGCGGCAGAGCGCATCAAACTTCTCGATACGCATGCCGGCAAAAAGATGGGCAAAGATGAGTTGCTTCGCCTTCCAGTTGGGAAAGAGATGCAGCTTCATCAGTACCAGGAGCGGACTGTACATCAGGAAAACCATCAGAAACCGACCGGTACCCTTGGCATATCTGATGAATTCCAGCAGGGTATCGCTTGTTGTCAGCGTTCCGTCGAAATCGAAACAATATAATTTTTTCTTCATTTTCTTATACGATATAAATAAGGATCAGGAAGGAGAGCAACCAGGCGAGCACGATAAACTGGGTGATGCGGTCGCGCAGGATAATCTTCGTAGGGTCACCACTCTTCTGGTCTACCACGGCTATCTGGATGTATCTCAGCAAACCGACCAGCACAAAGACACTCGTAAGATAGAGATTCTCGGTATGGAAATTCTCGATAACCTCCGGACTCACCGTATACATGATGTAACATACCAGGGTTACGGAAGCCGTAATCGTGATAGCTTGGTTGATGAAAGTGAGGTTGTAGCGGATGGTATTCTTGCGGGGAGCCTCGCCCGTCTTCTCCATGCGCAGCACATCATCGCGGCGCTTGGCAAAACTCATGAAGAGGGTGATGAGGAAGGTCATCAGCACAATCCACTTACTGAGTACGATGCCCGTAGCTACACCACCTGCCAGCAGACGGAGTACGAAACCGAAAGCCACGATACACACATCGATGATGGCATATTGCTTGAATTTGGCGCAGTAGCCGAGATTCAGAAGCCAATAGAAGATGATGATTCCCATCGTCTCCCATGATCCGAGCAGGCTGCATATACCCATAGAGAGGGCAAACATCAGGAACATCAGTCCGTATGCCTGTTTGATGCTGACCGCTCCCGATGCTATCGGACGATGGCACTTGACAGGGTGGCGGCGGTCGGCCTCCACATCATAGATATCGTTGAAACAATAGATGCTCGATGCGGCAAAACTGTAGGCGAAGAAAGTAATCAGACCCGCCAGTAGGGCATCTATATGCAACAGGGCGCCGCCAAAGAACAGCGGTAAGAAGATAAAGCCATTCTTGATCCATTGCTTCGGGCGAACCAGTCGCAGCAGCGCTGCAAACCCTTTACTGTCTTCCAATTTATTCTCGTTCATAAAACTCCTATTTTTCTTAATAAATAAACTCCTTTTTACTTGATAAACTTAGCTAACTCTTTAGAAATCCATCCGGCTATCTTGCTCAGAATCCATGCTGCAGGCAGGGTGATGCCTATGCAGATGAAGAAGGTAGGCCAATAGCCCAAGTGATGCGGTTCTAGGTATTTCAGCACGAAGTGGATATGGAGCAGATAACACTCCAGACTCAGCGCTCCCACAAACATGAACCCCTTGTTAAACCAGCTCGGGGTGCGGCGGAAGATGCGGTTCAGCAGCAGGATGCTGGTGATGGTAAGCGGGATATAGAGCATGCGTTCGAGGAAGAGCGGAAACATGCCGTGCTTCTCCTGTTCCAGGAAGATGCTCGCCAGCAGCGTCATTAGGAACATGAGCCATATCATCCATATCGAAGCGCCGTCGAGCGTCTGTTTCTGTCTTACCATCTCACCCATGTTGATGCCGATGAAGAAGATAGGCACGCGGCTCCAGAAAATCTCCAGGTGTCCTACAGCCTGATGTATCGGGGTAACATATTGTACCAGGATGCACCACATGATCATCACCACCGGCAGCCAGCGGTAGATAGGATGGCGCTTGATGAGTTCCATGTAGGCAGGGGCAAAGAGATAGAGCATCATCGTAGCCGGGATGTACCAGAAGTTGAGTTCATCATGCAGCCAGAACCCCCAGTTGATGGTTATCTCTCCAAAGAGATAGATCCAGTTCCAGGTGCTTCCGCCCTGGAAAGAAGGGATATAGAAGAGGCAGGCTATGATGAGCCAGGTAGGGTAGATGCGCAGATAACGACGGATGAAGAAATGCTTGGCAGAAGGATTCTTCATCCACGAGAACCAGAGACCTATTCCGCTGAGAAAGAGGAACATGTCTACACCGACATTGCCCATTCTGCGAAGCCCGAAAAAGGCATCTTCTCTAGGCAATGCCACATGAAAGAGGATGATGAACAGCATGGCTGCTCCCATCAACTCGCCGCGAAACCGGCTGATATTCGCCAGTTCTATATCTTTTATCTTCATGATTTTCTTTTAATATTTCGGGTTTGGAATCTTCTTCATCAGTTGGGTGAAGAGCCATGCCAGGCAGATGCTCGATATGATGTAGAGGAGCAGGCCAGCATAGATGTCGCCCTGACGGCTGATAGGGATGAATATCTTGCGGGTGATAGGGTGGCATACGAAGAGGGCGGCGGAGATGCTGCCCATCCACTCTAATACCTTATAAATACCTGATAGCCAGCTGATGTTCTGGAGCAGGTCGGCTACCAATACGCTCAGCAGACAGAAGAAGAAAGGCACGAAGGTCCAGCCAACCATGCTGCCGCTCAAACTGTAAATCAGCGAGATGCAGAAGATGCAGCCAAAGAAATTGGTGATAGGCGAATGGAAGGTCATCAGAATCTTTTCGCCATAGCGGGCATAGAGAATGCCCAGTCCGAATGGCAACATGCCGCCCATAAAGTTGTAGCGGTAGCGGTTCATCACTTCACTCTCTGGATTGTCAAAACCCAGGATGAGCTGGATGACGATGCAGATGGCCATCAATCCTACGGTCCATCCCCAATGGCGGCGATAGAGCAGCAGACGATAGACGATGTAAAGTTGCAGCATCAGACCGAAGAACCAGTACGGACCCGGCCAGATGATGTTATCCGGATTTGGCAATACATTATTGAACATGCCCAGCATCGCAACGATGTCGAGCGCTGCATAGTGGTGAGAGCCAGGCGTGATAAGGTCGAGCATCGTGAATGCCACGAAACCTACTATCATCATCTTGAAGAGCTTCAGATAGTGATAGCGGATAAAGTGGAGCGGTTCGCGCCAGTTGATGCTTCCTGTAAGTTTCTTGCCCGAGATGTTGTACATTCTGGTCTGCTGTTCGGTAGAGAGATGAGGTTTAGCCTCGTATTTCATCACCAGTCCGTAAGCACTCAGGAAGAGGAATACGGGCACACCGTAATGGCCGAAGAACGAGAGCAGGTGCACAGGCAGGTTGAGGTCCATGCTGACCATTACCTGGTTCAGCCAGTCAACATTGTGCTGGAAGTATTGATACTCGTTCTCCTTGACAATAGGTCCCAGCCAATGGCAGTAGTTATGCAAGAAGATGCCGATGATGGCGAGTCCTCTCAGGGCATTGCATGCCGGGCGTGATAGAATAGCACTATTCATAATCAGTTTCTCCTTTCTTTCTTTTTTACCTTTTTACTTTCTTCCTTTTTTATCTTTTCCAGATGCGCATCACGAAGTTTGTCGTAATCGGCAGAGTTTTTGAGGATACGTGGTCGCATCTCGTCATATTTCGAACTCAGAATGTTATATTCCTCCTTATAGGTAGGTGTCTCAATGCCAGCCAGATACAGCAGGAGATGAGGCAGAGCATCGGTCATGAAGCGCTTGTCCTTAGCCTTGCGTATCTGACGGTAAATGTCGCGGTGGTTCCTGATATATTTTGGCGAACAGTAAATCCAGAACGGAATTTCAAACTCGTAGTGCGCCAGCGGCCAGTCGATTTCTGCAGAGTGGTTACGGCAGATGAAGCCACGGTTCTCTTCGTAGCATTCCTCGCCATGGTCGGGCACGTAGATGACGATGGCATCCTGCTTCTGGAAACGCTTTACAATCTGGGCTACGATAGAGTCGTTGTAGAGGGTAGCGTTATCGTAATGACTCAGCATCTTGCGCTGGGCATTGGTCAGTTCAGGGCGCTTGTCTTCATAACTGCTTGCCCAGAACCGGGCTTGCTTTGTGCGGTAGCGCTGCTTATAGTTTACATGCTGGCCCATCAGGTGGAAGATGGTGAGGTTGTGCTCCTTCTGGAAGTTCTTCAGACTGTCATCATAATCCTTCAGCAGTCCGTCGTCCAGATCGTGGAGCTGGGTGTTACGATGGTCAAACTGGAGTTTGCTCAGTTCCGGGTTGTTCAGGAAGAAACCGCCGCTGAAGTCGTAAACCGCCTCCTTTGCCTGTGGCAGGAATTCGTTGGTGATGAAGGTTACGTTGTAGCCTGCCTTTCGGAACACTTCAGGGAAGAGCGGATAGTCGCACCATTCGCCTTTCTCGCCTACCACATGGGTAGAGAGCATGTTCTTGAAAACGAAACTGGTCAGGTTCCAGCAGGTTACCACATCGCTAAACTTGGTGAGCTTGCGCGATTTCTCCAAGGCTACCTGCTGTGGAGTGGTATCCATAAAATAGCCGTACTGCTGGGAATGATGGCGGCCGAAGCTTTCGCCGATAATCAGCACGATGTTTGGCGAGCGGTAGCTGCAGCTGTCAACCTTCACATCGTGGGCAGCATGAATGAGTTGGGTAATCTGATGTGCTGCCAGCTGATTGGCATAGATACTGAATTGGAGTCGGTAGATTGGCAGATAGAGTACAGCATGATCCTTTTCTGTCAGGATATGCTCTACTTCGCCTATCGTTCTACCATTCATGAGTTTATGGTAAGCCATCTTGTTGTGCCAGGAGGTGCAGCATCCTATGATGAAGATGATGAGGCATAGGATTCCGAAGCTGGCAGGCATGGCTGCAGTCATGCGGGGGATAGCCATCAGCCGTTTCTTGACAGAAGCCAACTCCAGAACGGTAATGATGAAAACGTATAGCTTGATGAGTTGCTTGCGGAAGATGGCGATGAGAATCTGGATGAGAGCGAGAAGCAGGATCCAGCCCACACTACTGAAGAGAACCTCGGCAGAGATGAGGGCTGAGAGGAAACTGCTAGCCTCCGAACTGTTGGTCTCGCCCACCAGCATCAGCATAGAAGGGTTGAGCGTAGAGCCGAAATTCACGTAGCAATAGGTGTCGGCGGCAGCTGTACTATATAATATAAGGTATAGTACGGCACGCAGACCCCAGCGCACCTTCTTGGGGAAGATGGCGACAACGGCACACACCACATAGAGGTCGACAAAGAGTTCCAGGAACAGGTTGTCGTATAAAGTCCCCTTGGCAGGTGTAGTCACGATAGAACTGATCATGCCCAGCAGGTACATGAACACAAAGAAGTTGGCATTTCTGCGAATCGGCGCAGAAGCCACGTTCAGACACTTCTTAATGATTTCTTTCCAACTCATTTTTTGCTGTTTGTTGTTTAAATATGATTTTAAGCGTTTTCGGAGAGAGGGATGCTTAGAGCTGCCTGTAGTTTCTGACAGCCAGTTGTTCGATGCATTCCGGCACCATTCCCCTGATGCTTTCCTCCTCTTTGATACGCTTTCTGATTTCCGTGCTGCTGATGTTGAGCAGTGGAGTTTCTACGATGGTAACGCCTTCAGGCACATTGCCTATGCTGGCTCCCTGGCGCGGATAAACCACGATGGGATAGTGGGCTAGGATGTCGTCGTGGTGGTACCACTTGTCGAAAGCAGCCCAGTTGTCGCCACCAATCAGCAGGGTGAACTCGTTTTCCGGGTAATCCTTGCTGATGGCTTGCAGCGTGTGCCAGGTATAAGATGGCTTAGGCAGGCGGAACTCGTAGTCGCATGCCTTCAGTTGTGGCTCGTGCTCCAGCGCTTTTTCTACCATTTCCAGGCGCAGCTGGTCGTCGAGCAAGTCGGTAGCGGTCTTCTTGAATGGGTTCATGGGCGAAACCATGAACCACACCTCGTCCAGGCAGGCCTTCTCGCAAAGGCTTTTCGCCAATGCGATATGGCCCGTATGGATGGGGTTGAAGCTACCGCCAAAGATTCCTACCTTCTTCATTTCTTACTCTGCGTCTAGGAAGGTCTTGACGAGCTGATAAACCTCCTGCTGAGCCTTTTCCAGGTCATCGTTTACGACCACGTGGTCAAACTGAGGGGCGAAGGTCAGCTCATAGCTTGCCTTGGCAAGGCGCTGCTCAATCACCTCAGGCGCATCAGTATTGCGGCCAACCAGACGGCGGCGCAATTCCTCTACCGAAGGTGGCTGGACAAAGATGCTCAAGGCACGTTCGCCATAAAACTTCTTGATGTTTACACCACCCTTCACGTCAACATCGAAAATCACCGACTCGCCCTTGGCAAGCTGGTTTTCTACCTGTGACTTCAGGGTGCCGTAGAATCTGTCCTGGTAAACCTCCTCGTACTCCAGGAACTCGTCAGCCTCAATCTTAGCCTTGAATTTCTCTGGAGAGAGGAAGAAATACTCAACACCATTCTGTTCTGTACCGCGCGGAGCACGAGAGGTGCAGCTGATAGAGAAAGCCAGCTTCAATTCCGGGTGCTCTTTCATCAGCCAGTTTACGATGGTGCTCTTACCGCTGCCCGATGGGGCGCTGAAAATTAACAATCCGTTCTTCATTTTTTATTCTTCTTTTCTTTATTTGCTGTTTGATAGGGGGCTTTTTGGACAGGCGATGGAATCGCCTGGAACGGGGCGAGGCTTTCAAAAACGCCACTTGAGGGAGCTTTTGAGGCGGCTCTTGGGGAGAGAGGAGGTGCCTGTCTCTTGTTTAGAGGGCATTCAGCACCTGCTCCTTGATCTGCTCCAGTTCGTCCTTCATCTTCACCACGATGTTCTGCATCTCAGCCTGGTTGCTCTTAGAGCCGGTGGTGTTGATTTCGCGTCCCATTTCCTGTGCGATGAAACCGAGTTTCTTTCCTACACCATGACCTTCCTCATTCATGGTCTCGCGGAAATACTTCAGGTGGTTGGCAAGGCGCTGCTTCTCCTCACTGATGTCGAGCTTCTCGATGTAGTAGATGAGTTCCTGCTCCAGGCGGTTCTTGTCGTAATCCACATTCGGAATCTGCTGCAGACCGTTAACGATGTTCTGTCTGATCTTCTCCACGCGAGCCTTCTCGTATGGTTCGATACTAGCCAGGAGAGTCTGGATGTTATCCACCTTCTCAGTAAATTTCTTCTGGAGAGCGGCTCCTTCCTGCTTGCGGAAGGCAACGAGATGGTTCACAGCCTCGCAAATTGCATTTTTTGCCACTTCCCACTCCTCATCGCTCAATTCTTCCACATCCGTCTTCGTTGTTACATCCGGAAGACGCAACAGAGTGCTGTACCAGTCGGTTGGCTCAGGAATGCCTGTTTCAGCCGAAATCTTCTTGATTTGCTGGTAATAATTCTGTACAAGCGCCGCGTTGATAGGAGTGGCATCTGTAGTAGCATCCTTATCAATCCAGATGGCGAAGTCAACCTTGCCTCTTTCTAGATTTTTAGAGATATACTGACGGATTTCCATCTCCTTCTCTCTATAGAGCGGAGCAATACGAGTAGAGAGGTCAAGAGTCTTGCTATTTAATGACTTTATCTCTACATTAATCTTCTTTGTTTTAAAGGCCGCGGTAGCTTTTCCGAAGCCTGTCATTGACTGTATCATATAATCTTTCGCGTTAAATTTCTGCAAAAGTACAAAAAAAAGCGAGAAAATGAGTATATTTGCACCTTATTTAAGAATATATTTTTTAATTATGTCGTGTATTTTGAATATTGAGACGAGTACGGACGTGTGCTCAGTGGCAATTAGTGATAGTGGACAGGTGATTTTCAACCAGGAAGATCACACAGGTCCGAACCATGCTGTTAAGTTGGGTGTGTTTGTGGATGAGGCTCTTGATTTCCTCGATTCTCATGGTCTTCCGCTGGAGGCTGTGGCGGTAAGTTGTGGTCCGGGTTCCTATACCGGATTGCGTATCGGTGTGAGTATGGCGAAGGGCATCTGTTATGGTCGCGGTGTGAAACTCATCGCTGTTCCAACACTCGAACTGATGGCAGTGCCTGTATTGCTTGGCGAACATCCTGAGGAGGAAGACGCCCTCATCGTACCTATGCTCGACGCCCGTCGCATGGAGGTATATGCCGAAGTGCTCGACCGCGCCCTGAAGGTGGTTCGCCCTATTCAGGCTGATATTGTGGATGCTGATACCTACAAGGAATATCTGGACCAGCATCATGTGTACTTCTTCGGAAATGGCGCTGCCAAGTGTATGGAGACCATCAACCATCCGAATGCTCACCTCGTAGAGGGCATTGAGCCTTTGGCTAAGAATATGGCTCCGCTGGCAGAGAAGCGTTTTGTAGAGGGCAAGTTCGAAGATGTGGCATATTTCGTGCCTTTCTATCTTAAGGATTTCGTGGCTAAGATGCCAAAGAAACTGCTCTAGAATTATTGATTATATAAAATATTGTAAGAATGAATATAGAAGGATTAGACTATAATACCCAGAGAGCTAAGCTCATTCTGCCTGAGTATGGCCGTGAGATTCAGCAGATGGTAGACCATTGTCTGACGCTTACCGACCGTGAAGAGCGCCAGCGCTGTGCAGAGACCATTATTGCAGTCATGGACCGTATGTTCCCTGAGAACAGAGGGGTAGAGGACCATGAGCAGAAACTCTGGGACCAGCTTGCCATCATGAGCAATTTCCAGCTCGACATCGATTTCCCTTATGATGTATCGGATGCTGTGAAGATAGCGACCAAGCCGGAGCCTTTGCCATATCCTATGCAGCACATCCCGGTGCGCCATTATGGAGCTATGCTCTTCGAGATTTTCGAAAAGCTGAAGACGATGGAACCAAGTGAGGAGCGCGATAAACTCGTGGAGCTTACTGCCAACCAGATGCATCGCGACCTGGTAACTTGGAGTCATGGCTCCAGTGATGTAGCCAAGGTAGCTTCCGATCTGGCACGTTTTACCGATGGCAATATCCAGCTCGATCTCGATACCTTCGTTTTCGAGAAGATTGAGGCGCAGCCTAAGAATGTAAATAATAATAAGAAGAAAAAGTAATCCACATTATTATATATAGTAGACAAGCTTATGGAGTCTTTCATCATAGAGGGCGGTCATCCGCTCAAAGGTACTATCACACCTCAGGGCGCCAAGAACGAGGCGCTGCAGGTTATCTGTACCACAATCCTTACCGACGAGCCTGTGCGCATCACCAACGTGCCGGACATCCTGGATGTGAACAACCTGATTAAGTTGCTCCAGGAGATAGGTGTCAAGGTAACCAAGCACAGTCGTCACGACTATACATTCCAAAGTGATGAGTTGAAACTCGATTATCTCGACAGTCTGGAGTTTGTGAAGAAATGTTCTTCTCTTCGTGGTAGTGTGCTCATGATAGGTCCGCTGCTCGGTAGATGTGGCAAGGCTACCATAGCTCAGCCGGGTGGCGATAAGATAGGTCGTCGCCGTCTGGATACCCACTTCCTGGGCTTCAAGTATCTGGGCGCCAACTTCGTTCACGATGATGAGCGTAATGTTTACCAGATACAGGCTAAGAAGCTGAAGGGCTGCTATATGTTGCTCGATGAGGCTTCGGTTACCGGTACCGCCAATATCATCATGGCATCAGTATTGGCAAAGGGCACTACCACCATTTATAATGCAGCTTGCGAACCATATATCCAGCAGCTCTGCCATCTGCTCAATGCGATGGGTGCTCAGATCAGTGGCATCGCCAGCAACCTGCTCACCATCGTGGGTGTTGATAAACTGCATGGTGCCGAGCATCGCATCTTGCCTGATATGATTGAGGTTGGTTCGTTCATCGGCATGGCGGCAATGTGTGGCGAAGGTGTGCGCATCAAGAATGTGTCTGTCAAGGATTTGGGCATTATTCCTGATGCATTCCGCCGCCTGGGAGTGAAGATAAAGATAGAGGACGATGACCTTGTGATTCCAGAACAGAAACATTATGTCATCGATTCATTTATTGACGGCACCATCATGACGCTTGCCGATGCCCCTTGGCCAGGACTCACTCCAGACCTTCTCTCCGTGCTCCTCGTAGTGGCTACCCAGGCTCGTGGCAGCGTCCTCTTCCATCAGAAGATGTTCGAGAGCCGCCTCTTCTTCGTGGATAAACTGATTGATATGGGTGCGCAGATCATTCTCTGTGATCCTCACCGTGCAGTGGTGGTAGGTCATGACCATAAGATCAAACTGCGTGCTGGCAGAATGACCAGTCCTGATATCCGTGCCGGTATTGCCCTGCTGATTGCTGCCATGAGTGCCAACGGTACCAGCCGCATTGCCAATATCGCCCAGATAGACCGTGGTTATGAGGATATCGAGCATCGCCTTAATGCGCTGGGTGCCAAGATTACCCGTGTCAGTGACTAATCAATGTTAAATGTTAAATGTTGAATGTTGAATGATTAGACGCGATGAAGTATATAAGATAGGCAAGTTGGGAAAACCTCATGGCGTGAAGGGCGAGATAACTTTCGCCATAACAGATGATGTTTTCGACCGTGTAGATGCCGAGTACCTGGTACTCGACATCGATGGCATCCTCGTGCCTTTCTATTTAGAGGAATATCGTTTTAAGAACGATGAGAATGTGCTCGTGAAGTTTGAGGATATAGATACCCAGGAGCAGGCACGCAACTATACCGGTTGCGAGGTTTTCTTCCCACGTCATCTCTCTGACAGTGATGAAGAGAACATGAGCTGGGCAGAAATCATCGGTTTCCATCTGGTAGATGCTGTAAGCGGCAAGGTGGTAGGTACCATAGAACATGTAGACGATTCTACCCTCAACCTTCTTTTCGAGGTAACAACCGATGCAGGTGATGAAATCCTCATCCCTGCCAGCAACGACCTCATCGAAGAGGTGAGCGCTGAAAAGAAAGAAATCAGAATGGCGATTCCGGAAGGATTGCTCGACTTATAAAGTGAAGAAATATGAAGAAACAACAGATATGTATTCTCGGTTCTACGGGAAGTATCGGTACACAGGCGCTTGATGTCATCGAGCAGCACAGTGACCTTTACGAGGTGTATTGCCTCACCGCCAACAACCGAGTGCAGGAACTTGCCGAGCAGGCTCGCAAGTTCCATCCGGCTGCTGTGGTCATAGCCAATGAGGCTCGCTACGAGGAGCTGAAGGATATGCTCAGTGATGAGCCTGATATCAAGGTTTATGCCGGTGCTCAGGCGCTTTGCGATATCGTACAGGCTGAGCCTATCGATATGGTGCTGGCTTCCATGGTAGGCTTCTCGGGCCTGGAACCAACCATCCATGCCATCAAGGCGCGTAAGAAGATATGTCTTGCCAACAAGGAAACGCTGGTGGTAGCGGGTGAGCTGATCTGCAATCTTGCACAGGAATATCACGTGCCTATCCTCCCTGTTGACAGCGAGCATAGTGCCATCTTCCAGAGTCTGGTGGGTGAGGGCGACAACGAGGTGGAGAAGATTCTTCTGACCTGTTCGGGTGGTCCTTTCCGCAATTATACCCACGAGCAGTTGGAGAAGGTGACTGCTGCCGATGCCCTCAAGCATCCTACCTGGGATATGGGCGCTAAGATAACTATCGATTCGGCTTCGCTCATGAACAAGGGCTTCGAGGTGACAGAAGCTAAATGGCTCTTCGGGGTTCCGGCTGACAAGATTGAGGTGCTTATCCATCCGCAGAGCGTTGTGCATAGTGCCGTTCAGTTTGTAGATGGTGCTGTCAAGGCTCAGTTGGGTGTGCCAGATATGCGTCTGCCTATCCAGTATGCCTTCTCTTTCCCTCAGCGTCTGCATCTGAATGGCGATCGTCTCGACCTCTTCAAGACGCAGGATCTGCAGTTCTTCAAGCCTGATTATCAGAAGTTCAAGTGTCTGCAACTGGCTTTCGATGCCATCAGAAAGGGTGGTAATATGTCATGTATTGTGAATGCTGCCAACGAGATAGTGAATGCCGGCTTCCGCAAAGGTGAGTGTGGCTTCCTTCAGATGGCTGATATCATCGAAGAGACGATGGCGAAGGCTACTTTTGACAGTAATCCCGACCTCGATGTCTATCTGCAGACCGATGCTGAGGCTCGCCGCATAGCTACAGAGCTGATGCACAAGTAATAGTTTATAGTTAATAGTTTATAGTTAATAGTTAAAATGAACGTAGGATATAGGGCTCATCATAAAGTTCAAAGTTCCAAGTTCAAAGTTCAAAGTAAATAAATGGAAGTATTTTTGATCAAAGCGTTGCAGCTGATGCTGTCGCTTTCCATCTTAGTGTTGCTCCATGAGGGCGGACACTTCTTCTTCTCCAAACTCTTTGGTGTAAGAGTGGAGAAGTTCTATCTGTTCTTCGACCCTTGGTTCCATCTCTTCGAGTTCAAGCCAAAGAATTCGGATACTACCTATGGTTTGGGATGGTTGCCGCTCGGAGGATATTGCAAGATTTCGGGTATGATAGATGAAAGTTTCGATACCGAACAGATGAAACAGCCGGAACAGCCATACGAGTTTCGCAGCAAACCGGCATGGCAGCGCCTGCTCATCATGATAGGTGGCGTGCTGGTCAACTTCGTGCTGGCTCTCTTCATCTATTCCATGATTCTGTTCCATTGGGGCGACAATTATGTGGCTACCCGCGATATGAGTTATGGTATGAAGTTCAATACCGAGGCAAAGGCATTGGGTTTCCAGGACAAGGATATTCTGGTAAGCACCGATCTGGGTGAGTTCAAGACCTTTGATGGCGATCTGTATCGTAATCTCTCTGAGGCTAAGCAGGTCAATATCATCCGTCAGGGCAAACCGATGACGCTTAATCTGCCTGGCGATCTCGACATGCTCAGTATGATTAAGAGCAGTCCTCGCTTCGTAGATGTGTATGTACCGCTGCAGATTGATAGTGTGATGAAAGATTCACCTGCCAGCAAACTCGGTTTGACAAAGGGTGATAAGATTCTTGCTATTAATAATAAAAAGGTAGTCTCTTTCAACGAATTTCAGATTGAATTGGGCAGAGTAGAGGATGTGCTTGCTTCGGCTGAGACGCCGCAGGATAGTGCCAGAGCACTTACAGCTCAGGTTATTTATCTCAAGGCTTCTGGCGATACCGTCAAGTCGAGTGTTCTCCTGAAGTCTACCGAAGAGGGTGTGAAGTTTGGTTTCTACAATCATCCTGTCTTGCTCGATTATAAGATTACTCATGTCAACTATGGTTTCTTCGAGAGTTTCCCTGCCGGCATCAAATACGGCTGGAATGTCTTGGCCGGTTATGTGGGCGATATGAAGTATGTCTTCTCTAAGGAAGGCGCCAAGAGTCTGGGTGGTTTCGGTGCGCTGGGTAGTCTCTTCCCATCTGTATGGGATTGGCATGCATTCTGGCTTATGACAGCGTTCCTGAGCATCATTCTTGCCTTCATGAACATTCTTCCTATTCCTGCTCTTGATGGTGGACATGTGTTCTTCCTTCTCTATGAGATTATCACAGGTCGCAAACCGGGCGATAAGTTCATGGAGCGTGCTGAGTATATTGGTTTCGGCATTTTGATTCTTCTGCTTGTCGTTGCCAATCTGAACGATGTATTGCGACTCTTCGGCATCTTGTAATGCTGGGGAATCGCAAAAATAAAGGTCTAAAAAAAGAGGGTGTGTCATTAATTTATGACACACCCTCTTTTTTTGAGTTTATTCTTTTATACGTATTATACGTATCTGATAATCTGTCCTACACTAACCTTCTTGTCTTTGCGGTAGCCGTTGAGTCTGCAGATCTGCTCTACAGATACGCCGCGCTTTTCAGCGATAGAACTAAGCGTTTCGCCTGGCTTCACCTTGTGGTAGAGCTTCTCGTGGCCAGCAGGCAGTTCGTAGTATCTTCCCACTTCGCCGCCGTTAACCTGCTCTCTGGTGTAACCACCGTTGCCAACCTTGCCGCGGGCAGCATTGGCATCAGCTGATTCGCTTTCGTAGGTATTACGGTTAAAGCTGTAGAAGTCGCCTGTAACGTCCTGGTTGCGGAAGTCGAAGAAGAGTGCCGGGTTCAGAGCCACACCACAGAGACGGGTCTCAAAGTGGAGATGCGAACCGGTACTTCTACCCGTATTACCACCCAAGCCAATCACGTCGCCGGCTCTTACCTCTTCGCCCTCAGTAACGAGCTGCTTAGAGAGGTGACCATAGATAGTCTCCAAACCGTTGTTGTGACGAATCACGATGTACTTACCGTAACCACCACCTTCATATCTTACAATGCGAACTCTGCCTGAAAAGGCTGAGCGGATTGAGTCGCCAATATAAACCTTGATGTCCATACCTTTATGTTGGCGGCCAAAGCTAGCACGGTAACCGAAGTTACTTGTGACAACGCGACTAGGAGTTGGCATGCAGAAATGACGGAGATCGATGCGGAAGTGCTCAGGCAAGGTTGTAGCCCTGTGAGCGTACTTGTTAGAGAAATCCTCATACAGCTCGGCTGCAGGGTTCTCTCTGTCTTCAATCATTCGATAATGCGACACAGCGAGTGTGTCGAGCGATTTCATTCTGTGGTCTACAGGTGCCTGTCTTGCCAACAGGTCTTGTCCGCAAACGGGAGAAGCTGTTAGCGCCAACAATGCAACGACCGAAATTTTCTTTATACTCTTTTTAAAACTCATACTACTTTTTCTATTTTCTTTTTTAGGTTCGTGTCAACAGCGCAGAATCATACAAGAAATTCTGCAAAAACCACTAAGGCAAATGCCTTCATGTAGCGGTTTTGTTATATAGACGTTGCAAATATAACAAAAAAACTTCAAAAAACCAAAGTTGTTAAAGCCAAAAGGGCGATATTTAACGCCCTAGCCTTTTTTTTAACTTACATTAGGAAAATGAGATGCAAGGAGTTGACTTTTAGTACGTTTCATGTTTTTGTAGCATTCTCAACAGAGCCACGGCAGGAGAATGCCCCATGAAAATATACTTTTTTACCTCCGGACTGGTGAATCGGAGGCATTCCTGATAAGCGCGGTAGAGGTCGTTGAGATTGATGGTAAATTCCTTACCCGATGACTCTCTGATACCGATAATCATCTTTGCCGTGACATGCAGTTTGACGTATCTGATGCCTGTTGCGCTTTCTATTTCCGTAATGTTTTCGAGAATGGCTCTCATTTCTTCCAGGGTTATTTCTGGTCGCGGCTCCCTGATAGCCGGCTTTCTTCTTCTATCCATAATTATACTTTTTACTTTTGGGACAGGCGATGGAATCGCCTGGAACGGGGGTGAGGCTGCTTGATAGCTGAAGCCGCCTTTTAGCCTTGCTTTCTGATAGCAGGAACTGCTTTTGCTTGCTGCTTTAGCTGATGGCTGCCCAGTTGATATGGGTTTTCTTCAAATCCCTGAGGCGGTTCCAGAGCAGGGCGTTGTGAGGAGCATTGCATTCGGGATCGTTGTCGATGATTTCCTGTGCTTCTGTGCGCGCCAGTTGTACCAGCTGACCGTCTCTGGCAATATTCGCTATCTTCAGGTCGAAAGCCATGCCGCTCTGCTGCGTTCCCTCCAGGTCGCCGGGACCACGGAGTTTCAAGTCGGCCTCGGCGATACGGAAACCGTCGTTCGTATCGCACATGATATCAATGCGTTTGCGGGTTTCTTCTGAAAGCTTATAGTTGGTTACCAGAATGCAGTAGCTCTGGTCGCAGCCTCTTCCTACACGGCCTCGCAGCTGGTGCAACTGGGACAGACCGAAGCGCTGTGCATCCAGGATAACCATCACAGAAGCATTGGGCACATTAACACCAACTTCTATTACGGTGGTGGCAACGAGAATCTGTGTTTCGCCCTTCACAAACTGCTCCATCTCTACCTCCTTCTCGGCAGATTTCATCTTGCCATGAATCTTACTCAATTTGAATTCCGGGAATGCCTGTTTCAGCGTTTCGTAACCTTCTTCCAGGTTCTTCAGGTCGCTCTTCTCGCTTTCCTTGATCAGCGGAAAGACGATATATACCTGTCTGCCGAGATTAATCTGGCGGCGGATGCTCTGATAGAGACTGGTAAGTTGGGTATCAAACTTATGTAGCGTCTGTATCGGTTTTCTGCCCGGTGGCAGTTCATCAATCACGCTCACGTCCAGGTCACCATAAATGGTCATGGCGAGGGTGCGGGGGATAGGAGTGGCGGTCATCACGAGGATATGAGGCGGATTCTCGCTCTTGTTCCACAGCTTGGCTCTCTGCGCCACACCGAAGCGATGCTGCTCATCGATGACGGCTACGCCTAATCTTCTGAAAACCACAGGGTCTTCGAGGATGGCATGGGTGCCTACCAGAATCTGGATGTCGCCCGTAGCCAGGTCGGCAAGAATCTTTTCTCTCTTCTTTCCCTTTACGATGCCTGTGAGCAGTTCCACCCGGATGTCCATTCCCTGCAGGAAGTCGCAGATGGTTTGCAGATGCTGCTCGGCAAGAATTTCGGTAGGTGCCATCATACATGCCTGATAACCGTTATCCAGCGCAATGAGCATGGTCATGAGAGCCACGAGCGTCTTGCCTGAACCTACATCACCCTGCAGAAGACGGTTCATCTGTCTGCCGCTGCACATATCGGCTCTGATTTCATGCATCACCCGTTTCTGGGCGCCTGTCAGTTCGAAGGGCAGATGATGGGCATAGAACCCGTTGAAGATATCGGCGATGCGGTTGAAGACATAGCCCCTGAACTTGCGGCGCTGGTCGGTGGCATACCTTATTATATTAAGCTGCACATAGAAGAGTTCCTCAAATTTAAGGCGTACCTGTGCCTTCTGCATCTCCTGATGGGAATGCGGATAATGAATCATGCGGATGGCTGCATCGCGCGAAACCAGATGCAGACGGTCTACGATATGGCTTGGCAGCGTTTCGGGAAGAGGAGGAAGGATGGTGACCAACTGCTTGGTCAACTTCTCTATGGAACGTGAGGTGTAGCCGCGTTTTCTCAGGTTCTCGGTAAGCGAGTAGTAGGGCTGCATGCCCATCTCTGAAATCTGGAGATTGGTGGCATCGTCCATGTCGGGATGGGTAAACTGGAATCTGCCGTTGAAGACGGTTGGCTTTCCGAAAACGAGATATTCGGTTCCCACACGGTAAGTCTTCATGATGTATTGGGCACCGCGATACCAGATGAGGTCAGCTACACCGTAGCCGTCTGAGAAATGGGCTACCAGCAGCTTGTTGCGCTTGCCGGTATCTATCTCATCGTAGCTGAGTATCTTGCCTTTGAGTTGTACAAAGGGCATGTCGGCATTGAGTTCGCTGATGTGGAAAACCTTGGAGCGGTCTACATATTTATATGGATAGTATTCCAGCAGGTCACTATAAGAGTTGATGCCGAGCTCCTTGCTCAGTATCTCTTTCTTCTTGGGTCCTACCCCTGGCAGGAACATGATGTCTTGGTCTAAAATACTATTCATAATGATGCAAAAGTACAACATTATGGCAAAACAGCCAAAATGTTTAACTCTTTTTTTCCGCAATTGTGGCTTTTTTATTTGTTTATATTGATTTTTCTTCGTACCTTCGCACCGAATAAGATTAAAACTTTCATGAATAGTAAGAAAAGATATATGGTGATAGCTTTGCTGGCGCTTCTGGTTGTGTCGGCAATGGCATATAATGACGAGGCTAAGCCTTGGACCTTCTGGAACTGGAAGTATGGCTCTGTTTCCAGACCGGGTATTCATGCCGATCTGACGGGTATGAAGAATGTAGGTATGGGCGGTATCTGGCTGATGCCGGTACGTGAAGCCGGTGAGTGTCTGGAATCTCAGGACGGGGTGGCACAGCTGTCGCCTGAGTTCTGGAAGATGATGGATTATTCCTTCCAGCTAGCCGACTCTCTCGATTTTGACATGGGCATCCATGTCTTGCCTGGCAATCCGCTTGTCCTCCCTGCTGAATCGATGCAGAAGGTTGTCTGGACCGATACCATCGTGAAGGGCGGAAAGAAGATTGAAGGCTTGCAGATGTGGCAGCCCGAGAGTTATAAGGACGGAAAGATGCAGTCTGCCGGAAGCGAAGGTGGATATTATCAGGATATTGCTGCTTTTGCCATCCGCTTTAAAGGGAAAACGGGTCCTGCCTGGCGCAACGCAACCGATTCGGCTGCCCGGAGCGAGGCGGTGCCGATGACTGATGTGCTTCCCTTGAAGATGGAAGGGGGAATGGTGATGGGTGTCATGGTGAATGGTATCTTGCAGAATAAGTTGCCTAAGGGCTCCTGGTGCCTGTTGCGGATGGGACATACCTCAACGGGACAGACTCATGCAACGGATGGGAAAGGTATAGGACTTGAGGTGGACAGGTTCTCACCGGCAGCCGTAAAGAAACTATTCGATTCCTGGTATGCGCCGTTACTGAACCGTCCGCATGGCGATGTGGTGTCGTATCTGTATATCGACCCGAGAGAGTGGGGCAGTCAGAACTGGGGCTGTCAGTTTGCCGAAGAATTCAAGGTGCGCCGCGGCTATGATCTCATCCCCTATCTTCCTGTCATGGCAGGTGTTCCGCTGGAGTCGGCTTCCCGATACGAACAGGTACAGAATGATATCCGTCTCACCATCGAGGAACTGGTAAAGGAGAAGTTCTTCCAGACCTTCACCCGTCTGGCAGAAGAACAGTATGTTGAGGTTTCTTGTGAGCCTATCCCGCGTACCGATCATCCTGACGATATGTTTCGTGCCGTAAGCAGAGCCCATATCTATAATGAAAATCCGGTTCAGGCTGTGGTTTGTACAGGAAACTATGGCGCACGGAACGGAACGCCCGCTTTGCTCAAACCTTTGATAGACCGCCACCTGGCGCTTGGCATCAACAGGTTCATTTTCCTGCATGATATTGTCCGGCATCCAGAGGCTCGAGGTTTCATGGATTACATCACCATGTGTCAGCATTATCTGCAGCAGGGCAGACCGGTGGTTGATATCGCTGTGTTTCATCCTTCGGGAAACCCCGAACAGAAGAACAGCTATCGTGCCCCTCGTGGTTACAAATACGATTTGATCAACAAGGATGCCTTGCTGAAATGGAATTTCGAATACAGTCCGAAAGGTAAACTGCCTGGAAATCAGGATTATCGCATTCTCGTGGTTTCGCAGCCGGATAGCTCTCTCTCTGCTGAGATAAAAGCGAAACTGGAGGAATTGCGTGAGGAAGGCATCGTCATCATCGACAAGCCTTATCAGGCGAAGAACTTCTCGCAGTATGGCATCGATCCGGATGTCATACTGCCTGAGAATATGGATTATGCCCACCGTCTGGTTCTGGAGGCAACGGGCAGGAAGGATATCTATTTCCTGATTAATCAGGAGAATAAGGAGCGCCAGATTATGGCAACCTTCCGTACCGGTACTTCCAGAATCCGCCAGATAGTGAACTTGAACTTGCCAGCTTATGGCTCAGTCTTCGTCATCCTGTCTAACAGGGATGACATGCAGATTATCAGCCCAGCAAAGCTTCCGCTACCTTGATGTCGAATGGAGTGGTAATCTTGATGTTCTCACGGTTACCCTCTACCATTGCAACCTGACAGCCAAGACTTTCTACCACCGAAGCATCATCGGTAAACTGTTCCTTGTATTCCTGGTTGAAAGCCTGCTTTGCCAGACCGATGTCGAAGGTCTGGGGAGTCTGCACTACGCGGTAATCGCTGCGCAGCACGTTCTTTCCGCCTCCGTGCTGGTCGATATAGCGCAGGGTGTCGGTTACGGCATATACAGGGATGGCTGCATATTCTTCGCGAGCCGTCTCGAAACATTCCTCGATGACTTCTTTAGATACGAATGGGCGCACGCCGTCGTGAATACCCACTACGCCATCTTCATCATCAGGAATGAGTGCCAGTCCGTTTTTGGAAGACTGGAAACGGGTGTCGCCACCATTAGCTATCTGGTGCTTGATGCTGAAATGATGCTCCTCGCAGAGCTGGTGCCAGTATGCCTGCTGACTCTCCGGCAGAACCAGGATGATGTTCAATGCAGGGTCATATTCATGAAAACGCTCTATGGTGCGCATCAGGATAGGCTTGCCCGCTACCGGCAAGAACTGTTTTGGAATCTCACTTCCCATGCGGAGGCCCTTGCCTCCGGCTACTATGATTACGTAATCCACGATGTTACTAATTAATAGTTTATAATTTATAGTTTATAGGGCTTACTTGCTCTGCATGAGATGATCATACATCATGCCATCCTGCAGGGCAGCTACGGTTTCCTTGCTTACGAAATAGCTCAATATCTTATAGGCGTATGGGAGGGTTGCTGCAGGACCTTCGCCCGTAATCACGTTGCCGTCTTCCTGGAAGAGGGTGGCGGTATATTCGGTGTTCTCGCCGAAATACTGCTCAAAGCCAGGATAACAGGTAGCCTTCTTTCCTTCGAGAATGCCTGTGCTTGCCAGAACCATTGGGGCTGCGCAGATGGCACCGATTCGCTTGCCAGCCTTGTGCTGTGCGATGAGCGCCTGGCGCACACCTTCGTGCTCGTTGAGGTTTGTACTGCCTGGCATTCCGCCCGGAATCATCAGCATGTCAGCATCTTCAAAGCTGGCAATATCCTCAAACTTCAGGTCAGCCTTGATGGTTACACCATGCGATGTTTCTACCCATTCAGTACCCGTTACACTTACAGTCTTGATGTCTACACCACCTCTGCGGAGGATGTCAACCGGAGCCAATCCTTCGATTTCCTCGAAGCCATTGGCAAGAAATTCATATACCTTAGCCATAATTTATTTGTTTTTTGTCTTGTTATTCAAATAATATTCTTATCTTTGCAACTGCAAATGTAATCATAATATTTGAAATTACAAAATTATTGGTTATTCAACTGGTAAAATCAAAAGAAATTATAGACTTATGAGCGTTTATGCAGAGATTTTCAAAGATTTTCAAGAGGGTTCGCTTACTTCATTCTATCGGAAGATGTATGCAGAATTAGTGGTCTATGCTTCTCGGCTATTAGGCGCTGAGTTCGCTTTCTTGGCAGAGGATTGTGTGCAGAATGCGGTCTATAATACTTTCCGAAAGAGAGATACTTTCAGCAGTTCAAGCCAATGGAAGAACCATATCTATATTTGTGTTCACAACGAAGTGATGAATGTCTTTCGCAAAGTTAAGGCGAAAAGTAACTATCTCACTACGTTGGAGGAGGAAAAGGAAGACTTTCTTACAGGGATTATCGAGCAAGAAACGATAACGATGCTTTATGATGCCATCAGCCGTTTGCCCGAGAAATACCAAGAAGTGTTTAATATGAGTTTTGTGGAGGGCATGAAAAATGCCGAGGCCGCCAAGGCGTTGGGTATAGCCGTTGTATCATATAAAAAGCGCAAGGCTCGAATGTTGGAGCTCTTGCGCCATAACTTAAAGGGAGAGAATGGAGAAAAACTAATGATGCTTTTATTGGTGCTTGCCCATTAGTTTTTCTCTATTTTCTATGTATTAATAGTTTTGGGTCAATGTGGGGTTATATCTGACAGCATTGCTTGGGAATGGGAGGACCCATAATGAAGATTCTGGGGAGATGCTGTAGCTTCCTAAGTCTTCGCCTAAGTTACGGGTGATGGTTTGCTTGTAGCTCTCCTCGCTGTTCCAGCGTTTGCAGTCGAAGAAATTCTCATAAGAGCCGAGACATTCTATCCACTTAGCTTTCTGCAATAGAGACATCGCTTCTTTCGCGTTCATGCCTTCCTCGTCATAGAGGTCTGTATATTTCTCGTAATCTTCCACTCGCTTCTCTCTGACCTTGTCTATCAAAGCCAAACCTTCGCGTATTTTTCCTGTACGGATAAGGCATTCAGCTGCCAAGTAATAGGTCCGCTCGGCATTGATTCCGTATGCAGTGGTGCAAGCAGTCGTTGTGAAACAACTGGCGCAACCATTGATTCCTGCCATCATCTGTCCGAACATTTCGCTCCATCCCATGCTGTCATAATTTCTCACATAATCTCCATTCTCAAACTTAGCCATGGTTTCCAAGGAGGCTGTTTCCATAAATGGGCAGGTACGAGCGGTGGCACTGACTATCAAGTAGTTGTTGGGACTGTCTTCTGCCACAACCCATGCCTCATTGTCGACAGTCGTGCTGCGGTCTTCGATTTGACCGTTCAACTGTAAGGCAGCCTGAGCGTAAGGCAGGGCTTCTTGGTATTTCTTCATTTGGAAGAGAACCTTGGCACGAATGGCGTTTCCTGTAGCCTGACTTGGATGGGTAACGTCAGTTGCTGTTTTGGGAAGCTGGGCGATAACTTCGTCAGAACAGTCGGCGAGGATATGGTCGTAGGTGTCTTGCAAGTTGAGTTTTTCCTTTCTTTTGCTCACATCTATGTCGGTTACGTATGGCACGCCGCCTTTTTTTGAGGCTGTGGCTGGGTCATATTGTGCGGCATAGATGTTGACGAGCAGATAGTGGAAGTAGGCTCGCAATACTTGTGCCTGTGCCTTGATGGTGGCTCTCGTGCGGTTGTCGCCAGAGGCATCGTCGGCTTTGTCCAGAATGACGTTCATATAGTTGATGTACTTGTAGAGAGCCTCGTACCTTGCGTCTTGTTGTGACAAGGTTGCGCGGTCAACTTTTTCGTCGTATGTCAGGTAGGCGTAATTGAGTGTCTTGGTCTGAGACAACATTTCGCTTACTGATTCGGAGCTTCCCAACGACTCGTCACAGATAAGTCCTAAGTCGGAGAATGGCATGGTCACGAGATCATACTCTTGGTTGAGCAATAATGCCAAGTCATCTACAGTTTCGAGCGTGGTCTGCCCTTTGGGAGTTATCTCCAACTTGTCATCGCAGGCGGTGAATGCCAATGCGATACAAGTTATGTATATGAATTTTTTGATGGTCTTTCTCATTGTTCTTTCTTTTTGAAATTGATGAAGGAGTGACTTTAGAAGTTTACGAACAGGCTCATTGTGTAACTGCGTGGAGTCTTTTTCAAGTCCATTCCTGTCACAGGGTCGTTGGCCTCTGGGTCTATGTTCCATTTGTTGCGTGTCCAGGTGGCGATGTTGTTCATCTGGAAGCGGAGACGGAGTTGGTTGATACCCAACTTGTGACAGATGTCTTGTGAAAAGTTGTAACCCAATACGATGTTGCGTAGCTTCATGTAGTCGGCATGGACAACGTTGGTGTCCATGTATTGTGGATTGCCGATGACATTGACTGTACCAAGGTAACCGTTGGCAGGGTGGAGCGTCTTGTCGTCTGAAGTCCAATAGTTGAGGTAGGCGGATGAAATGATATTTCCCTGGTTGTCATATCCTGCTGCTGTACCTTCGGAAGTCCAGTCGTTTACCTTAGCTCTCATGTAATGTCCTCCATAAAAGGCGAACATGGCAGAGAGGGTGAAGCCACGATAGGTAAAATCGGGAGTAAAGTTCGCAGTAATCTTAGGGTCGAGACCACCACTGAAAACGACATCGTCTGGTGTAAACTCACCATTGGCTATATCCGAAGAGTGGACTTCGCCATCGGCACCACGCCATTTGAACGATTGGGTATTCCCATCTACCTCCATGCCTTCGTATCGGTAAGAGAACAAGGAGTGGATAGGGTAGCCCTTGTGTAGGGTTTTGGAATATAATGCTTCCTGTCCCGATGCAGCTTCATGGCTTACGTGGGTTACCTTGTTCTGGTTATATGCCAAGTTGAAACTTGCGTTGATTCCGAAGTCGTTTCGACTACGTGCTGGCAAGATGATGCCATCCAATTGTAATTCTACACCCTTGTTGGTGGCCTTTCCGTTGTTGATGGTCAATTGGTTCCAACCTGTTGTCGGGTCAAGGTCGGTGATGGTGAGCAAATCGCTTCCCTTCTTGTGATAGAAATCCAACGAACCGTTGAGTCGATTGTTGAACATGGCGAAATCTATACCGAAGTTGAAGGAAGAGGTCTTCTCCCATCTCAACTGGTCGTTAGGTGGTGTGTTTAGGGTTGCCACCTTGTTGCCGTTGATTTTGTTGATACCGATGTTGGCAGTCAGGTATGAGGAAACGGATTGGTCGATGTTACCTGTCAGACCGTATGAAGTACGGAACTTCAGTACATTGAGCCATTTGATGTCCTTCATAAATTCCTCGTTGTGCGCATTCCAACTCAATCCAGCAGACCATAATGGACGTCCACGAAACTTAGGGTCTGTTCCGAATAGGTCTGCCTTGTCCAGGCGGCAAGACACGGATGCCGAGTATCGAGTGTCATAGACATAGCTTCCTGTGAAGTAGAGAGAGTAGAAACGATGCAAGGTTTCTGTTGTGCTGAAATCGTTACCTGCTGGTGCTCCATACATGTGGTAATTGGAACCCAATGCAGATAAGTTTCCCTCGATATCCACCAATTGACCGAAGTTCATCAGACCTTGGTTGTTGGTCTGTGTCTGTTCATCGTAGCCCATCAGGAGATTGCTGTTGGTCTTGTATTTGGTCTGTCGATACTCAAAACCAGCCAAGGCACTTAGTTCATGCTTCTCTGCGAAAGTCTTGTTGAAGTCTGTCTGTAGGCGGAATGTGTAATATGCACCTTCTGCCGTGTTGGTCTGGAGCATACCGCCGTTTGGAATGTAGTGCTTTACGCCTGCATCGCTGCCTAAAGTATAAGGACTGACACGTTTGATAGTACGACTAAGAGCATACATGTCTTCGTCTCCCCAATCATCATCTTCGTCATCTCCTCCATCTTCTGATGCGTTATTACTGCTGGTATAGAGGTTGTAGAGGTTTCTCATATAGTAAGAGCTCCCTTCTCTATAGGCATCGTTTTTGTAATAAATGTCCTCGTACTGGAACTGTGCTGAGGCTGTCCATCCTGGAAGAATGTTGAAGTCAGCGTGGATGAAAGATCGGATGTTAGTTCGACGGGTATTGTTGAAGTTCATATTTACCTCTTCCAAAGGATTGTAGCTGGCATCCTTGAAACCGTATTCTGGATTTTGGAGAGCTTCCTCGCCCAGGTAAGTGTCTGCTTCCATTCTTGCCAAGGTGCCGTCTGCATTATACATGCTTTGATACGGCATGAAGGAATAGATGGCGCTCCATAAGTCTCCGATGTGTGTCTTGGAACGCTCACTCTGGATATTGGCTCCAAAGGTGAAATTGAGCCAATTGCTTGCTCTCAGGATTCCTTTGTAACTCAAGTTCAGGGCGTTGTTATGCTCCTTGACCATACCGTTGTTATCGGTCTTGTAGTTCAAGGTAATGTTTGAGTTCAGTGATTTTCCGTTGGTTCTGATGGCGAGGTTGTACTGCTGGGTCACTTGGGCGCGTTCGTAGGCATCCTGCCATTCCTTGCGGTAGTTGTTCTTGCTCAAGGCATCAAGTTGATTCTGCAAGTCAGCGTCGCTCAGTACACCGCTATAGTTGTCCATCAATAAGCGGCTGATGATGCTGAGGCTATGCTTGTTGTTGAGATAACTCTGTTGGAGAGAGTTGAACGCACTTGGGTCTTCAGCATTTTTCAGTCCGTTGAAGTTGTATTTTTCCAGTTGGATGACTTCGGCGGCACTTGCCCAACGGAAGTTGTCGTAATTGTATTTCTCGCTGATGCACAGGTCGGCGTTGAAGTCAATGTCAACTTTCTCCTTTTGTGCCTTCTTGGTCGTGATGACAATGACACCGTTGGAAGCCCTTGCTCCATAGATGGAAGCAGCGGCAGCGTCTTTCAGAATCGTGATGTTTTCTATGTCGTATGGATTGATGGATTCGATAGAGCCTTCTATAGGAAGTCCGTCAACAACGACCAAAGGGTTGGTCTTGGCTTGGAAAGAACCAATGCCACGGATGGCAAGAGAAGCTTCACCTTCTCCATTGATGCCATTCTTGTAGGATACCAGACCTGGGACTTTTCCCTCTAGGTTGCTAACGATGTCGCCGGTGTATCGCTCATCCATGTCCTTGGCGGTGATGGTTTGGTAAGAACCTGTGGCATTCTTGCGCTTGATATTCTGGTAACCAGTCACCAGAACATCGTTCATCATGATTTCATTGGTTTGCATGGTGATGGTCACGTTTTTCCCCTTGATGCTTTGTGCCTTTACCACCTTGTCTTTCATGCCAATATAGGATAGGGCGATTTTTGGGTCTTTGCCTTCCACCATGATGGCAAACTGACCATCAATGTCTGTTGCCACACCGCTCTTGGAGCCTACCTGGCGGATGGTTACGCCAACAAGAGGCTCTCCATTCTCGTCGTTCACGTAACCCGTGACGAGCTTCTTGAAATAAGGGAGGCTCTTCTTGACCTGGCTGATGACAACGGTCTTGTCAACAATTTCGTAGTCTAACTCTGCGTCTTCCAAGATGATGCGGTTGAGAATTTGTTGCAGGCTCGCATTGTTGAGACGGCAATAAATGGTTCCCACATTCTTAATGACGTTCTTTTGATAGACAAACTCATAGCCTGTCTTTTTTCTTAGGTCATTGATGACCTTTTCGAAAGCAATGTTCTGGTAATTAACGGAATAGTTCTTTGCATTGCCTGCCAGTGGCAGTAAGGCTAAGATTACCGTCATCGTCCAGATAAAAATCTCTCTTCTCATAGCGAATGTTTTTATGTTAATACTTTATTTAGTTACTATCAGATGTTTGCCGTGAACTTTGAAATGGATGTTACCGCTCTTTTCCAGAATGGTGAGGGCTGTGGCGAACTTGGAGTAGCGTGGAATGCTACCCATGAACACTATCTTCTTCAATTCGGCGTTGGCAAAGTTATACTCGAATGAATACCAGCGGCTAAGCTCTTGCATGATTTCCTCCAAAGTCTGGTTCTCGAACACGAATTTTCCTTGTCGCCAACTCGCAACAATCTCTGCATTGACTGACTTGATGTTCGTGCTGGAGGAAAGCTTGTCGAACTGTGATTGATGTCCAGGGCTGAGTAGAACCTCGCCGCTGTTGTTTTTCCTGCTCAGGGAGATACTGCCTTCCAACAAGGTGGTCAGTATCTTTCTGTCTTCCTTGTATGATTTCACGTTGAATTGCGTACCATGTACCGTGACAAGCTGTCCATCTGTTTCCACCCTGAAAGGTCGGTTGCTTTCATGGGCCACCTTGAAGAAAGCTTCTCCTTTCACGATAACACGGCGCTCATTTTCTGCGAATTTTTCAGGATAGATGAGTTGGGTCTCGGAATTTAGCCAGACCTCCGTGCTGTCTTCGAGGACAATCTTGAACTCTCCTCCACGCGGAATGTCAAGGCACAACTGTTTTTGACTGCCGGTAATCTTGGCGATGGCTTTGTCCAAGAGTGAGGGCTTCTCTTTGCCTACTTTCTCGCCCAATGCGATTTGTCTTCCGTCGGTGAGGGTCAGGATGGCCTTGTTCTCGCCTGGCACGATGCCTTTGTTGGTGGCTGGAGCCAAGATAGCTGCCACTTCTTGTCGTTCTTTCTGCTCTTGCTGCGTCCACATCCATGCTGCGCTAAGGCTGATGATGGCAAGGAAGGAAGCGGCGATGCCCAAGCGATGCCATCTCTTGGATGGAGATGCTATACGTTGGAGCATTTCCGCTTGTGGACGTTCTGTATTCACAAACCTACGCTTTTGTAATTGACTGTTGATGTATTGGTAGTCAAGCATACGCTGGTATAGTTTTTCGTGCTCAGCTTCTTCTTTTCGCCAAGTATTGAGTTCCATCTCTTCGTCGGAAGAGATGGAACCTATGATTTTCTTGAAGAGCAAGGCACTGATATGCTCGTTAGTATATTTCTCCATGGCGATAGTGTTGTTTATTTAATATGATTATTGAGGTCTTCGATAAGCTCTGGATCTGAAGGACGTTTGGCATCTGGGAAGATGACATTGCCATTGCCATCCAACATCAGGAAGCGTGGAATGCCATTGATGCCCATCTGTTTCATCAATTTGTCTGCGTCTGCTTGTGGCATGATGTATTGCGGCCAGGCAGGATTGTCTTTCTTTAGCTTGTTGAGCCAAGCCTGCTTGTTGGCATCGATGGAGATGCTGATGAACTGAATCTTGTCGTTGCCCTTGTATTTCTCTACCACTTTTTCGAGGTGAGGAATCTCCTTGCAGCATGGTCCGCACCAAGTTGCCCACATATCTATATAGGTGAGTTTGCCATAGAGGAAACTCAATTTGCATGTCTTGCCGTCTGGTGTCTCTATCGTTGGATCGTATGGCAATGGCTTTCCGTCGAACGACTTCAGAGCAGTTTGTATCATGGGCTTGTACTTTGCAATCATTTCTGGATAATCCTTTGCCAGATTTTCGTAAACCTTCCAGATGGTCTTGATGTCGCCCGCTGGTGCCATCGAATAGCCATACATGAACATGTTGACGAGGAACTTCTTCACCTTGGGATTGGTTATCTTTCCCTCTATGTTCTGTATATTGGCAAGATAGCTTTTTGTGGAGTCGTTGGTCTCCTTGTATAGCAAATTCCACTGGTAATCAAGCCAAGCGCTACTCAGATTGGTGGCTAAGTTGATGGAGTCGTTGGGGTCGATGTCCTTGACGGCATTGATATATTCGGGATAGTCTATGGTATGCTTCTTCTCATCGTATGAAAGATCCATGATGAGGCGAATCTTGCTCCAGGTGTACATGCCTTCGCTCAATCTTTTGTAATAGTTGAAGTAAGGTTTGCCTTTGAGTTTCTGAAGTTCTTTCATCACGTGGGCATTTTCCTCTTCGAGGATTTTGCGATACTCTGCGTTGGGCTTTGCATCCTCTGGATCTGGTGACCAGTATTTCATCATGTCGTATCCTTGGGTGTAAGTGTTGTAGAAACGGCTGAGGTCTGCGTTGTCTCCGCTGATTTTCGCCTCAAGCTTTCCTTCCTTATTGCGGAAAATGGTGATCTGTGCAGTCTTTCCTTTCTCTAAGTGGACGCCAAAGATGTCATTGTCGGCTTGGATGGTAATGTCCTGTTCTTTGCTTGGGATGGGACCATCATAGATAAAGTTGCCTTTGGCATCTCTTTCGATGTCTGTACTGACGGCTTCCAAAATGTTTCCGTCAGGATAGTAGGTAATCATCATGTCGCTGATGCTGTCTGCCTTTACTGTTCCTTTCAATAGTTGGGCCTGCATGGAGACAGAATAACTAAATAAGCCGAAAATGACGGCTGCAAGTTTTATTTTATTCATATTTTTATGGATTTAATTTCTTGTTAGTACGCAATGGGTAGAAAAAGGTATCAAAAGAAAAGTGGTTTTTTGTCAAATCATACAATAAATGGAAGATTTTTCCATATAATTGTTGACTTTTCGAAAAAAAACATTACTTTTGCATATAAATTTATGATGAACAGATTTATAGCTATGGCACAGCAACATTTAAAATTCGCAATATTTGGTAATGAATACCAGGCTAAGAAGTCGGCTTCGATAGAGAAAATCCTTCTTTATCTCGAAAAGAAGGAGGCTGAAGTTTATGTGGAGAATGCTTATTACGAGTTTCTTACCCGCGACCAGCATCTCGATGTGAAGGCGGCTGGGGTGTTCGAGGATTACAACTTCGATGTGGATTACGTCATCTCTATGGGTGGTGACGGTACCTTCCTGAAGGCAGCGAGCCGTGTGGGAGCCAAGGGTACACCTATCATCGGTGTGAATATGGGCAGATTGGGCTTCCTTGCCGATGTGCTGCCAAGCGAGATAGAGTCGGCGCTGGACAGTCTTTATGCCGGTGATTGTCTGATAGAGGAGCATGCGGTGATTCAGGTGGAGGCAGAAGGTGGCATACTTGCCGGCAATCCGTTCGCCCTCAACGATATCGCCGTACTGAAGCGTGATGATGCTTCGATGATTTCCATCCGTACGCAGGTAGATGGCGAATTCCTCGTCACTTATCAGGCGGATGGTCTGATTGTTACTACGCCAACAGGTTCTACGGCATACAATCTATCGAATGGCGGACCTATCATCATTCCGCAGAGTGGCAGCATCTGTCTTACTCCGGTTGCTCCTCACAGTCTGAACATCCGTCCTATCGTCATCAACGATACGGCTGTCATTACGCTCGATATCGAGAGTCGCAGCCACAACTATCTGGTAGCCATCGATGGTCGTAGTGAGCGTATGACGGAGGAAACCCGCCTTATCATCCGCAAGGCTCCTCATAGCATCAAGATTGTGAAGCAGCGCAACCAGCGTTATTTCTCTACCCTGAGAGAAAAACTGATGTGGGGTGCTGACCAGCGCGAAAGATAATTAGAATAAGAAAGATAATTAAAATAAGAAAAGAGGTATATCCCGAAGATGAATCTTGGGTATACCTCTTTTTCCTAACCTAAAACAACTGACTAATAATTTTGTTCACACAAAACTAAACCTAAAAACATAAATCTTAATAAACCTAAAAGCTTAAAGCTAAAAAACTTAAACTAAAAACTGAAACTATTCTTTGAACTTATTTGTTGTATTCTTATCTGATAATCACTTTCTTTCCCTGATGGATGTAAATACCATTCTTTGCAGGCTTCTTACCCATTTTCATACCGCTTAGCGTATACCATGCATTGTCTGTAGTTGTGGTATTGCTTATGGTTGGAGTTCCTGTGATGCCTGTTGGTGCCCAGATGGCGGTAACATCCTTGCAGGTGTATTTGCCATTATTCTGTGCAGTGGTAATCTCGTAGAACTTGGTGCTGTTGCCAGCGTTCATGTCTACGGTCTGCTTCTTGCCTGTTCCATTTCCCTGATTGAAGATGATGTTTACGATAGCATCCTTGCTTTTGATTTTGAAGTCCATATAGTACCACTTCTTTCCGTTCAGCGTTTTGGTTGCTGTAACAGCAGTACCTGGCCAGCCTAGTGTAAAGGTTTCGCTGGAATTCCATGCGTAGAAATACATGGCTGAACCCCAGTTGGTTACCTGGTCGGCATTGGCATATATGGTGATGGTATATGGCTCGAATGTCTTGACGGTATAATTGTAGGTACGGATACCTGTTACGTTTCCATTGATAAGCAAGCCAACCTTCAAGGTGCAGGTCTCATCTATGTTGATGGTGTTACCTGTAGCTACCTGCTTGCTCTTGGCTGTAGGGTCTGTGCCGTCAGTAGTGTATACCAGTTTGGCATTGCTGTTCTGACTCACAGCCGTAAGCTTAGCCTTGAATCCTGCCTCGTATTCGCCTGATGGAATGTTGCACCATGCGGTTTCTGCAGATTTAGAAAGATAATAACGGTAGTGGTATCCTTCGAGAATCTGTGCATAATCAGCACTTGGAGTATATGCCTTGGTGTTGTTTCCTACAACCACGATGAGCTTAGCCTTGTCGCCGGTAGTCTCATTGGCAAAGCATGCGATCTGCGCCATCTTGTTGGTATAATTGCTCATGTTGGTGATGCCTGCAAGTTTGCGGGCTTCAATCATGCTCTTGATTTCCTGTTTGTAGGCTCTCCAGTGTGGCTGGAACACGCAAGGAGTTCCCGGCATGGCGAGCATATAGGCATTTGCAGCAAGCGTATCTCGCTTAAGAGGATCCAGCGGCTCATCTTTAGAGCGGTATTGCATGTCGTGATTCTCTACGAATGTGATGGCATACTGACGGTATGTTGGGTCATGCATCAGATTGTAATCGCTCTTCAGCTTTGACCAGTTTTGCGATGAAACAACCTTATTGTCTTTTACGCTTATTGCGTCGCGTACATTATAACGGAACTGGAAGTCGAAGGCTGCACTCTTCTTGTTGGTTTTGTTTATCCAGTTGATGATAGACTCGTTTCCGTCCCAATATTCTCCAACAGAGAATTTTACGCCTGTTGCATCATTGTAGTCAGCCACGTGGGTACCGCTGAAACCCTTTACCATGTCGTAGCGGAAACCGGTATATCCTATATCCTCCTTCAGAAATTTCAGATATGCCTTGATAATCTTCTGTACGTTCTCGCTCTTATGGTCAATATCACGGCATCCTCCAAAGTCGGTTCCCTCATCATTGTTATTGCTGAGGCTAACCCCGTCTTTTTTTGCCTGTGTTGCCGTACTTCCATCATCATCATTCTTGCAGATATCGGTAGACAGCATCTGGTAGGTCACTCCCTTGTAGGTTTCTGCAGGGAAGGCATACCAGCCGTCTGTATTGCGATGGTTGACCACAACATCAGCTATTGCGCCTATGCCGTTGGCTTTGAACTTGGCAATCAGACTTCTGAGTTCAGCCTCAGTTCCGAATGAGGAGTTCTGGTTGAAATAATAATATGGCATATAGCCCATCACCTTTGTGGTTTCGATGCATTTACCGCTTTGTGGAAGCCATACTAGGTCGATGAATCCTTTCATGTCATCGGCTTGCTTCTCTAAAACAGTCCATTGGGAGTAGTCGTAAGAATCCCATGAGAATCCTTGCAGCATGACGCCACTATAGTTAGCAGGCCAGCCTTGTGCAAACATATTGATGCTTGCCAGTAAAGCGATAAGTGTAAAGTATATCTTCTTCATAATTATCTTTGTATTTTGTGATTATTATTTTATGTTTAATTGCAAGTTGTATTGTTATACGTTGGCAAAGTTACGATTTATTTCATTAGCTTGTTCAAAAATTGATGCAAATCAAGCGAATAAATTGTGCAAACGTTTGCATTCCGGTGCGCTTTTCTTCTATATATAATTAAGGTATATGTAGCTTTAGGAGATAATTATTATTAAAAAACTAGAAAACATTTGGCGGTCTCGTTTTTTATTGCGTAATTTGCGTTGCGTAAAAAGCGCAATGAACGTTTGTATAATGAATGATAACAAGATATGGCAAGATTGAACAATCCTTTTGGGGGCGATAGCTCGTGAGCATTTGGTATCTTCGCCGTTGAGCCAGCAGTTTATCAGCACCCACCATCTTCCAGCTACGAGCAGCGTGAAAACGGCATTAAAGGCATTGGTAGATAAGCAGCTGATAAGCAAGACTCCGACTGGCTATCTGGTTAGCGACCACTTCTTTGCGAAATGGCTGGTGAGAGGAGGAATCATAGCCAACTGAGGAAATGAAAATTACGTCCCGATGCTTGGCTATGGTGAGATGGATGATAACAATGCTGCAACTTATATGATGCAAGGAATCAATTATAACGATGCAAGGAAGCCTTTCTTACGATTGCGTGACATTTGTCATGCGTTTATACGACACTTGTCGTACGGTCGGATGACAAATGTCGTATAATCACATGACATATATCAAAGTATAAATAAACCTAATATTTTACACCAAAAGATACAAGTTATCACATTATTATATATATATGCATCATCTTTCATAGAAGACAAAGAACGCGAATTGAACAAGCAAGTGCAAAAATCCATCCCATAGTCTGTTAAAGAATATGATCATAAAAATCTTGAAAACGTGCAGAAGGCTTAATACGATTTTCATAGATTTGCATAATGTAAAGGCATACAAAAAGGCGGCTCCCGATATGTTCGAGAGCCGCCTGGTAATATATATATCACGCATATTCTTGATGTCCTCGTCATACAGCTCTAGTTCCTCTCGGGAGAGCTTGCGGAGGTCGCTATTTCTGCCAACTTGCGGAAGACTGGATACTTCTCGCTGAATGGCATCTGTTCAAACATGTTCATATTCTTCCCTCCTTTTTATGTTGTTTTATTCTTTGGATTCTCTTGTGGTTTCTATAGAAAATTTCAGCACTCCTAAATTTACCCCAAAAGTCAATCTGCGCATTTTTAATGGCAGCTTATCTGCGAAGACTTCGTTCATGGCAGCTTGTATCTTACCTTCTGTTGCTTTGTCTGGTAAAATACCATGCTCCTTTGCATCTTCATTCACCTTATCTATAGTTCTTGCCAACTTGCGAAGTTGAGTGAAAGTATCAATGATGGCAATGGCGGTGGCTGTTGCCATTGGTGATTTTAATATTGTGGCAAGCATATAAAGTCCTTGCTCTGTAAATCCCTTTACTGTTGCATGAGAAAACTTCAATGTTTCGAGGTGGTCAAAATTTTTGACCACATGCTCTTTCTCGCTGTTAGTCAGTTCGATAACATATCCAGAAGGAAACTTATCTGGATTGTTTCTTATGGCTTGGTTAACCACCTTGGTTGTTACTCCATACAATTCCGCAACATCTCAGTCAAGGATGACTTGCGTATTCCTGATGACAATGATTTTACTTTCTGTTTTTACAATATCTTCTTGATGTCCCATAATTTCTTTTTTATAGCTTTTCTTCTGCAAAGATACGACTTTTCCTCATAACTTCCAAGGTTTTAGGGAAAAAATACTTGAAAAGGGGGAGGAGAAAAAGAAAATAGGCGACTCCCGGAATTGAGAGCCGCCCATTGAATGTTATTACATTATTTTCCTAATTGCGCAATCATTGATTGCGCAATTATAGAATGTTTGAGTTATTGAACCGATCAAAATCTTTGATCAGTTCGTCCTTATTTATCGGTTGCTTGTTGTAGTTTATATACTCATATAAGAAGCTGATTTCAACTAAAAGTTCCTTTGTGAATTATTAAACAGAAATTTCGCAAGTTGGCTCCACACGCCCCGAAGGGGCAGAAGCTCCTAGCCCAGGGCATCGCCCTGGGTTATTACGGGCGAAAACCTGTCGCCCTGTAAGGGCAAAAGCTTTAAAACTCTAGGCAATACATAAAGCTTTTGCCCTTACAGGGCGCCTTGCTGATAGCTATTATACCCAGGGCGATGCCCTGGGCTAAGAGCTTTTGGGCCTTCAGCCCGAACTTAAACCACATGCGAAAGTTCTGTATATGATTTTTATTGTTTTGTAATTCGGCGGTTGCAACCGCCGAATTGCAAACTATAATTTCGCGGTTGCAACCGCGAAATTATAGTTAAGCATATCCTATGCCTAATAAAAACGTCTCATATCCTACATTTGAGTTCCTGAAAGTTCAGCCAGTTTCAGGCTTGTTCCTTTAATTTCTGGATTTCCTCCAGTGGGAGTTCGGTGGCTGTCGATACTTGCTCATCAGAAAGGCCCATTGACAGAAGGCGGCGAGCTGTGGCTAGCTTTTCTTTTTCCATACCTTTTTCCATCCCTTTCTTTTCATCAAACTTTCTGGTGGCATATATATCACGCATATTCTTGATGTCCTCGTCATACAGCTCTAGTTCCTCTCGGGAGAGCTTGCGGAGGTCGCCTATTTCTGCCAACTTGCGGAAGACTGGATACTTCTCGCTGAATGGCATCTGTTCAAACATGTTCATATTCTTCACTATATAAATCCAACAATCAAATATATCCATACACTCTGCCTCCGTGTGCTTGTCGAACAATGGCTGTTAGATTAATTATAATACAATGTTTGTATATGAATTTACATTATAGTCAAAACAAATCGCTATGGGTTCCATTGTTGAGAAACAGCAAAGTTAATTTTTCATCGTTTTGTTCCCACAGCATCAACCAATCAGGGGTTATGTGACATTCCCATATACCTTCTAGGTTTCCATGAAGTTTATGCGATTTATATGATGGCGGTAGTTTACCCTCATTAGCTAATTTCTCTACAGCTTTTTCTATGAGAGTAGGGTCTAGCCCACGTTTCACTCCTTTTCGCAAAGACTTTTTAAATCTGTTTGTAAAGTCAATAGAGTATTTCATTCTAAGCACTGTTTGATTAAGTCGTGAGCATCTTTTGCATGATATACTCTGCCTGCTTTAACATCTTCTAGGGCTTCTTCAATACCACTTTTCTTTTCGGTTTGAATAACCCAGCCAAACTTCTTTGCCAGTTCCTTTAATAAGTTGAAGTCAACTTGCGGAACAGTTATAGTTGTTTTTATATTATTTATAGCTACATCCATATTGCTTTCCTTTTAATGTTATTTTAAATGATGCCGCAAAGATACGATTTTTCTCTTTAATATCCAAATGTTTAAGTGAAAAATACTTGATATGAATGAGAAAAAAATAAGTTTGCAAATGTACTGGTCGCAATTTGCGACCGGTTTGCTTTTATCTTGATTTTCTATGTTATTTGCCATCTGCTTACGCTTTATAAGGTCAGGTCGTGGACGCAATATTGCTATTCGTTGGCAAAGAAAATGCAAACGAGCGCAAAGAAAGCTTGCTTTCAATTTGCCGAGTGCAGCTTTTCTTCTGCAAAGTTACGACTTTCCCTCGTAACTTCCAAGGTTTTAGGGAAAAAATACTTGAAAAGGGGGAGGAGAAAAAGAAAATAGGCGACTCCCGGATTGGAGGAGAGTCGCCTATTCTATGAGTTTTTAACCAAATCAGTAAAGTTCGACCAACTTTCAACTTTGAATCCTCTTAGATCTCTGACTGATTTCTTAAACCACTCTATTTTAGAAAGCTCCATAACTGTTTTTACAAGTGCAGTCAAATCATCATTCATCGTCATGTATGTACTGCCTTGCACCCACTCGAAACCATTCTTCTTTAGAAGCTCTTTTATTTCGTAGTAAGCCTTGTTGTAAGGTTCGCCATAGTATTTCTGTAAATCAGAAATTACCATATCAAATGCTAGTGCGTACATACTGCCTCCTTTGCTGGCTCAAATAAGTCCTTATATCCAAAGAATATGTTCCCATCTGCGGTTTTTGCGGAGATGACAATTCCTACGAAAGGATTGTTCTCAACTTCAATCACTTCGCCCTGTGTCCAGTCTTTGGCATGTGTCAAGTCTGGAGATATTAATACTTTGTCGCCTGTTCTCATAATCATAAAATATAAATGTTGTACTTATTCGGTGCAAAGATACGACTTTTCCTCGTAACTTCCAAGGTTTTAGGGAAAAAATACTTGAAAAGGATGAGGAGAAAGAAAAAAATAGGCGACTCTCGGAATTGAGAGCCGCCTATTGATATTTAGTTTATTTGATGAAGCAAATGCTTACTTCTTAGTCATTTCACACTTTGCATAGCCATCAGCCCAAGGATAAAGCTTGATGTCGTATTTGCCTTCTTCTACAGCGATGTTTGCAGGATTACCCTTTGAAGTGAGATTATCTAACTCTCCACCCCAGTTGATGGCCCAATCATCGTTAGCGCGGAACTTGATTACACCAGTTTTCAAAGTGATGCCTTTGACTTCCCAATAGCGACCTTCCTTAGTTTCTTTGTTGTAAGGAACATAATTCATATTAATGTCGTCGCCGCTCCAACCATTGACTGTTGCGTCACCAATGATACCAATAGTGGTGATAGGAGTCAGTTCGTATTTCTTCTCAGACAAATCAATATCTACCTTATAGTAACCTGCAGGTTGAGTCATAATGATGTTATCTTCTGACTCACCGAAGAAAGCTCCACCATAGTTGGTACCATCCCAGTTTGGCTGAGTACAGAACTTGAAACCACTACCGTCCAAGTACATATAACCAGTGTATTTTACTGCATCTTCACTTGAGAGGTAGTCAATCTGCTTCCAATCATTAGCGTTGCCTGCCATATAGAGCACAGGCTTAGCAAAAGAGTATGTCAGATTGTTCATGTCGAGTGTTACAATCCATGTACCAGCTCCTGGAATAACCATAGTCTGCAATTTACCCCAGCTGTCGCCATTAAAATAGATATAGCCAGAACCATCTTCGCAACCATTTTCCTTACATCCCAGAGCACCAGAGTCGATATAAGTCCAATCTCCGTCTTCGTACTTGTACTTGCTGCCTTCATAGAACTTAAACCAGTTCTTCTCTTTCTCTGTGGTAACTTTGAGCTGGTAAACACCATCTGCAATCTTAGTCATCCATTGAGGATCGGTTGCATCCCAGCTTTTTCCGTTAAGATCACCTAGCATGTAGTAACCATTTTCATCAATTGCAGGAACAGGGCTTGTTGTTAACTTACCTGTGGTTTCTCCTGCTGTATTGATGGAAATAACATCGCCCGATTCTAGGTTTATTGAAACCTTTGACTCTACTTTCAAGTCATAAGTTTTGCAGGCGCGTGAATTGCTGTTGTTGCAGAGGAACTTTTCCAAATCTTTTGCGCTTACCTGGATGTCATTGCCGTTAATTTCTCCTTCGATGACCTCATTATTCACTTTCAATTCTCTCAGTGTATAGCCTGTAACATTGTCATTTGTAGAGTTGAGGTGGACGAGGTTGATGATTCCATCTTCGTTTGGCATGCTACTTACTGCTTCAGAACCAGGTGTAAATGTGATTCCGTATTGGGCAGCTGCTGCTTCCTGCTCATTGGCTTGTGGATTAGCCCAATCATCGTAGTCGCCATTGCAGCTGGCAAGTGTAATACTTGCCAAGACTGCTAAGCTATATAATAATGTTTTTTTCATTGTGCTTTGGTCTTAATTATTTAACTTCTGCTTTATAATTATCCAAGTCGATATACAACTTCTGACCTTCGGTGGTCGTTACTGAGTAATCAGCTCCTTCCGTTTTAGCCCAGTTTTCAGGTATATCATTTTTACGCCAGAACAATTCTCCGTTCTTTATGTTAAAGGTGAACTCTGTACGATACCAGTCTAAATCGCCAACCTTAACAGCAGCACGAAGTTCTGCGCTTGCAAGGAATGCAGGTGATTCCCATTTGCCGCTTGGATTGCTTGGAGCTTTAAACGCAAAATTCTCATCAAATACCCAAGGATCACAGGTCTGCTTCATACAACCACCAAAGAGATAAACCTTTGTTGGGTAGATAGACAGTGTCCAAATGATGTCCTTCTTGTCTTCTGTGATTTTACCTTCGAACAAGAGGGTGTACCAACCTGCGTTAGCAGCCTTGATTCTGTTCTTCTCACCTTCTGTAATACCAGCGTTGGCTTCATCGTTGATTCCTCCAATGATGTCGCTAAAACCACGATTATCGTTGTTCTTTGTACCCCACTGGAATTCACCACCTGCTGGCAGGTAGATAACGCCATAATACTTACCTGGTACACCCCATACCTGAGGAATTGCTTTCCAGCTTTCCCATGGTGTCTGAATAGAACTACCTGTCAAGTAAAGCTTTTCTGTAAACTTAGCATCAGGAACTTTATAGACTGCTTTTACAGAAGGCAAGGTAATTGCATTCGAGAAGGTTTCTCCCAAATTTGGATTGCTTGTACCGCCAATAACAGCACGGAGACGAATGTAAATAGGCATTTCTTCAGGAAGTATTCCGTTAGGATTAGCTGCCTTGAAAAGAGCTATTACCGCATCATTTACCTCAGATGCATCCACCTCCATTTTTGTTCTCTGGTAGAATGTCTTTAATTCTGAGTGGGTGGCATTACGGTCGTTTACGAAATTTGGATCGACAGATACCTGTACATAGTATTTCACTCCGTAGGGTACTCCTCCATAATTTGGTTGAGAACATGTCAGGTTCAATTTTTTTGCATTGGAGAGATCGTATGTATTTTTTTCTGCAAGTGCAGGAGTATTCAATACAAATTCCTCTGCGACATGACTCAAGTCCAATGTAGGGTTGCTGTCTCTGTCATCATCACATGATGTAAAAAGCAAAGGGAGAACCATTGCTGGCAGCAACATGAATTTGAATATTTTTTTCATAATTGATTTCTTTTATTTTAAATCTGGTTTCCTAACAATTAGTATTTTGGGTTCTGCGTCATGTTAGGGTTGTTCTTTGTCTCATTGCCTGGAATAGGATAGATGTCATAGTGAGCCTCAATACCAGTTCCATCAGCTACACCGCCCTTGAAATTCCAGAGATACTTAGAACCTGTGAACAATCCAAAGCGAACCAAGTCTGAACGGCGGCGGCCTTCCATGTAGAACTCACGGCACCATTCGTCGATAAGAGTCGTCTCATCTACTGATGTTGCCTTTACTTCACGGTTGGCACGATCCTGAACCAAATTGATGTCAGCCAAACCGTCCTGGCTACCATTGAGGCGGTACTTAGCCTCTGCACGGGTCAGATAGATTTCTGCCAAGCGGAACAATGGGAAGTCTGTGTCTGAATAGTTCTGGTGATGCTGTGGTGTACCATCTGCGTGGGTGTTGCTCCACTTTACGATAGATGCTCCATTCAGAGGACTTGTTATGGCATCGCCTGGTGTCAGAGTACGTACTTTGTCGTCACAGCCACCTATACCCATATAGAAGAGGGCACGATCGTCTTTTGCCTGTGCTATAACATCTGCTGTACTGAATTTCTTCTCTTTATCCTTTGCAATAATCTTGTCTCTATCAGCATTAGCTACGAGATCCGCTTTGTCTGCCTTAGGAATATCCCCATTAGGGAAGAACTTCTTTACCAAGTCTACACGGGCAAACAGACATTTCCAGGAATCACTTGTACTTGCGTAAGGCATGCCTGCTATGCTGGTCGCATTTACGAGGTAAGAAGTACCTGCATAAGAACGAGTCTTAACACCATCCTGACGGATAGGGAAGATGATTTCCTTCATTGCTTCTGGGTTGCAGTCATTGTCACCCATGAACAACTGCTGATAACCACTGTAGCCATTCTTCTCATTACGGCAAAGTGCGTATTTATCTTTGCCTTCACCATCGATAATCTTGTCGCAATAATCGATAGCCTTCTGGTAATCCTTCACCTGACCATTGGTATAAACGGCAGAGTTAAGAGCCAGACGGGCATGCAGCGCATAAGCTGCACCACGGTCAGCACGTCCGAAATTCTCAGAATTGTTATAAGCACCAACCTCAGCCATCATTGGTTCGATGGTAGTCAACTCTTTGTCTATCCACTCGTAGAGATCCTTGCCTGTCTTCTCTACAGGGAGAGAATCGTCGAAGGTATCCTTGAAAGGAGCCTTGCGGAAGAGGTCAAGGAAATAATAGTAGTTCAATGCACGGAGAAAACGAACCTCTGCAATTTGGTCGTCACTCAGTTTTCCTGTCTGCTCTGTGATAAACTGATTGTACAAGGTAATGTCGAAAATCAGACGCTGGTATGCCCAGTTGATACGTACATTATCCTTGGTCCAGTTCATGTTGGTAATTGGAGCGATACCATCATTCTCCTGCCAAGCCCACAGAGTTTCGTCTGTCATCAACTCTTCTAAGTTGAACACTGTACGGATAAATCCGCTTTCACCTTCATCGCAACTCAAGTCTGCTATACCTGCAGGACCTTTCTGACCTGTAAGGCCAAGAGTAGCATACTGCTTAGCCAAGAGCCCCTCTACTGAGTATGTTGGGTAATTATGTGGGTCAACAGACTTGATGTTCAGTTCGTCTGCGCAAGAGACAAAGCCCATGCACAACATACCTGCCATTGCAGTCTTAATCAATATTTTTTTCATAATTGTCTCCTTTAAATATTTTAGAAGTTAAGATTCAAACCAAGCTGGAAGCTTATTGGACGTGGGTAAGGATTATTGTCGATACCGCTGCTTACCTCAGGGTCGATACCCTTATACTTGGTAATGATGAATGGATTCTGGACTGTGAAGAAGATGCGTCCATTGCAAATCTTCTCTGCACCAACCTTAATCAAGGCAGGGAAACTGTAACCCAATGTCATGTTGCTACACTTCAGGTAAGAAGCATTGCGTACGAAATAGTCGCTCGTGTTAGTCGCATTGGAAGTTTTACCCGTAAAACCAAGATTGACAGCTTCTGTTGTTGTATTTCTGTAGAGACCATCTTTGTTGATGTCGGCAAGAACAGCCTTATCATTCAAGAAGTCGTAGTATACATAGTTGCCGAAAGAAGCATGGAAGGCTGCACTGAAGTCCCAGTTCTTATAGATGAACTTGGTAGTGAAACCCATGATGACATCAGGAGCTGGGCTCTTGTAGCAATAACGGTCATCATCATCTATTGTACCATTTCCGTTACGGTCAACATAAGCACCCTCGATAGGCTTGCCGTTCTCATCGTAAATTTGCTGGTAAACATAGAATGAATTGATTGGCTGGCCAACCTTGTTTACCTGAATCTTGGTGTTGTTACCACGAGATACCTTGTCGCCTGTCCATACCCAATCTTGCAAACCTGCTTCCAATTCGGTGATTTCGTTGTGGTTCCATCCTACATTGTAAGTTACGTCCCAAATGAAGTCCTTGGTAACGATAGGCTTAACGTTGAATGCCAACTCAATACCATAGTTCTCCAAAGAACCGATGTTCTTCAGAAGTTGGTCACCAAAGTTTGTACCACCGGCAATGGCAACGCTTGCCAAAAGGTCGGTAGTCTTACGATAGTAACCATCTACATTTACACCGAAACGACCATTGAGAGCTGTGAAGTCGAGACCTGCATTATAAGTTGTTGTCTTTTCCCATGTCAAGTCAGGATTGCTTGCTGTTGGGCGTAATGTCTGGTAATATTTATCACCGAATGGATACTGTGCATAACCATTGCTGACTCTATACAGAGTAGAATAGTAGAAGTCATCAATACCATTCTGCTGACCGGTCTTACCCCAACCCAAACGGAGTTTCAATTCATCGAGCCATTTTGCATCCTTCAGGAAAGGCTCGTTGTTGATCTTCCATGCAAAGGCTGCTGCTGGGAAGTAACCCCACTTCTTACCCTTTCTGAAGCGAGAAGAACCATCGGCACGGAATGTAGCTGTAAACAAATATCGATCGAGCAAGTTGTAGTTAAGACGTCCGAAGTAAGATACCAGAGAGTTGTGGGTTCTCCACATTTCGTCATCTTTGCTTACTGGGTCATGCTCGTAATTCCACTTGCCTTCTGTCTCTTCATAGATAGGATTGTTCGCTTTCAAGTACTCATCGGTACCTGTTCCGTAGTTATAACCTGTTCTGTGGTAGTGGCTCTGCTCTGCACCTGCCATGATGTCGATGTCATGAACACCAAACTTGTGTGCATATTCTGCAAAAGCTTTGCCTTCAATGCTATATTTATAGGCGTGGTCATAGCCAATATATCCATAGTAATTGTTGGAGAAAGAATACTTGGAAATATTCTCATCCTGCTTACCATCTGTATACTGGGCACCGATGGCAGCATGCAAATGCAAGTCTTCGAAACCATGAATCTTGTAGTCTACCTCAAGGTTTCCAGAAATATCATTAGACTTGGCGATGCATTTGTAGTTGTTGAGAACTGCCACTGGATTCTGTGGAACCTGAGTCTTGGCTATACTTGTCCAATTAGGATCGCTGATATCTTTTGCGGCCTGCATGTACTGGTAATATCCACCAACGAATTTGTAAATGTCACCATCTCCGTATACAGACTGTGTAGGGTCCATGGTAAGTGCGCCACCGATGGCATCACCAACCTTTGCATAACGATCCTTCTCGAACATATACTTCGCTGTGAAGTTAACGTTCAAGTGCTTGTCAAGGAAAGTAGGAGCAACGTTGATAGATGTATTGAAACGCTTCATCCAAGTGGTCTTAACGATACCGTTGTTATCTTCGAAACCTAAGCTGACACGATAAGGCATGTTCTTCAGACCGCCCTGAATGCTGACGTTGTGATTGGTAGAGATAGCTGTGCGGAAAATCTCATCCTGCCAGTCGGTATCGGCAGTTCCCAAACCGTTAGTGTCAATACCCAGATTGGTAAGAGCCTGCTTGTATTCGCTGGCATTCATTACCTCATATTTCTTCTGGATGGTAGACAATGTTACATCGCCATTATAGGTAACAGATGGTTTCTGGCCAGAACGTCCCTTCTTGGTTGTAATGATGATGACACCATTAGAAGCACGGGAACCGTAAATAGCTGTAGCAGAAGCATCTTTCAATACGGTGAAGCTCTCGATATCGTTAGGGTTGATCATAGCCAAGACGTTACTCATACCCTTGTTGGTATTGTTGTCAATAGCCAAACCATCGATGACATAGAGAGGGTCGTTGGAAGCATTCAGAGAGGCACCACCACGGATACGAATCTGTGCACCGGTACCAGGTTGACCGCCACCAGTCTGTACATCTACACCGGCAATCTTACCTACCAACATATCAGAGGCACTGCTTGTGATACCCTTTGACATCTCATCAGGCTTGATAGCTGTAACAGAACCAGTCAAGTCGTTCTTCTTAGCGCGACCATAACCAATGACAACGACCTCGTTCAAAGACTTCTGGTCGTCAACCAAGGTAATCATCATGTTAGATGTTGCTTTGATTGTTTTTGGTGTCATTCCAAGATAGGTGAAAGTAAGATTGGCACCTGGCGCTGCATCAACTGAGAAGTTACCATCCATGTCGGTAATGCCCACTGCCTTACCGTTAACTGTAATGGTAGCACCCATGATAGGCTCACCAGAAGCATCCTTCACATGTCCCTTAATTGCATTACTCTGCGCAAAGGAACTCACCGTCAGAAGCAGACCGCTTGCTAGGGTCAACGCTCTGAGAGGCAATTTAATTTTTACCTGCTTCATCATTTGCTTGATTTTTAAGTTAATGTATAATATTAAATTATTTACTTTTTCATTCTTTTTGGCTTAAGTTGTCATCGTTCCTACTCTAAAATGCCGTTCTGGCTCTTTTCGGGGTCTTTCTGGCATCTTGCTTATATTATATAAGGTAGGAATGGGGCGCTTGCCCATAAACTTGTCGTTTCTGTGTGCAAAATTAAGTTCTTTTCTCTTATGTTGTACTATTTTTATGTTAATTCCGTTATTTATTTTGTGCAAACGTTTGCACAGAATTTACTTGATTTATGTCAATGAATTCTGACCAATATTGAGGATATTTCGTAATTTTGCAGCACAACTAATAGCAATGGGTGATAAAGAAACAATAACAATGAAAGATATTGCTCGCGATCTTGGCGTAAGTGTTGCCACAGTGAGCCGGGCATTGAAGGACAGTTCTCGTATCAGTACTGCCCAAAAGGAGCGTATTCAGAAATACGCGCGTGAACATAACTTCTTTCCTAATTTCCTGGGTGAAGCTTTAAGACATAATAAGGTGAAGCCGATGAAGGTGATTGGAGTTATTGTACCTCAGGTGGTACACTATTACTTCATGTCGGTGCTTTCGGGTATAGAGGAAGAGGCTAGAGCCAGAGGTTACCGTGTGATGGTGGCGCAGAGTAACGAGCGTTACGATAAGGAGGTGGCTATCTGTGAAGACTTCTATCAGAACAAGGTTTGTGGCATCATCGTTTCACAGGCGAAGGATACCAAGCAGTATGACCATTTCGAAAAACTGCTGCAGAATGGGGTGCCGCTCATCTTCTATGATAGAATATGTACGGGCGTGAACTGCTCGCGAGTGGTGGTAGATGACTATATGGGTGCCTTTACTGCCGTTACCCACATGATTGATACGGGCTGCAAGAAGATTGCCTTCTACGGCTCGCCGATGAATCTGGAAATCTCTAAGAACCGATATAACGGTTATCATGATGCGCTGGTAAAGCATGGTTTGACGGAGAACCCTGACTGGGTGAAGATTTGCGATGACCGTGCCAATGCCGAAGCAATAACGCCGGATATTCTGATAGAGGAAGATCGTCCGGATGCTTTCTTCGCCATCAATGATGATACGGCAATCGGCATCCTCTATACCGCCAAGCGGATGGGGTTCAAGGTGCCTGAAGAAATCAGCATCTGCGGATTCACCAATGGTGACCGTGCCAAGGCGTGCGACCCGATGCTTACTACGGTTGAGCAGCGAGGTGTTGCCGTAGGCGAGGAAGCTGCCAATATCCTGATTGGTCAGGTGGAAGGCTCCATCCCTAGAGATGATGTGGAGAAGAGAGTGGTGAGAACACGACTCGTGGTGAGAGGAACAACAAGATAAAAATATAAAAACAATATAACGATGAAACAAAAACCTGATTTAAGTTTCTGGAAGCTCTGGAACTTGAGCTTCGGATTTTTCGGAGTGCAGATTGCCTACGCCCTACAGAGCGCCAACATCTCCCGAATCTTTGCAACGTTGGGTGCTGACCCACACAACTTGAGTTATTTTTGGATTCTCCCTCCTCTGATGGGAATTCTGGTTCAGCCTATCGTGGGCACGTTGAGCGATAAGACGTGGTGCCGCTTCGGTCGCCGCATCCCTTATCTCTTTGTGGGTGCTACGATTGCCGTCCTGGTGATGTGCCTGCTCCCGAACGCCGGTTCGCTCGGACTGACCGTGAGCGGTGCGATGCTCTTCGGACTGATAGCGCTGATGTTCCTCGATACGAGCATCAACATGGCGATGCAGCCGTTCAAGATGCTGGTAGGCGATATGGTAAATGAAAAACAGAAGGCAAAGGCTTACTCTATCCAGAGTTTCCTCTGCAATGCCGGTTCTGTAGCCGGATATATCTTCCCGTTCCTCTTTACCTTCCTCGGTATCAAGAATTATGCTGAGAAGGGTGTGGTTCCTGATTCTGTCATCTGGTCGTTCTATATCGGTGCGGCTATCCTGATTCTCTGTGTTATCTACACCACAATGAAGGTGAAGGAGTGGAATCCACAGCAGTATGCGGAGTATAATGAAGCGAAGAGTGAAGAGGGAGGCGTGAAGAATTCTAATGCTGAGCCTTCTGAAGACAAGGCCGGTTGGATTACTTTGCTCCGCAAGGCGCCATCTACCTTCTGGAAGGTGGGACTGGTTCAGTTCTTCTGCTGGGCTGGTTTCCTTTATCTCTGGAATTATTCTACGGGAGCCATCGCTGAAACCGTATGGAATACGACCGATCCTGCTTCTGAAGCATTCCAGGAGGCAGGCAACTGGGTGGGCATTCTCTTTGCAGTTCAGGCGGTAGGTAGTGTTATCTGGGCTGTCGTTCTCCCTCAGTTTAAGAATACGAAGGTGGCATACGCTGTCAGCTTGATTATTGGTGGCGTGGGCTTTGCTCTCATTCCATTCCTGCACGACCAGTACTTGCAGTTTATCCCATTCCTGATGATTGGTGCCGGTTGGGCTGCTATGTTGGCGATGCCTTTCACCTTTGTTACCAATGCTTTGCAGGGATATGGTCACATGGGTGCTTATCTCGGTCTGTTTAACGGAACCATCTGTATCCCTCAGATTGTGGCTGCCATCTGCGGTGGAACTATCCTGAGTCTGGTGGGTTCTCGTCAGAGCGATATGATGATTGTGGCAGGTATCCTGCTGATTGCGGGTGCGCTGTCTGTGAGCATCATCAAGGATAAGAAATCAGAATAAAATGAGATGAACGATTAATTGATTGTTTCTACGGAGTGAGGGTTGTGCAAACGTTTGCACGATTTGCGAGAAAAAAATATGCAAATTTCAGATACGTTTTTCGCTCGTTTTTCTTACCTTTGTAGCATCAAACATAAATTATAACATTTTCAAGAGCCTTTAAGAGTCTTATGACAGTACAGTTTAATATTGAATATAAAGCAATGTTCGGCGAACAGATCGTCGTAAACATTCAGACGGAGGAAGGTGAACTGAAACTTCCTCTCGAGACAACAGATGGTGAAAGATGGGCATGCGACTGGTGTGTTGAATCACCAGAAAAATCGTATACCTATTATTATAGTGTAGAACGTGAAGGAAAAGCAGTCAAGACCGAATGGCTTATGATTAAGCATCAGCTCGATGTAAATGCCAAGAAGGCTGCGGTTTATACCCTTTACGATCATTGGAAGGTTATGCCTGAGGATGCTTACCTCTACAGCAGTGCCTTTACCGATTGCATCAATCATCAGGTTCCACAGGAGATGAAGCCGGAAACGGGCAGCAAGATTGTGCGTCTGATAGTCCGTGCTCCTCAGCTTCGCGATGGTGAGCGTCTGGGTGTATTGGGTGCAGATAAAGCATTGGGCGCTTGGGATGTGCAGAAGATTCTTCCGATGACTCAGCATACCTATAATGAATGGGTGGCTGATATTGATGCGGCTCATCTTGAGGGCAGTCATCTGGAGTTTAAGTTCGTAGCTTTCAGAAATACGAAGAACGATTTTCTCTGGGAAGCCAGCATGAACAGAACCGTGGATTTGCCGGAGATGAAGGCAGGTGAGTTGGTATCTTATGAACTCGACCAGGCTTTCTTCGCTCTGTATAACCGCAAACTTGCCGGAACGCTGGTGCCTGTGTTCTCATTGCGTACCAGAAAGAGTGCCGGTATCGGTGACTTCGGTGATCTGAAGGTCATGATAGATTTTGTGGCTTCTACCGGTCAGAAGGTGCTCCAGCTCCTTCCTATCAATGATACCACCATCACTCATACATGGACCGACAGTTATCCATATAGCTGCATCAGCGTCTTCGCCATTCATCCGCAGTATGCCAACCTTCATGCTCTTCCTGAGTTGAAGGATGCAAAGGCTCGTGCTGAGGCTGAGAAGACACGTGCTGAGTTGAACGCACTGGATAAGATAGACTACGAAAAGGTAAATGATTTCAAGATAAATTACTTGCGCCAAATCTTCAATCAGGAAGGTGAAAAGATGATGAAGACAGCCGAATACAAGGCTTTCTTCCAGGATACTAAACAGTGGTTGGTTCCTTACGCCCAGTATTCATACCTGCGTGATAAGAATGGTACGGCTGATTTCAACCAGTGGCCAGATCTTCAGGTATGGGATGAGGCTGAACGCAAGGCACTTACCGACCCTAAGACTGCAGCTTACAAGAACGTGGCGTTCTTCTATTTCGTACAGTTCGTACTGGACCGCCAGATGCAGGAGGCTCACGAGCATGCCAAGGCTAAGGGCGTTATTTTGAAGGGTGATATTCCAATCGGCGTAAACCGCAATGGTTGCGATGTATGGATGGAACCAAAATACTTCAACCTCAATGGTCAGGCGGGTGCTCCACCTGATGACTTCTCTGCCAATGGTCAGAACTGGGGATTCCCTACCTATAACTGGTTTGAGATGCTGAAGGATGGCTGCCAGTGGTGGAACCGCCGTTTCCAGAACATGGCAAGATATTTTGATGCTTACCGCATCGACCACGTATTGGGTTTCTTCCGTATCTGGGAGATTCCGGTAAGCAGCGTGCATGGTCTGCTCGGACAGTTTGCACCTGCGCTCGCCATGAGCCGTGAAGAGATAGAAAGCTATGGTTTGCACTTCCAGGATGACCGTTTTACCCGTCCGTTCATTACTGATTGGGTATTGGACCGTGTGTTCCATGAGCGTGCCGGCGAGGTAAAGGAGAAGTATCTCGACCGTCTGGATGACGAGCGTTATCAGATGAAGCCTGAGGTAGATACCCAGCGCAAGGTAGAGGCTCTCTTTGCTGATGTAACAGATGAGAAGGAACTTTGGCTGCGTGATGGCTTGTATGCCCTGATCAGTGATGTACTCTTCGTACGTGATCATACCAACCCTGGCGTCTTCCATCCACGTATCTCAGCCCAGCTTGACTTTATCTACGAGTCGCTCTATGATAATGACAAGGCTGCATTCAACCGTCTTTACAATGACTACTTCTATCGCCGCAACAACCAGTTTTGGTATCAGGAGGCGATGAAGAAGTTGCCTAAGCTGGTTCAGGCTACCCGCATGCTGGTTTGTGCCGAAGACCTCGGCATGGTGCCAGACTGTGTGCCTTGGGTAATGGACGAGTTGAAGATATTGAGTCTGGAACTCCAGAGCATGCCAAAGGATCCATCGGTTAAGTTCGGACATCTGAGCCGTAATCCATACCGTTCTGTATGTACCATTTCCAGCCATGATATGCCTACTCTGCGCATGTGGTGGGATGAGAATATCCAGCGTACCCAGGAGTATTACAATACGATGCTCTACCGTCAGGGACCAGCACCTCATCCACTCCCAGGCTGGTTGGCTAGTGACATCATCAGCCGCCATCTCACCTCTCCATCCATGCTCTGCATATTGAGCATCCAGGACTGGTTGGCTACCGATGAGGCTCTCCGTCTGCCAGATGCCAATGCCGAGCGTATCAATATCCCGGCTAATCCAAAGCATTACTGGCGTTACCGCATGCACCTCAACATAGAGGATCTGGCTGCTGACAAGCGTTTCGTGCAGAATATCACAGAGATGATTTCGCAGTCTGGAAGAGTCTAACTAACATGATTATATATACCGTGCAAACGTTTGCACACTCATTTGCAGAAAAATACCCTCCCAAAACGTGGAGGGTATTTTTGTTTTTTGTATCTTTGCACTATCTTAAGAATAAACAGATAATGATTGAGATAAACTAACGAAGATTCAAAAACAAGAATAAACAACAACTGAACAGTATGAAAAAACTGAATGTATTAGTGATGGGGCTCTTGCTTCCTATGTTGGCAGCAGCCCAGACCGTAAAGTCGCCTAACGGCAACGTCTCGGTAACATTCTCTTTGACCGAAAAGGGACAGCCTACCTATGAGATGAGCTATAAGGGAAAGACTGTATGCAAGCCATCCCACTTAGGATTGGAACTGGCTAAGGATAAACATGCCTCTAAGGGCATGGAGGAAACCAGCCTGATGGATGGTTTTACTGAAACTGGCAGCAAGACATCGACTTTCGATGAAACCTGGAAGCCGGTATGGGGCGAGACCGCTACCATCCGCAACCATTACAACGAGATGGAGGTAAACCTGAACCAGGCTGCTTCCAAGCGTAACATCACCATCCGTTTCCGTGTGTATGATTATGGTATGGGCTTGCGCTATGAGTTTCCACAGCAGGAAAGTCTGAACTATTTCGTCATCCAGGAGGAGCATACCCAGTTTGCCATGGCAGGCGATCATACAGCCTATTGGATTCCGGGCGATTACGATACCCAGGAGTATGACTACAACATTACTCCATTGACAGGCATTCGCCCAATTATTGCGAAAAACCGTGAAGCTTACAAGAGCAATTCATCTACCACCGTCTTCTCTGATACCGGTGTTCAGACCTCTCTCCAGATGAAGACCAAGGACGGACTCTACATCAACATCCATGAGGCTGCCTGTCTGGATTATCCTACCATGCACCTCAATCTGGATGAGAAAACATTGACCTTCGAGTCTTGGCTTACTCCTGATGCCGTGGGCAGAAAGGGATTTATCCAGACTCCATTCAATACCCCTTGGCGTACCGTGATGGTAAGTGATGATGCCCGTGATATGCTTTCATGCAAGTTGACATTGAACCTTAACGAGCCTTGCAAGATTAAGGATACATCCTGGATTCATCCTACCAAGTACTGCGGTGTATGGTGGAACATGATTGTAGGCACCAAGACCTGGAGCTATACCAACGATCTGCCATCTGTGCGTCTCGGCGTTACTGATTACAGCAAGTGCAAGCCTAACGGTACTCATGGTGCAACCAACGAGGAAGTGAAGCGCTACATCGACTTTGCAGCCAAGAACGGTTTGCAGGAAGTATTGGTAGAAGGCTGGAACGAAGGTTGGGAAGACTGGTTCGGTCATCAGAAGCTCGATGTCTTCGACTTCGTGACTCCATATCCTGACTTCGATATCAAGATGCTCAACGAGTATGCTCACTCTAAGGGCGTGAAACTGATGATGCACCACGAGACATCTTCTGCAGCTCTCAACTACGAGCGCCACATGGAAGATGCCTTCAACCTGATGAACAAATATGGTTATGATGCCGTGAAGACCGGTTATGTGGGTGATATCATTCCAAGAGGTGAGTATCACTACAGCCAGTTGATGAACAATCACTACCAGCGTGTCATCGAGACCGCTGCCAAGCATCATATCATGGTAAATGCCCACGAGGCAACCCGTCCTACAGGTATCTGCCGCACCTGGCCTAACCTGGTGGGCAACGAGAGTGCACGTGGTACAGAATATGAAGCATTTGGCGGTAACAAGTCTTATCATACCGTGATGTTGCCATTCACCCGTCTGCAGGGTGGTCCGATGGATTATACTCCTGGTATCTTCGAGACCAAGCTTTCTGAGTGGAGCAACAATAAGAGTTATGTTCATACCACCCTTTGTGGTCAGCTTTCTCTCTATCTCGTAATGTACAGTCCTTTGCAGATGGCTGCCGATCTTCCTGAGCATTATGAGAAGTACGATGATGCCTTCCAGTTTATCCGCGACGTAGCTTGCGACTGGGATGACTCCAAGTATCTGGAGGCAGAGCCAGCCAAGTATATCACCGTAGCCCGCAAGGCTAAGGGAACCGACAACTGGTTTGTTGGTGGCAAGACTGATGCAGCCCGCACAGCCGTAGTAAAACTCGACTTCCTGGATAAGGGCAAGAAGTATGCTTGCGCTATCTATCAGGACGGCAAGAATGCTGACTACGAGAAGAACCCTAAATCTTATCAGATCATCCACAAGACTGTGAAGAAGGGTGATGTTTTGAAGATTAATGAAGCACGTGGTGGTGGTTTCGCCATCTCTTTGCTCGCTAAATAAGCCTATAATTTCCGTATTTCCGTCCAACTGTCCGGTTGGTCGGAAATACGCTAAAAATGAGCGTAGATAATCTGTCACAGTTTTCTTCGCTCAGTTCGCTTTAATGTCCTGTATAACAACAACTTAACAATATGAATATCCAAAAACTAATAATTGCAGCATTGACAGCAACCGTTTTACCAACTTCATTGAATGCCCAGCAGACATTCAATGAGATGATGTATTCCAAGGAGAAAACCATGTTTATCCTGAATGCTCCAACAGCCCAAAAGTCTTCTGTAACTCTCCGACTTTATAAGCAAGGTCAGGGAGGAAAGGCTTATAAAACACTGAAAATGAAGAAGTTGGGTGATGAACGTTGGGAGGCTACAGTCAAGGGCGACCTCAAGGGAAAGTTCTATACCTTTGATATTGGCAAGGGTGAAACACCAGGTACATTTGCCAAAGCAGTAGGTGTGAACGGAAACCGTGGCGCCATTGTAGATTTGTATGATACCGATCCATCTGGATGGGATAAGGACGTGCGTCCTGCTCTGAAATCGCCAGCCGATCTCGTTGTCTACGAGCTTCACGTGCGTGATTTCTCCATTTCTCCTACATCCGGCTTGAAATATAAGGGTAAATATCTCGCCCTCACCGAGCCTAAGGCCATCGAATATCTCAAGAATCTGGGCATCAACGCCATCCACTTCCAGCCTGTATTCGATTTCGCTTCTATAGATGAGACCCGACTCGACAAACCACAGTTCAACTGGGGGTATGATCCGAAGAACTATAATGTGCCGGAAGGCAGTTACGCTACCGACCCTTATTCTCCAGCAACCCGCATCAAGGAGTTCAAGGAGATGGTGATGGCGCTGCATAAGGCAGGCATTCGAGTGATTTTCGATGCCGTATATAACCATACTTTCGATATCAACGGCAGCAATTTCCAGCGTACCTATCCTGATTATTATTATCGCAAGACCAAGGATGGTAAGTATTCTGACGGTTCAGGCTGTGGCAACGAGACTGCTTCTGAAAAGCCTCTCATGCGTCAGTATATGCTGGAGAGTGTGAAATATTGGATAGACGAATATCATATCGATGGTTTCCGTTTCGACCTGATGGGCGTTCATGACATCGAAACCATGCAGGCTATCCGTGAGATGGTAAACCGCATCGATCCTAGCATCTATATTTATGGTGAGGGATGGAGTGCAGGCAGCTGTGCTTATCCTACCGAGAAACTGGCGGTGAAGGCGAATACCCAGCAGCTCAAGGGCATCGGTGCTTTCAGCGATGATATGCGCGATGCGCTCCGTGGTCCTTTCTCTGATGACCATCAGGGTGCGCTCCTGGCTGGTCTTACAGGTCAGGAGGAGAGCCTGAAGTTCGGTATTGTGGGTGGCATTGCTCATCCGCAGGTGGATATGACAAAGGTGAACTATGACAAGAAGCCTTGGACCAACAATCCTACCGAGCAGATCAGTTATGTAAGCTGCCATGACGATATGTGTCTGGTAGACCGTCTGAAGGCAAGCATCGCATCTCTTACCGACAAGAATATCCCTGAAGCAATACGTACTGCCGAGTTGCTCCGCATCGATAAGCTTGCGCAGACCTGCGTCTTCACTTCCCAGGGTGTTCCTTTCATCCTTGCCGGCGAAGAGATGCTCCGCGACAAAAAGGGAGTACACAATAGCTATAATTCTCCTGACAGCATCAACCAGTTTACCTGGACCAATCTGCAGAAGTATCCGCAGGCGTTTGCTTATTATAAGAGTCTCATCCAGCTCCGCAAGAATCATCCTGCCTTCCGTCTTTCAACAGGCGATAAGGTACGTCAGTATCTGGAGTTCCTGCCTAGTCAGGATGCCAATGGCAACAAGCAGACTTGCCTCGTAGGTTTCCAACTCAAGAATCTGGAGGGCATTGATGCCTGGAAGAACATCATCGTGATCTATAACTTCAATAAGGAGGCAAAGAAGATGCAGATTCCTGAGGGTAATTATACTGTGGCTTGCTGCAACGGTGTGATTAATGAGGAAGGCTTAGGCTTTGTTTCGGGAAAGGATGTTGAGGTTGCCCCTCAGTCAGCCTTGATACTTTATCAGAAATAGTTTATATATATAATAAGGTGTAATATGAAAAAGATAATAGCTTCTTTATTGCTTATGAGTAGTGCAATAAGTATGAATGCGGCGGTCAACGTGAACCGCATTGAACCTACCGACTGGTATGTGGGCATGAAAGATGCTTCACTCCAGCTGATGGTGTATGGCAAGGATATCAAGAATGCCGATGTAACGGTAGACTATCCGGGTGTAAAGGTAGACAGCATCGCCCGCCTTGATTCTCCTAATTATCTCCTGGTTTATCTTAACCTCAATGGAGCAAAGGCTGGTGAGATGACCCTCAACTTCAAGCAGGGCAAACAGTCGAAGAAGGTAAAGTATGTGTTGAAGAACCGTGAGATGGCGGGCGACAAGCGCATCGGTTTCTCTAATGAGGATGTGCTCTATATGCTGATGCCAGACCGTTTTGCCAACGGCAATCTGAAGAATGATGCCTTTAAGACGATGCGTGATAAGACCTGCAACCGTGCAGAGCCTAGTCTGCGACATGGTGGCGACCTGGAGGGAATCCGTCAGCACTTGGATTATTTCAACCAGTTGGGTGTAACCGCCCTGTGGTTTACCCCGGTTTTGGAGAACGACAGTCCAAGTAACGGCAAGAACAGCAGTTATCATGGCTATGCTACCACCAATTACTATCGTGTAGACCCACGTTTCGGAACCAATGCCGATTATAAGCAGCTGATAAATGAGGCTCACAAGAAAGGTTTGAAGATAGTGATGGATATGATTTTCAACCATTGCGGCTTCGAGCATCCTTGGGTTGCCGATATGCCTTCAAAGGACTGGTTTAATAAACCAGAATGGCTGGCTCCTGAAAATCAGACTGCCGAGCATCAGAAGAACATCGGTACGGTGGATGGCGCTGCTAAGGTGAACGATAAGTATCTGCAGACCAGTTATAAGCTGACTCCGGTACTTGACCCATACGCCAGCAAGGTTGATCTCACAGAAACCGTAGATGGCTGGTTTGTTCCAACTATGCCTGACCTCAACCAGCGTAACCCACACGTTATCAAGTATCTGATTCAGAACAGCGAGTGGTGGATAGAGAGTGCAGGTATCGACGGCATCCGTATGGATACCTATCCTTATGCCGACCGCGATGCGATGGCACACTGGATGAAGGTGCTAGGCGAGGAGTATCCTCACTTCAATACCGTAGGCGAGACTTGGGTAACCGAACCTGCCTATACTGCAGCATGGCAGAAGGACAGTAAGCTTTCAGAGAAGAACAGCTATCTGCCAACCGTTATGGATTTCGCTTTCTTCGACCGCATCAATAGTGCAAAGAAAGAGGAGACCGATGACTGGTGGAACGGCATGAACCGTCTCTACAACGTGTTCTGCTACGACTATCTCTATCCTAATCCAAAGAGCGTAATGGCATTCATCGAGAATCATGATACCGACCGCTTCCTGGGTGAAGGCAAGGATACCCTGGCTCTGAAGCAGGCGTTGTCATTGCTTCTTACCATCAATCGCACTCCTCAGCTCTATTATGGTACAGAGGTGCTGATGAACGGTACCAAGAGTGTAACCGATGGCAATGTACGCAAGGACTTCCCTGGCGGTTGGGCTGGTGATAAGCACAATGCCTTTACAGCTGAGGGTAGAACACAGGCAGAGAATCAGATGTTCAACTGGCTCAGCAACCTGTTGCACTGGCGCCAGGGCAATGAAGTGATTACCAAGGGCAAGCAGATCCAGTTCTGTCCTCAGAAGGGTGTTTACGTAATTGCCCGCCAGTATAAGGGTAAGAATGTGATGACGGTGATCAACGGCAAGAACGAGGCAAACGAGCTGAATGTTTCCCGTTATGCAGAGATTATCGGTTCTCATGACAAGGCTACGGATGTTACAAACGGTCGCACCGTTCTTATCAACAAGAACGTGAAGCTCCGTCCTCGCCAGAGCATGATTCTCGAGTTCTAAAACGCAAGTATATTCCTATATGAACGTTCCTAGAGTTGTAAATTTACACTTCTAGGAACGTTTTTTTCTTGATAAAAATTCTTTCGTTTCATTTTTTCTTCGTACTTTTGCAAGCAGAAGTTTAAAAACTTAATAAAAATGGATGAAGAAATAGGCAAATGGCTATTAGATATATCCAAGTATATAATTACTGCTTATATCTTATCGCAAATGTTTGGTAAAGATAATGATTCCTGGTGGTCATTTATTGGTGCAGTCTTATTGGCTGTTCTATTGTTTGCATTAGGATATTATTTAATTAAAAAAGGAAAAGATAAAAATAAGAAAGGGAAGTAAAATGAGTAATGGATTATTAGCAATGTATATTTTCCTTGCTGTGTTCGCAACAGGATTAGTTATTTATTCTAAAATGTCTGATAGAAAAAGACAGGAGAAATAAGTATGGATACAGGATTGTTTATTATGTATGGCTTTTTGTTGCTTTTGGCAGCAGGAATATTTATTTATGCCAAAATTGATGATCGCAAAGAACAGAAAAGGCAATAATTATGGATTACGGATTATTAGGAATGTATATATTTCTGGCTTTGATTGCTGTTGGTTCTTTCATTTACGTTAAGATAGAAGACAGAAAAGAACAAAAGAATAGTTAATGATTAGATATATTCTTTCTATAATAAGCATTCTTTTCGTTACCTTGAGCAGTTGGGCGCAAGGTGGGTTGCCTAGTCGCTATAATGTAAGCTATCTCAATATGGCTGCAGGTATGCCGAATAATTTTGCTGATGATATCTTTCAGGACTCTTACGGCTTCGTATGGATCAGTACGCATGGTGGTGGACTGGTGCGCTACGATGGTTTCAATTTCATGAACTTCGGTTTGGGTTCTGTAGGAATCAGTCTGCGAAGCAACAGTTGCCGTAATGTCTGCGAAGATCCGTTCAAGCGCCTTTGGGTGGCTTTCGAAGAAGGTCCGCAGGTGCTCGACCTCAAAACGATGCAGCCTGTTGTTCCACCTTGTGAGAACAGCCAGGTAGAGGCAAAACTCAACAAAGTATTCAAGAACCTTTGCACCCGAACATATTGTGATGCAAAGGGCAATATATGGATGCTTTCTTTCAACCAGCTTACCCGTTTCGGCTTTAACGAAAAGGGCGAGGTGAACAGCGTCTTGTCCACATCCTATCCTTATAATGCTCCCGACCTCGGAATCTGTGATGTCTATCGCAGAGGAACGGTTGTATTATGCAACGATGGAGTAGTGAGCGAGTTTTCTGTGAAGAACAATCAGCTCGTAGCAAAGAATATCTCATCCCTGTTTCCTCCGCTCGAAGGCTGGTATGCCGGTGCCATCATCTCATATCATGGCAAGATATGGATGGGTACGAATCGCGGACTGTTTAATAGTGGCAAGCAGGAATTCCATTGCTCTGCTAACGACCATTCGCTCCAGCACGAAGTAGTGACGAGCCTTGCCGTTTCTCCAGATAACAAACTTCTGGTCGGAACGCTCTGTGGCGTAGATATCTTCAATGATAAGACCGGAGAGATAGAACATTGGAACACTGCTACGGCTGTGAATCCGCTGAGCAGCAACTTTATCAACAGTCTTTTCTCAAAGAACGGACAGATATGGGTAGGCTCCGAGACAGGTGGTGTTATCAAGTTGGCTCCACGTCAGCTGAATTTGGAATTCTACCGTCACGACCCCGCCACCCCGGGCAGTATCTCTCCTAATGCTGTCAATGCCATGTATGCGGCAGCCGACGGAACCCTGTGGGTAGGAACCGTAGAGGGAGGTCTCAATGCCTTGACTCCAGGCAGCATGAACTTTGTTCATTATACGGTGGCAAATTCCGGTTTGCCGCATAATACCGTCTCGGTTCTTGCAGCCGATAACCGCAATCAGCTCTGGATTGGTACCTGGGGAAGGGGCTTTGCAGTGATGAATCTCAGTCAGCCGGGCAAGATTATTCCTCTGGTGATAGATGCTAAGCATCAGCATTTACTCAACTTTGCCGGTGCTTTGGCTTATGATCCTATCAATGATGGTATGTGGCTCGGAACCAATGACGGCCTCTTCTTCTATGATATGAAGCGCCGTCAACTCATCGAACCTTTCAAGGGATGCCTGAATGTGCGCGGCTGCATCGGTTCTCTGATAACCCGAAAGGGCAAACTCCTGATGGGTTGTGTGCGGGGAATGGTAGAGGTCGACCTCAAGTCGCGTCCTCATGGCAAGGGCGATTTCGCTGTGACGTATCATCAGTATAAACTCGACAATCCGAAGAGTGGAGTCTTCGATAAGATATTGTCTTTCTGCCAGGCTAAGGATGGAAAGATATGGATGGGCAGTAACGGTTACGGTCTGTATTGCTATACCAGCGATAAAAACGGAAAGACTCAAGTGAAGTCGTATACCACCAATAACGGACTTGCCAACAATATCGTGAAGGGTATTGTAGAGGATAACCAGGGTATGTTGTGGATAGCTACCGATAACGGACTCTCTATCTTCAATCCGAAGACCGAGGCATTCTGCAGTTTCTCCCGTGAAGACGGTCTGATCAGTTCGCAGTTCTATTTCAATGGTGCCATCCGCAATGCCAAGGGCGAAATATTCCTGGGCACCGATGCGGGTATGATGGCTGTAAAGGGCATAAACCGTTCTGTGCATCAGACGGGTAAGTTGTGCTTTACCGAACTTCTGGTAGATAACCAGCCTGTCTTTGCCGGCAGCGATTATCTGGAAGAAGACATTTCTATTGCCAGAAAGTTGCGTATCCATGAGAGTGATAAGTCGTTCACCCTCTTTTTCTCAGCGCTCAATTATGGCTGCGAGACACAGGGCGTGTACCTTTATCGCATGAAGGGATACGAGAATGAGTGGGTTCAACTCAAGGCTGGTCAGCATAGTGTGCGTTATTCCACTCTGCCAGCTGGAGACTATAAGTTTGAGGTGAAATATATCCCATCTATCAATTCCGACAAGGAGCAGGTGATCTCTGTAGAAGTTCAGATTACTCCTTATTTCTGGAAGAGCTGGTGGTTTGTTACCCTTATTATAATAGGTATCATCGCCTTGCTCCAATATGCTTATGTGCGCCGTCTCAACAAGATGCGCGAAGAGGAAGTAGAGGCTCTGTACCGTCCTATTGAGGCTGCGATGAAGGAAAGTGATGAACCTGAAAAGTTGCAGAGTCGCATCCAGATGATTCTGCAGAACCAGAAGCGTTATCAGGACAGTCAGAAAAAGAGCATTGAGGCTGACAGGAAGATGGTAGAGGAGACTATGCGTCCATTCATGGAAGAAGTGATGGATGTGATGGAGAAAAATTACGATAATTCGGAGTTTGGTGTACAGGAACTGGCAGATACCTTGGGTATATCCCGCAGTGTACTGAGCAAGAATCTCTCCAAGGAGACAGGCTTGCCAACAGCCCAGTTTATCCGCAACTACCGTCTCGACATCTCGCGCAAGATGATGGCTGATAAAACTTCCAACCGAAATATAACGGAGATAGCCTACCGTGTAGGCTTCAACGATCCGAAGTATTTCACCCGTTGCTTCACCAGGCAGTTTGGCATCTCGCCGACTGCATATAAGGATCAGTTGGATTCTCAGGGTTCAGATATGGCATAGTTCTCCTTGGATTCTTCGGAGAAAGAATGTTCCTGGATGTGATAATTTGTTAAGTAAATAAAATAAAACTGAGGGGCTACTTGATATAAGTCAAGTAACCCCTTGTTTTGTATGTGTGGGTACACAACTGGTGGATAAGCACGTAATATCCTTAAAAATCCACTGTTTATGCGTTTTGTCCACCTATAAAACCCAATTGTCCACCCAATATAATCCGGTTAATTGTACTTTTGCCACTGAAATTTGATGGTTGATGTCTAGTTTAGCTGACATTTATCATTTCATCCGCAACCTAAAAATAGAGAACGGACGAAACAAAAACATTAAAAATAGAATAAACAAAGTATAAACCTAAAAATTGATAAGCAATGAGGAAACAATTATTCTCTATGATGCTATGCCTAGGTGCTGTTGGTGGTGCTTCTTTTGTTACCCCAATGCCTGCAATGGCTGCAGTTGCACAAGATCAGGTGATCACGGTCAAGGGACATGTTGTAGATGATCAGGGTGAACCTCTGATTGGTGCAACAGTTAAGACTAAAGATGCCAAGACTGGTGCAGTTACCGACTTAGATGGTAATTTCGAAATTCGAGTAAAGGCTAATGCGACTCTTTTCGTGAGCTATCTTGGCTACAAGGAGCGTGAGATTGCAGTGCGCGGTCGTGCCATTATCGAATCTATCCAACTCTCTGCCGACAATCAGGTGCTCGACCAGGTTGTAGTAGTGGGTTATGGTACACAGAAAAAGGCAGACCTTACCGGTTCTGTATCTATCGTAAATGCTGAGGAGATGAAGAAGGTGTCAAACTCTAACATCTCTACTATGCTTGAAGGTAAGGTTGCCGGTGTGCAGATTACATCAGACGGTCAGCCTGGTGCAGATCCTAGTGTGAGAATTCGTGGTATCGGTTCTTTCGGTAGCACAGCTCCTCTTTATGTCATCGATGGTGTGCCAATGGGTACCACTATCCGTGACTTCTCTCCTAATGATATCGAGACCATCCAGATTCTGAAGGATGCTTCTGCGGGTGCCATCTATGGTTCTCGTGCTGCGAATGGTGTCGTTATTATCACTACCAAGAATGGTAAGAAAGACCAGCCTCTGAAGGTGAACTACTCCGGTTACTTTGGTGTTGACCAGATTCCTGGCGATGTATATGATGTAATGAACGCCGACCAGTATAGCCAGTACCTTGGTACTGCTTGCACAAACTCCAACACTCCTATCCCTGGTGGATATAAGATGGGTGAGGATGGCAAGTATCACTTCCAGGATGCAACCAACACAGATTGGTTTGACGAAGTGTTCAAGACTGGTATCCGCCAGAATCACAACGTAGCCCTCAGCGGTGGTAGCTCTCACAGTACTTATAATGTATCTCTCGACTACTATAACCAGAAGGGTACCTTGGAAGGTGCAGGTCCTAACTACGAGCGTTACACAGCCCGTGTGAACAATACCATGGACACCAAGTTCGTGAAGTTCCGTACCAGCATGGTTTACTCTCACTCTAACCAGGACAACATGGGTCTTTCCAATGCCTCAGAGTATGTTCAGGGTCTTTACGGTGATGTAACCAACGTACTCCGTGGTACACTTCTGATGCAGCCTACCATCAAGGCTTACGATAAGTCAACATGGGTTCTCGATGACAAGGTAGGTGCTGCAAACGGTTATCGCTACGATGCTTACGGCTATGGTGTATATTATGATGGCGTACATGGAGATATCTCTGCATCCAACCCATTGCTGGTTAATAACCTCTTGCAGCGCAACACCTTGGTTGACCGCTTCGTAGGTACCGCTTCTGCCGACGTAGATTTGTTGGGCATGGTAGGTATCAAGAGCAAGAATCATGGTCTTCATTATAATGTAAACCTCTCTTATAGCAAGACTGAGGCTAAGGATAAGACCTGGATTCCTTCCTGGATTCAGAGCAACCGTGTATATCTTGCCAAGGAGAATGAGCGCCTTACCAAGGGCTCACGCAACTACAGCGACGCCTTGGTTGAGAATACCATCACATACGATGGCAAGATTGGCAAGCACAACATCAACCTGCTCGCCGGTATGACATACGAGGAGGAAAATACCAACCTCCTGACTGGTTGGGGTATCAATTTCACTGAGCCATACTTCCTCCAGCTTCAGAATGCCAAGAACACTTACTCTGAGTCATACGAGTTCAAGCATAGCCTGGCTTCTTACGTAGGTCGTTTGAACTACAACTATGATGAGAAGTACCTGCTTTCTGCAGTAGTACGTCGTGATGGTAGCTCTCGCTTGAGCAAGAACATCCGTTGGGCAACCTTCCCATCTGTATCTTTGGGTTGGCGCTTCGATAAGGAGAAGTTCTTCCCTATCAGCCGCGACATCGTTAACATGTTCAAGATTCGTGCCAGCTATGGTGAGCTCGGTAACGAGAACATCGGTGAGTACCAGTATATGGCTAGCATGAACCGTAACAACATGACTTACAGCTTCGGCAACAGTCCTGTAACCGGTTCTGCCGTTTCTACCTTCGTGAACAACGATATCGCCTGGGAGAAGAAGAAGACCACCAACGTGGGTATCGACCTGGCAATGTTCAACAACCGTTTGGAGTTCACTGCCGAGTGGTATAAGAACAAGTCTGAAGACCTGCTTTACTCAGTTCCTGTGCCAGCACAGACCGGTGTATCCAACACCTCTGTAACCATGAACGCTGCCTCTATGGAGAACAGTGGTTTCGAGTTCAGCGCTACCTACCGCAACCGCGATCATGCCCTCAAGTATGATATCAGCGCCAACGTAAGTACCCTGAAGAACAAGGTAACTTCTCTGGGTATCGGTAAGGATTCATACATTTCTGGTGCATACGCTACTTACGTAGGTCAGGAGATTGGTCAGTTCTACGGTTGGGTTTACAAGGGAATCGCCCGTACTCAGGAAGATTTGGACAACAATGCTGTTCAGCAGGGTGCCAATGTCGGTGACTGCCTCTATGAGGATATCTCAGGTCCTGACGGAACTCCTGATGGCGTAATCGATGCTTACGACCAGACCGTATTGGGCAGTGGTCTTCCAAAGGTAAACTTCGGTTTGAGCACTCACTTGGAGTATAAGGGTTTCGACCTCAACATCTCTACATACGGAGTATTGAATTATCACGTATCAGATGATATCTATAATAGCTTGAACTCTTGCTACGGCTATGGCAACAAGGAAGTAGGAATGCTGGATGCCAACCGCTGGTCAGAGGATGGTACCTACCTTTCAAGTGTTCCACGTACCTACGCAGCCAACAATGCAACATTGGCATGGAACGACCTCTTCAGCTCTCGCAAGATTCAGAATGCTGCTTACTGGAAGATAGCCAACGTAGAGTTGGGCTACAACTTCCCAGACAAGTGGTTTGGTGGATATGTAAGTGGTGTACGTCTCTATGTATCAGCACAGAACCTCTACACCTTCACAGGCTATCATGGATATAATGTAGACTATGCTGGCGGTACCTTTACCCCAGGTTACAACTTCTGCTCTTTCCCAAGTGCCAGAACGTTTATGTGCGGTCTCCATTTCACATTCTAATAATGAGAATAGACAAGAATAAGATTCATTATTATTTAAAAGGACATTTGATATGAAACTATATAAATTATCATTAGCTCTCTTCCTTGGCCTCGGTGCTATGGCTACCACATCTTGCGAGGACAAGTTGGATGTTACCAATCCTAACCAGCAGACCACCGGTACCTTCGGTTTCAATGCTGATGATCTGGAGGAGTGCGTTATTGCAGCATACAACCATATTCGTATGGAAGGTTCTTCGGCACGTGTGGGTTATACCCTCGATGTGACACGTGGCGATGAGGTATGGAACTCATCACAGGTATGGTACATGCCATTCGATGACATGGACGCCCCTGTGACATATGAAGTCTCCATGTGGCCTTGGCGTGAGGCTTACTATACTATTAATGTATGTAACTTCATTCTTTCACGTACCACAGGTGATGATGCTTCGCTCAGCGAAAGCATGAAGCGAATCAAGGGACAGGCTCTCTTCCTCCGCGGTTATTCATACTATACATTGGCTGGATATTACCAGAATCCTGCGCTGATTACTGATTATGCCAACTATTCTTCTCTGGATGGTCTCTATGGCAAGAACAGTACCTACGACGATGTGCTTGATCAGGTAGAGAAGGATTTCGCAGAGGCGATGACACTTCTTCCTTCCCGTGATGCTGGTGGCGAGTGGGCAAAGGGACGTGCTACCTGCGGTGCTGCTGCCGGCTACTATGCCCGCACTCTGATGCAGCGCCATAAGTATAGCGACGCACTCGTTGTACTCAAGGACATCATGAACAAGAAGTATGGCTCTTACAAGCTGATGGTCAACTATGGCGACAACTTCCGTGAGGGTTCTGCTTATGAGAACAATGCCGAGAGCCTCTTCGAAATCCAGTATCTCGACTACGGTTCACAGGGTGTAGATGATGAGTGGACTCCTGTTAATACCAGTCCTAATGCTACACAGGGTCATGCCGTTGAGTCTAACTTCGCTCCAGGTAGATTCGGTGGATGGGCAGACCTCTCAGCTTCTCCATGGTTGTACAACCTCTTCAAGCAGGAGCGTACCACAGCTGGTAAATTGGACCCACGTCTCTACTGGACCATCGGTACATACGAGACTGACTGGGTTGGTTTTGAGAATGGTAACGTAGCTTACAAGAGCGAGATGACAGCTTCTGATACCATCATAACCAACAACAACTATGGTGGTCTTCCTATCGCTAAGTGGACCAATTTCCGTACCAACCTTTATGATAAGGTGACAACCGGTCTTCATTGCGGTATCAACCTCCGCATGATGCGTTACTCAGACGTTTTGCTCCGTGCAGCAGAGTGCGAGAACGAGGTGAACGGTCCTACACAGCAGGCTATCGACTGGATTAACCAGGTTCGTGAGCGTGCCAACCTGAAGGACTTGAAGCTTTCAGACTTCAATAGCAAGGATAAGCTCTTCGAGCAGATTGCCAATGTAGAGCGTCCTAAGGAGTTCGGTTGCGAGTACGGTCGTGGTTTCGATTTGATTCGTTGGGGATTCTTCTATGATCAGGGTCGTTTGGCTCAGTTGAAGGAGCATGGAACCTTCCGTCGTTCTCCATACAAGGCTAAGGAAGCAGTCAGCTACTCTATGGTAGGTGTTGATTCAGAGGTGAAGAGCTCTTACGATACATACGTACCAGGTCATGAGTTCCTGCCTATCTATCAGGGCTTGTTGAATGATAACCCTAACCTGACAGGTAACTCAGCTAATACGAATACGGATAACTCATCTGATTTCTTCGGAAGAGGTTGGACTGTTCATCCTGTAGTTAACTTGGGCAACTAATAATATCTATTCCTATGGGGTTTCTTAACGATAGCCCCATAGGGAAACCAAAATAACATTTACATATTTATAATAGGATATAATATGAAACGTCTAAATAAATTAGCATCCGTCTTCTGTGTGGCAGCCATGGCATTGACAGCGATGACAGGATGTGAGGGAAGTGACATGTTTAGCGTCAACTCTCCTGATTGGCTCTCTGAAAAGATTGATTCAATCGAAAAAGCTAACCAATCTACAGAGGAAGTGCTCGTAGGTATGAATGAGGATGTCTATACTGTAGGTAATACTGATTTCTCTTCAGGCTTTTGGACTTCATTCTCAAAGTATTATGTGGTTCAAGACAACCAGAAGTGGAATGCCGTGTTCAATCTGAACATCAATCCTTCTGCGACTAACACCTATAAGAACTTCGCCCTCGTCATCACCAATGATGTGGATCGTGGCGGAACAGGTTATACCGAGTATGGTGCTATCCGTTTTGATAACCAGCCAAGCGGTAACTCTGAGTGGGGTGACCATATCGACAGAAGCTGCGTGCAGAGTAATCTCACCTTTGAAACTGATAAAGACAAGGGTGTAGATAAGTTGGGTGGTAAGGTAACATTGACGGTTGACCGTTCCCGTGTAGATACTTTCATGGTGAAGATTACCAATGGTACTGTTACCAAGACCTACATTCAGCCATCTAAGATTGCTAATCTGAATGCAGACGAGAGCAATACCAACATCCGTTGCTTCCTGGTACCTGAGGGCTCTTACATCGATTTCATGCAGAGCAACGTAGAACCTATCGGCGGTTATACATCTGCCCAGGATAAGGCTCCGGTTTCTATGGTGTTGAACAATGTTCCTGCCGAAGTAGACGAGAATACACCCCTAGAGAAGGCAATGGAGAATGTATCTGCTACCGTAACCTTCGAGGAAGGTATAACCAAGGTAATTCCTGCCAAGGAACTTTATTTCTCTGCCATCAACGATATGAATGTTTCTGGCACCAAGAACCTCATCGTCATCTATAACAAGACATTCAAGGGCGAGAATGCTTCTACTCCTATCGTTGCACAGAAGACATTCGAAGTTGTGCCAGCTATCAAAGCTCTCCATATAGTAAGTGCGCCTACACGTCTCACTTATAAGTATTATGAGGCAGCAGGCATCACTAACCCTGCTTCTGCTGTATTCCCAGTAGATACTAAGGGCTTGACAGTTCAGGCTACTTATTTGAATGGTGTAACTCGTGATATCACACTCGATAAGTTGGTTATCTCTGCAGTGCCAATGAAGGCAGGCAAGCAGGCTGTTACTGTAACTGCTAAGAATGGTGTGAAGACAACATTTGATGTAACAGTAGAGAAGCATGCTGCAACATTCGTAACTCCTAGCCCAGCTATCTTGGGTGCTGAGGATTGTACAACTGGTTGGTGGGGTGCTCACCTCGATGCAGACGTGAAGGTTCCTGCTGGCGAGACTCGCGCATTCTCTTTCACTAACTTGGGTGGTGCAGCTAACTGGAACAACTACGTAGTAGTACTCCGCAATGCAGCTTTAGCTGAGTATGTTGTAGTTCGTTCGGATAACTACGGTTGGACTGGCGACAACTCTGGTCCTTATGGATGGAAGAATTGTACTGCTGGTTCTACTGGTGCGGCTGACTGGGCAACTTGGTTGGCAGGTATGAATGGCGCTAAGGTTGTTGTTTACGTAACCAACAATAATAATGGTACTGCTGACGTCTTAGCTATTACAACAGGTACTGATGGCAAGGTAAATACTCAGTATTACTATGGTATTGATGGAGTTGATGCAAACGACCTCTTTGTAGACTTCACCGTAGATAGCAGCTGCTTGAAGTTTGATACAGCAGCATCTGCTCGCAAGTACTCTGCTCGTCGCAGATAAGAGAATCTTTGAAATACTAGATAAAAGGCATGACCTATGAGGAGGATGGAAGAATCCTCCTCTGAGGCCTTGCCTTTTTTCAAAAATATCGAATAAAAACTAACTAAACTTTTAAGGAAATAATGATGAAACATCTTAATAAATGGGCATTCTTGCTGGCATGTACTTTGGCAGTAAGTTGTAGTAGTGGTGGAAGTGATGATCCTGATGTACCAGATACACCAAACAAACCAGAGACTCCTTCCCAGCCAGAAACTCCAAACAATCCTACTAGCGAGGATTTGGCTAAGTATGTTTGTCCTACATATAATGACAATTATACTTCAGTAGCTGCTTGGACTCAGCGCAGTAAGTGGAATCTTGCCAATGTGCATGACCCTTCGGTAGTAAAGGCTGCTGATGGATATTACTATATGTATCAGACAGATGCCAGCTATGGCAATGTTCACAATAGCGATGTAAGAAATAGCAATAAGCATGGTCACTTCTTCTGCCGCCGCAGTAAGAATCTCGTAGACTGGGAGTTTGTAGGAGCCTCAATGGTAGGTCTTCCTTCATGGATCAAACCTAAGCTCAATGAGATTCGCAAGCAGATGGGCGTGCCAGAGCGTGATGATACCTATTTTGCCAACGATTTGGACTTCGGATATTGGGCACCATGTGTACGCAAGGTGAATGACAATCTCTATCGTATGTATTATTGCATCACCTGCCCAGGTACTATCAATGGTAATGGTACATGGAGCGAGCGTGCATTCATCGGATTGATGGAAACTTCTGATCCTGCATCCAATAAGTGGGAAGACAAGGGCTTTGTCATCACCAATGCTTCTGACAAGGGCTTGAACTTCAGGGTAAGTCAGACAGATTACAATAACTGCTACTTCAAGTTCAATGCCATTGATCCTACTTATATCATCACTCCAGAGGGCAAGCACTGGCTCATCTATGGTTCTTGGCACAGTGGTTTTGCTGCTGTAGAGCTGGATGCTTCTACGGGTAAGATCAAGGTAGAATTGCCTAAGCCATTTGGTACAGCTGAGGAGATTGCTCCATACGGCAAGCTGATCTTCACTCGCACACTCAACAATCGTTGGCAGGGTGCTGAGGCTCCAGAGATTGCTTACCATGATGGTTACTATTATCTCTTCGTAGCTTACGATGCACTGGATGTACCTTACAATACTCGTGTGCTCCGCTCTAAGAATGTGGATGGTCCTTACGAGACGATGAATGGTACGGTAAAAGATGCTGCCAATGGAGCAAATGAGAATCCTACAGTGTTGACTCATCCTTATAAGTTTAGTGCTGGTAGCGGTTGGGTAGGTATCAGCCACTGCGCTGTCTTCGATGATGGCAATGGAAACTGGTACTATGTATCTCAGCAGCGTATGCCTGCCAATGTGGCTGGTATCAATGCAAGCAATGCCATCATGATGGGTGGCGTGCGCAGTATCAAGTGGAATGAGAACGGATGGCCTGTTGTCATGCCTGAGCGTTATGGCGCTGTGCCACAAGTGGCTATCAAGGCTAGCGAACTGGCTGGCACTTGGGAAGGTATAGACCTCGCTTATGAGTATGGCAAACAGCGCGTCAGCACCGAATTTACACTCAATGCCGACGGCTCAATGACTGGTGGTAAGGCTTGGCCTAATGTGAAGGTATGGAACTTCGATACTTCTTCCAACACTCTCACCATCGGTACTACCAAGCTCAAGGTACAGCGTGAGGTAGACTGGGAGGCTAGTCCTCGCAAGTTGACTATCGTATACTCTGGCGTCAGTGGAAGCAAGAGCTTCTGGGGCAAGAAAAAATAAATGTTAGTTAGTTTTTAAGGTATAAAAGAATCTAAGTAGAATCTTTGGGGGGAGTTAAGCAGTGAAGCTATGACTCCCCTTTTTTGTTAAAAAATAGAGAAGATATACAGATGAAACAAACTGCAATGAAATATTTTGGCATTGTGGCGATAGCCATGATGCTAGCGCCAGCTGAGTCTCGTGCACAACAGCCTTTGGTTGTAGATACTCCTTTTGTCCACGACCCCGTAATGGCGTATGAGAATGGCAAGTACTATCTCTACTGCACAGGTCATGGCATCACACAGATGACCTCCACTGACCGTAAGCATTGGACCATCGTTCCTCAGGGCGTGCTCAAGAACAGCGAGATTCCGGCATGGACGCATGATAGTGTGCCAGGTTTTACCACGCATATCTGGGCTCCGGATGTTATCCGCTTCAAGAACAAGTGGTATCTGGCTTATTCCTGTTCTACCTTTGGCAATAATACTTCTGCCATTGGCTTGCTGAGCAATACTTCCTTATCTGATAAGGATGGATGGAAGGATGAGGGCTGCCTCGTCGCCTCTAAGGGTGATAGAGACAACTGGAATGCCATCGATCCGAATTTCATTGTTGATGAGAAGGGAAACCCTTGGCTTACCTGGGGCTCTTTCTGGGATGGCATCCAGATGATTAAGTTGGATAAGAAGACTATGCATGTCAAGAAGGGCGCCAAGCCTCAGACTATCGCCCGTCGTTATGCCGTGGGTGATGCATCAGCAGAACCGAATCCTACCTCCAAGTTTGCCGGCACCAATGCCATCGAGGCTCCTTTCATCATGAAGCATGGTGATTATTACTATCTCTTCGTCAGTTGGGATTACTGCTGCCGTGGCATCAAGAGCAACTATCGTGTTGCCGTGGGCAGAAGCAAGAAGGTTGCCGGTCCTTATCTGGATAAGGAGGGTAGGGACATGCGCAATGGCGGTGGTACGCTGATTCTGGAAGGCGATAAGAAAGAATATGAGGCGACGGGTCATTGTTCTGCCTATTCCTTCCCCGATGGTGATTTCTTCTTCTGTCATGGTTACAGTGTGCCAAAGAATGGCGCCAGCATCCTGGTTCAAAAGAAAATCAACTGGACGGAAGATGGATGGCTGACACTGGAATAGCCTCGATTTTTTAAACACGGACAAATTGAATTTGTCCGGCTCTTTTGTCCGTCGGCTTGTAAGCTCTTGAAAATAAGTAACTTGTGAGGCTGTGGACAATTTGTCCGGACAAATTCAATTTGTCCGTGTTGTTTTTTTTAGCCCTTTTTTGCTTGAAAACCATGGGATATGATGCCGAAACCTATGAGATGCAGGGAAGAAACCTATGAGTTATGATGAAAGAAACTATGAGTTGTGGGGGAGAAAACTATGACTTAGTTTTTTTAACTTTTTCACGTATAAGACAATGAGTATAGAATCAAAGTGTTAAAACTAAGTTAAAATAGCGTTTATTTCGCTACGAACGATAAAAAAATGGTTTCGTAGCGAAATAAACGCTATTTTCTTTCGCTATTTCCGAAATTAGTCGTATATTTGCAGCGAACCAATTGGGTATGATTATGTGTGAAATAATAGGTAGAAAAAAGGAAATAGCAGAACTGAAGCGTTACTACGAAAGTGGTAGGGCTGAGTTCAGAGCATACCGGTTTGAATCCGAATGGTGATTTTACCAAGATGCTGAAAGCCTTGCTGGGCAGTGATTTTGTGGTGAAATATACTCCTTTCGGTTTCAGTCAGCGAGAGGAGTATTATAAGCTTATTGATTCCTTTTGCTGGTTCTGGCTTCATTTTAAGGAGAAGAAGACAGTAAAGCAAACTGATTACTGGCAGCAGCATTTGAAGGAGAGTGATGTTGCCTCATGGCGTGGCATTGCATTCGAGGAGGTTTGTTTGCAGCATATTTCACAGATAAAATATGCTCTTCATATTGGTGCTGTGTCTTCGCAGGAATCTTCGCTCATAGTGAAGGGAAGCGAGGAGACTGATGGCATGCAGATAGACTTGCTGATAGACAGGGCTGATGATGCGGTGAATGTTTGCGAGATGAAATTTTATAAGGCTCCTTATGCCGTGACCAAGGGCTATGCTCAGGTGCTGAATAGCCGTTTGCAGGCTTTGGAAGAAAAGAACCCTACCAAGACATTCCTCCTTACGTATGTGGGAAATTCAGAACTGGTGAGTAATGAATACTCCGATATATTCAGGGCATCAGTAACTCTGGATGATTTGTTTGTTTGAATATCCCGAAACTTGTAAAATAAGGTGTGAGTTAAAAACATGTAAAATAATGCATTCCTCATTATTTTTTCTTACCTTTGTTCGCCCCGAAAAAACAACGGGATTGGGTTGTGAAAAGGGGGAAAGAGAAAATAAAGATAAATTTAAATATAAGAAATGAACAAATTAAAAGCTTTATTGGGTTTCGACCCAAAGACTACTACGGTCAAGACGGAGTTGATAGCTGGTATGACTACCTTCCTGACCATGTGTTACATCCTGGCAGTGAACCCTACCATTCTCGCCACTACGGGTATGGACAAGGGAGCTCTCTTTACTGCCACAGCCATCGCTTCAGCCATCGCCACCTTCCTGCTGGCTTTCATGGCAAAGTTGCCTTTCGCCCAGGCTCCTAGTATGGGACTGAATGCCTTCTTCGCCTTCACCCTTTGTCAGGCTATGGGCTTGACCTGGCAGCAGGCTTTGGCGGTGTTGCTCGTAGAGGGTATCATCTTCCTAGCCATCACCTTCCTCAATATCCGTGACAAGATATTGGAGTGTATTCCGAAGAATCTCCGATTCGCCATTTCTGCCGGTATCGGTATGTTTATCGCTTTTATCGGTTTGAAGAATGCGGGCATCATTACTGCCAATGCGGATACTTTCGTGCAGCTTGGCAAGTTTACACCAGTCAGCATCCTGGGTCTCATCAGCATCCTGCTCTGTGGCTGTCTGATGGCGAGAAGAGTGAAGGGCTCCCTGTTCATCGCCATCATCATCTCTACCTTGATTGGTATTCCGATGGGTGTAACCCAGTTCTCTGACAACTGGATGCCGGTATCTACCCCTCACAGCATTGCTCCTATCTTCTGCCAGTTCGATTTCACCGGCTTCTTTACCCCAAAGATGTTCATGGTGGTTTTCTCGCTGTTGCTTGTCAACATCTTCGATACCATCGGAACAGTTCTGGGATTGGTTTCCAAACTCGGTGTCAAGGAAAATGAGAAGGGCGAGATTCCGGGTGTGAAGGAGGCGATGATGAGTGATGCCATCGGTACTACAGCCGGTGCATTGCTGGGTAGCTCTACCATTACCACTTATGTGGAGAGTGCTTCGGGCGTTGCCGAGGGTGGTAAGTCGGGCTTGACATCTTTCTTTGTGGGTTTGATGTTTATCCTGAGCATCTTCCTGGCTCCAATCTTCCTCCTGATTCCGAGCGCAGCCACCAGTGGTGCCCTGGTAATGGTGGGTGTATTGATGATCGATTCGTTCAAGAAGATTGAGTTGGAAGATATCTCCGAGTCATTCCCTGCCTTTATCACGATGATTACGATGGTACTCTGCTACAGTATTGCCGATGGCATCTGCCTTGGTATTCTGAGCTATGTATTGATCAAGATGATGGTGGGCAAGTTCAAGGATCTGAATCCTACGCTGTATATCCTGAGCATCTTCCTACTCTTCAATTATGTTTTCGGTTAATTAAAAGACATATTTTTCAAAATTATTTTGATTGGTGATATTTAGAGAAAATATTCTTGTTTAAATAGAGGAGTTTCGGAAAAAAATGGTATCTTTGCAGCGGCTAGAAGTTGGAAAAGTGGTAGAAAACACCCCAAAAAGGGTTGGAAAAGCTCCTTTTTCTAGTCTAAAATAGGTTGGAAAAGTTCCGTAAAGCCTATAAATTATGGTAAGAAAAAGTAATATAGATATGCTTAACAGAAAGATATACAGCTATTTACGCAATTTTTTCGAAATGGAGAAAAAAGCTCTTCTCGTTTCAGGCGCTCGCCAGGTAGGTAAAACCTTCGCTATCCGGAAGGTTGGAAAGGAATGCTTTGCGGATGTAGTGGAGTTCAATTTCCTCAATAATCCTAAGTATAGAGAGGCTTTTAAGTCTCCTTCTGATGCTAAGGAAATCCTCCTGCGCCTTTCTGCCTTGGCTGAGAAAAAACTTATTCCAGGCACAACTCTGGTATTCTTTGATGAGGTGCAGGAATGTCCGGAGATGGTTACTGCCATCAAATTCCTGGTAGAAGAGGGTAGCTATCGCTATGTAATGAGTGGCTCGTTGTTAGGGGTAGAGTTGAAGGATATCCGTAGTGTACCTGTTGGTTATATGGCAGAAAAAGAGATGTTTCCTCTCGATTTTGAGGAATTTGCTGAGGCTGTAGGGATGAGTACTGGAGTAATGGCTCATGTCAGGGAGTGCTATGAGCAATGCAAGGTGGTGGATGAGGTTGTGCATAATAAGCTGAATGATCTCATTCATCTTTATCTTATTGTAGGAGGAATGCCTGAGGCTGTCCAAAAGTATATTAATACGAATAATTTACAGATAGTGCGTGAGGCACAACGAGAAATCATGCACCTCTACGGAAAGGATATAGCCAAGTATGACCCGAAGAACAAGCTGTATATCAAAGATATATTCGACTTGATACCTTCAGAACTGAATGCCAAGAACAAGCGTTTTATTTTGAAGGCATTAAATGAGAAGGCAAAATTTGAGCGTTATAGAAATTCTTTTTTATGGCTAGCCGATGCTGGTGTGGCGCTCCCTACTTATAATGTAGAAGAACCTCGCTTGCCTTTAAAACTTGGTGAACAGCGCAATTTATTTAAGTTGTTCATGAACGATGTGGGGTTGTTGGCAAGCCAGTATGCTGTCAATATAGCAATCGATTTACTTACGGGTACAACAGAAATCAACAATGGAGCCATTTATGAGAATTTTGCAGCGCAAGAATTACGTGCTCACGGTTATAATCTTTATTATTTCAATAATAAGAAGCAGGGGGAACTGGACTTTGTTATAGAAGACAGAGGTAAGGTCTTGCCGATAGAAATCAAGTCAGGCAAGGATTATAAACGTCATAATGCACTCTCTAATGTGATGAACAATGAGGAGTACGCTATTCCTCGTGCCATAGTTTTCTCTAATGGCAATGTGCAGGTTGTAGACAAGATTCTCTATTACCCTATCTATATGTTGATGTATCTTCAACCCGAAATGATAAAGAAACCTATATTCAGATTTGAGCCAATATAGGCTTTTATTATTTTTTTGCCGACAGATAAAAAACGAGGCGGCAAACTGCATCACGCAGGTTGCCGCCTTCTCTTTTCTAACTAACTTTCTTATCAACTATTCAAAATGTTATTACCTATATATGGATCCCAGGGCATCCTGCCCTGGATGTAGTCTGTTATTTCAAACGGATGATATTCAGCGAGCTGGCTGGAATCTCTACCGTTGCACCGTTCTTCTCTGTAGTTACGTAGTTTTCTACAGGATAGATATTGGTAGGATTGTCGATGGTGTTCTCCTCCAGGCCGTTCTTGGCAGAAAGGCGGATGAGCTTGCCATTCTTGATTTCCTTGCCCTGAAGATTAATCTTCGCTGTGGTGTGCTCGGTGCTAGTGTTGGCAATCTTCAGGATTACCTCGCCCGTCTGTTCATCAAGTGTGGCTGTAGAGAAGATACCAGAAAGGGTGTTTGCCTTCAACTTGGTAGAGAATATTTCCTTGCCATCCAACTTGGCGAAGATGCTGTCGCCTACTACTTTCAGCTCGATGTCATACCACTTGCCGGTCTCAATCTTGCCTGGGCAGGTAGCAATCTGACTCTTGGCACCATTCACGATAGACTCCACACCGTGCTGGGTATTGTTCCAGCCACCGAGGTTCAACCAGCAGTAGTTGTTCTTGTCTACATAGTTGAAGATGATGAGGAAACCTTCGTTTCCGGCATCCTTCTTCGCGCGTACCTTATATATATAACCGTTGCTGGTAATCTCACCTGGGTTCAGACGGATGCAGCTCTCTTCGTTGCTGGTCTGCTTGATGAGGCTACCTTCAGTCTTCCACTGTCCACGAATATCGGTAGGCAACTCCTGCAAGGTCATCGGCAGCGCCTTTCCGTTCTCATCGCTGTAGCCCTTGTCCTCGAAAGAAACCTGAGTGCCCCATGTTCCCATGCCCACACGGCAGATGGCTGGCTTCACCTGGGTCTGCTCATATTTGTATGGATTCTCCTGGTTCACCTTCAATACACGGGTACCGATGTTGTTCGCCATCACGTTCTGAACGTAGTAAGATGGAGTTCCGAATACCTTATCAGATGTATATTGAATCATATCCGGTGCCCACATACGGTTGTTGAGGTTGGCGAAGATAGGAGCGTAGGATGCCATGGTCACAATATCAGAGTTGTTCTCGATGCCCATCATATAGACAGCCTCACCGAGTGCTGCATCGAGCGAACCCATATTGCCGAAGCCCTGGGTTACGGCATATTCGCCTACATAAATCTCGCTGCCCTTGCGGTCGTAGTTATCATACTTGTTGAAGTTCTCTGCAAACCAGGCAGGATTTCTGTAGTAGTGCTCGTCGAGGAGTTCTACGCTTTCGTTGCTTTCCCACTTAGGATTGTCATCGCCCCAAGCCACCACGTTACCGATGAGGTGCATCTTAGGATATTTCGCCAATACGGCATCCTTGAACTTCTTGAAGCGCTCGTAGTAATGGTCGCTCTGAGCCGCAGGATCCGGCTGGTTGTTCTCATTACCAATCTCCAGATATTCGATGTTGTATGGTTCCGGATGACCGTTCTTAGCTCGGAGCGCACCATATTTAGAGGTAACAGGACCGTTGGCATACTCCAGGGCATTCATGCACTCATCAATCCAAGGCTGGATGCTGTCTACAGGAGTCATGCCGCCGTGCCACAAACCTACGTTTACAACATAGAGAGGCTTGGCGTTCAGATCCTCGGCAAGCTGCAGATACTCGTCGAATCCCATACCATCGCTGGTACGGTAGCGCCAGTTTACGTTCTTATGGCCCGGACGTTCCTCGATAGGACCGATAGTCTTCTCCCAGTGGAAAGCATTCTCTGGAGATTCCTGTCCCTCAACGTAGCAACCGCCAGGGAAGCGGACGAACTTAGGGTGGATGTTATAGAGAAGCTGAGCCAGGTCAGGGCGCAAGCCATTCTCGCGATTCTTGAAAGTAGGAGGGAAGAGGCTTACCACATCGAGAACGATGGTACCCTTGCCATCGGCTACGAGTTCAAACTGAGCCTTGGCGTCGTTTCCGTTGGCTGTCAACTCAGCCGTATATTTAGTCCACTTCTTGCCTACCTTGGTATTGAGTGCTGTTTCTGCATACACCTTATCGCCCTTAGCGTTGGTGAGGCGAGCCTTCAATCCGCCCTTGTAGCTACCTTTCGCCCAGAAAGAGAGCTTGTAGGTTCTGCCCTGCACGGCGTTGATTCCCCAGAAACCCTCATTGATGAGAGAGGCTGTAGCTGCAGGCTTGGCAGTGATGGTAAGCTGGAGTGCCTTGCCCTGTGCATTGTTGAGCAAACCCTTATTGATGAGTTGTGCATTGATCTTTGCACCTTCCTGAGCGGCAGTTTTCCAGGTAGGAATATTCTTGTCATCGTCTTCGAAAGAACGGTTGCTGATGAGTTCGGCATAGAGACCGCCATCTGCAGCATGGTTGATATCCTCGAAGAAGATACCATAGAGGTTAGGAGATACCTTGATACCTGGGTTAGAGGCATCTACATTGATGGTAACCTGTGCGTTGGCTGCCAAAGCAGAGGCCAACACTGCTGAAAGTAAAATCTGTCTTTTCTTATTCATTTCTTATTCTTAGGTTTGTTTGTTTACTTGTTGGTTGGCATGAAACCAAGCTAAGCCTGAATTCATGCCGCTATTAATACACAGTTGCAAAAGTACACAAAAAACACAAAGAAGAGGTGGACAAAAAGCGAATTATAGTGTAAAAGGTGGATTCTCTGATGAAAATCCACCTTTTGTTTATTATTGGTAAATAAAATCGGTTTTAATATAGTAATACCAGTCCGGCAAAAGCCGAGTAGAGTATCATGCGGATAGGATTGATCTTCATCACCTTCACACCGATAAAGGTGGCAAAGAAGAGGGCGATGGAGATGTAGAAATGCCAGGGATTGGCTGGCGTAGAGAAGTTCTCGCCATTCATCAGGAGCAGGGCTGCGGCTCCTACCAGACCGACAATGGCTGGGCGAAGACCGATGAAGATGCTCTGGACGGCTGAGGTGTTCATATACTTGTACAGCATCTTGCTGATAAGAATCATCAAAACCAAGGATGGGAGAACCAAAGCAAAGGTCGCCATGGCACTTCCGAGTACAGCCATCATGCCACTCATGCCGGCATTATGGACTGCTGTATAGCCACAATAGGTAGCGGTGTTGATACCGATAGGTCCCGGTGTCATCTGAGAAATGGCAACCACATCGGTAAACTCTTGCATCGTCATCCAATGATACTGCGTAACAACCTGTCCCTGAATCAGGGATATCATGGAATAGCCACCTCCGAATCCGAAGATGCCTATCTGAATGAATACGATGAAAAGCTGAAAAAATATCATCATTATGTTTTAAGCTATTTACTTTTTTACCTTTTTACCCTTACTCTGTTGGCTGGATAAACTGTCCATAGATGTAGCCACCTACGGCAGCTGCGATAATCACCCAGATTGGGTTGACGCCCAAAAGCCAGATTAGAAGGGCGGATAGAATAGGAATCCAGCAGTTGACAAGCGAAATACCGGCACTCTTGGCAAGCGAGAATGTAGGTACGGCTATCAATGCCACGACGGCAGGACGGATGCCTGCAAACATGGCAGCAACAACCTTGTTGTCTTCAAACCGATGGAAAAACATGGCTATCGCCAAGATAATAAGAAACGATGGCAACGAAGCGCCGAGGGTGCAGACGATGGCTCCCGGTGTCTTTGCCAACTTATATCCGAGCAGGGAACTCATGTTGATGGCCAAGGCGCCCGGACAAACCTGGGTAGTAGCAATGGCATCCAAGAATTCCTCCTTCGTCATCCAATGATGCTTGTCGACGACTTCGGATTCTATAATAGGAATCATGGCATAGCCACCACCAAAGGTGACTATGCCAATCTTCAAAAATGTTTTGAATAATGTAAGATAACTTACGCTATTATTCATTTTTTACCTTTTTATTTTTTTACTTTTTCAAAGCTCTTTCTTCAATCCACTGACGTGCATTGACAAATGCCTCAATCCAAGGAGTTACTTCGTCGTTGCGGCGATCAGCTGGATACCAGGCGTTCTGCCATGGGAAGATGGCACGCTCCAAGTGTGGCATCATAGCCAAGTGGCGACCATCTGCAGAGCAGATACCTGCTACATTGTAGTCACTGCCGTTAGGATTACCTGGATACTCTGCGTAGTTGTACTTCGCAATGATGTTGTAGTGATCCTCTGGCTCAGGCAAGTAGAAACGGCCCTCGCCGTGAGCTACCCAGATACCGAGCTTATCACCGCTCAGGCTACCGAACATCACACTGTCGTTCTGAGGAATGGTCAGACCGAGGAATGTGCTCTCGAACTTCTTGGATGTGTTGTGGCAGAGGTGTGAACGATGCTTGTGCTCAGGATTGATGAGGTTCAACTCAACCATCAGCTGGCAACCGTTGCAGATACCGAGTGAAAGGGTATCCTCACGGGCATAGAACTTATCGAGTGCCTCTTTAGCCTTAGGATTGTAGAGGAATGCACCAGCCCAACCCTTGGCAGAACCGAGAACATCGGAGTTAGAGAAACCACCGCAGAATACGATGAAGTTCACATCTTCCAGAGTCTCACGACCAGAAATCAAGTCGGTCATCATCACATCCTTTACATCGAAGCCGGCGAGATACATAGAGTATGCCATCTCACGCTCACCATTGGTACCCTTCTCACGGATGATAGCTGCCTTGATGTCTGATGGCTTGCGACGGTTAGCGTCGAGGCTGTAGCTAGCGAGAGTTCCCTTGAAGCCATAACCGAAGTTCATCTCGATAGGCTGCTTCTTATAATTGGTGTAACGCTTCTTAGCCATACCGTTCATGCTCTGCTTGCGGTCGAGGAGGTAAGATGTCTTATACCAGTCATCACGCAATGCATCGATATCGAACTCGTGCTCGAAGCCTTCCTTCTTGATGATGATCTTGCGGAGCTCAGGAGCTGGATAACCAATCTTGGCATAACCGATACCGTTCTCATCGAAGAATGCCTTCAACTCGTCCTTGTGAGCATCGCTTACCTGGATGACAACACCTGGGTTCTCTGCGAAGAGAGTTTTGATAATGTCGGCATCTGCGATGTCGTGGAGGTTGATCTTCATACCACCCTCTACGTTGGCGAATGTCATCTCGAGGAGAGTTGTAATCAAACCACCGGCACTGATATCGTGACCAGCCATTACCCAACCACGGTTGATGAGCTCCTGTACGGCGTTGAAGCAGTCAACGAAGTACTCTGGGTTCTTGACGGTAGGAACATCGCTGCCCACCTTGCCCAGGCTCTGTGCGAAGGCTGAACCACCGAGGCGCTGCTCGTCGAAGCTGAAGTCGATGTGGTAGAGGCTAGAGTTCTTGTCGTTAACGAGAACTGGACTAACCACCTTCTTGACATCTGAAACCTCACCACCGGCACTTACGATAACGGTACCCGGAGCGATGATCTTCTCGCCGTTAGGATACTGCTGGGTCAAAGAGAGAGAGTCCTTACCTGTTGGTACGTTTACGTGGATGGCGCAGCAGAAGTCTGACAATGCCTTCACACCCTCGTACAGACGGGCATCCTCACCCTTCTGACTGCGGCAAGGCCACATCCAGTTGGCTGAGAGGCTGATGCTGTCCATGCCATCTGCCAATGGAGCCCATACGATATTAGTCAATGACTCTGCTACAGAGAGTACAGAACCTGCCTTAGGATCGGCAAGACCTGCCTGAGGTGCATGCCCCATTGCAGTTACGATACCCTTCTCGCCACGGTAGTCGAGTGCTACGACACCACAGTCTGAGAGTGGCAACTGAATCTGACCCTGACCCTGCTGACGGGCAATCTTACCTGTTACGGAACGGTCTACCTTGTTGGTCAACCAGTCCTTACAAGCCACAGCCTCCATCTGGAGAACACGCTGCAAGTACTTGTCGAGGTTATCTGCAGAATAAGTTACATCTTCATATTTACGCTCTACGGTCTCATCTACCATTACAGTCTTAGGAGTATGACCGAACATCTGAGCTACATCGAGGTCGAATGGCTTCACACCGTCAGCCTGCTTGAAGCTGAAGTGAGCATCGCCTGTAGTCTCACCAACCACGTACATCGGAGCACGCTCACGGTCGGCAATCTTCTGAACCTCGCTGATATACTTCTCGTCGATGAGCAAGCCCATGCGCTCCTGGCTCTCGTTGGCGATGATTTCCTTGGCGCTCAAAGTCTTGTCGCCGATAGGCAACTTAGACATGTCGATTTCGCCACCGCACTCTTCTACCAACTCAGAGAGACAGTTCAAGTGACCGGCTGAACCATGGTCGTGGATGCTGACTACTGGGTTCTCATCGTTCTCAACGAGTGCACGAACCAGGTTGTAGGCACGCTTCTGCATCTCAGGGTTGGCACGCTGAACAGCGTTCAACTCGATACCATTACTGTAACGGCCTGTATCTACAGAAGAAACAGAACCACCACCAAGACCGATGCGATAGTTATCACCACCTACTACGACAACCTTGTTGCCCTTCTGTGGCTCACCCTTCTTGTAGTCACGCTTCTTGCCGTAGCCTACACCACCAGCAAGCATGATTACCTTATCGTATGCATACTTCTCACCATTCTCCTCGTGCTCGAATGTAAGCACAGAACCGGTGATGAGAGGCTGACCAAACTTGTTACCGAAGTCTGATGCACCGTTGGAAGCCTTGATCAGAATCTGCTCTGGAGTCTGATAGAGCCACTTACGTACTGGCATGATGTCTTCCCAGTCGCGCTCAGCATCGCTCTTGCCGTTGTCATCCTTCAGGCGAGGATAAGCAGTCATGTAGCAGGCTGTACCTGCGATAGGCCATGAACCTACACCACCACCCATACGGTCGCGGATTTCACCACCCGTACCGGTAGCAGCACCATTGAAAGGCTCTACGGTAGTAGGGAAGTTGTGAGTCTCAGCCTTCAGAGAGATAACACTCTCGATATCCTTCACCTGGAAGAAATCGCTTGTAGTCTGATCGGCTGGAGCAAACTGCTCGATAACAGGACCCTGAGAGAAAGCCACGTTGTCCTTGTAAGCAGAGAGAATCTTGTTAGGATTCTCGTTGGTGGTCTTCTTGATCATGTTGAAGAGAGAAGACTCCATCTCCTTACCGTCGATGATAAACTGGCCGCCGAAAATCTTGTGGCGGCAGTGCTCTGAGTTGATCTGTGCGAAACCGAAAATTTCGCTGTCGGTGAGAGGGCGTCCGTTCTCTTTCTCCAGCTTGTGGAGATAAGCCATTTCGTCCTCGCTGAGGGCAAGACCCTCTTCCTCGTTATACTTCTCGAGGTCATCGACGTACTTGATAGGTTCTGGCTGGTGGTTCACGGTGAACACATCCTGTCCGATACCGTTGTACATACGCTGGAGCATAGGGTCGTGCTCAGCGTCTTCGCTATCTACAGGGAAGTACTCCTCGATACGCGAAATGCCGTTAAGACTCATGTTCTGAGTAATCTCAACGGCATTCGTACTCCAAGGAGTAATCATTTCACGGCGTGGGCCGACATAGAAGCCCTGCAACTGCTGGGCGTCCTCTAAAGTCGCGTCACCATAAAGCCAACAAAGTTCATTGATTTCGTCCTGAGATGGTTTGTGGTCAATCTCGGTCGCAATCACACTCTTAGATGGAGTTCTAAAAAAAAGAATCATACTTGCTTTCTTTTATATTATTAATGTATTTATTTCTTTTCGAGTGCAAAGATAGTGCAATTTCAAGACACTACAAAATAAAACTCTGTTTTTTATGTTTTTTTTGTTGAGATTTGGGCTATTCTTACCTTAAGAGGCTACATTTGACGGTTTAGCTATAAGAAAAGTGCTTTCTGTTGCCTTTTTTGGTTAAAAAGGTGATAAATAAAGATTTAGAGGTTAAAAATGTCTAAATGCATTTGACAAATGTTGTTTATTCGAGTCTTATCTGTAACTTTGCAAGTGAAAGAAGTGAATCAGCTTCTATAATGCCCTAAAATGTAGAAACTTCCGGATAACGGATAAAAGCCGGGAGAACTCTAATATAAAAAGGAAGTAAACGACGCAAAATATACTATAATCAATTAATAATAACAAGAAAATTTAAATTAGAAAGAATATGAAACAGACAAAGTTAATGGTAATGGCAATGATGGCTGTAGCTCTGATGGCTACAAGCTGTGCAAGTAAGAAGGATCTTCAGAATTGCCAGAATGAGAATAAGGAATTGTCAAGCAACTATCAGGCTACCAAGGAAAAGCTGGCAGCTACTGAGGCTAGTCTGGCAGCAGCCCAGGAGCAGCTCGCTACTGCAAAGAGCGATTACGCTAAGTTGCAGAACTCACTTGACAAGAGTTTGAACAATGCAAGCCAGAACAACGTGAGCATTGAAAAACTCGTTGACCAGATCAACGAGAGTAACCAGTATATCCGCCACCTGGTTGAGGTAAAGAGCAAGAGCGATTCGCTCAACATGGTTCTTACCAACAACCTGACCCGCTCTTTGAGCAAGGAAGAGATGAAGGAGGTTGATGTTCAGGTTCTGAAGGGTGTAGTTTACATCTCTCTGGCTGACAATATGCTCTATCAGAGTGGTAGCTATGAGGTGAACAGCCGTGCTCAGGAAACATTGAGCAAGATTGCTAAGATCATCACAGACTACAAGGATTACGATGTGCTCGTAGAGGGTAATACCGATAACGTACCGGTAAGCACTACAAGTGCCAAGATGAAGAATATCCGCAACAACTGGGACCTCTCTGCTCTCCGTGCAGCTTCTGTTGTTCAGTACTTGCAGGATCACTTCGGTGTAAATCCTAAGCGTCTTACAGCTGGTGGCCGTGGTGAGTACAACCCTGTAACAACTAACGATACAGAGGTAGGCAAGCAGCGCAACCGCCGCACTCAGATTATCATCACTCCTAAGCTCGACCAGTTCATGGACTTGATCGACAAGGCTCCAGAGGAGAAGTAAAAAGGCTATTTAAAGGTAAAAAGGTAAAAGGGTAAAAAAGTAAAAAGGTAAATAAGTAGAGGCATCAATGAGTTTTCGGGCTCATTGATGCCTTTTTAGGTATAAATATACAGATTTTATGTTTTAAGTACGTGAAAAAGTGCTTTTTGTTATCATTTTGCTAGAAATATTCTTAATATCCTTTCTTTTCTTAATTATTTTTATTAATTTTGCAGGCAAAATATCAAGAGGCCACTTGGCTGCCCTGATCATTGTACATTGTAAATTATTAATTATACATTATATTGTGTTATGGAAAAGATTAAGATGACAACTCCATTGGTAGAGATGGACGGTGATGAGATGACAAGAATTCTCTGGAAGATGATTAAGGACGAACTGATTCTTCCTTTCGTTGATTTGAAGTCTGAGTATTATGATCTCGGTCTGCCTTATCGCGACCAGACCAACGACCAGGTAACCATCGACTCTGCTGAGGCGGCTAAGAAATATGGTGTGGCTGTGAAGTGTGCTACTATCACTCCTAATGCACAGCGTATGGACGAGTATAAACTCCATAAAATGTGGAAGAGTCCTAATGGAACTATCCGTAGCATCATGGATGGTACTGTGTTCCGTGCTCCTATCACCATCCCTAGCATCCACCCATGTGTAAAGAACTGGGAGAAGCCTATCACTATCGCCCGTCATGCTTACGGCGATGTATATAAGAGTGTAGAACTTCGTGCAGATGAGCCAGGTACAGCCAAACTCGTGTTCGAGGGTAAGAGTGGCAAGAAGCAGGAGATAGAGATTCATTCTTTCGATGGCGCCGGAGTTATCCAGGGCATGCACAATACTGATAAGAGTATCCGCAGCTTTGCTCACAGCTGCTTCAAGTTTGCCATTGATACCAAGCAGGATCTCTGGTTCGCTACCAAGGATACCATCTCTAAGACTTATGATGCCCAGTTCCGTAAAATCTTTGAAGAAGTATATGAGAGCGACTATAAGGAGAAGTTTGCAGAACTCGGCATCGAGTATTTCTATACATTGATTGATGATGCCGTAGCCCGTGTTATCCGCAGCAAGGGCGGTTTCATCTGGGCTTGCAAGAACTATGACGGTGATGTGATGAGTGATATGCTCAGTACAGCCTTCGGTTCTCTGGCGATGATGACTTCCGTATTGGTTTCTCCTGACGGCAAGTATGAGTATGAGGCAGCCCACGGTACCGTGACCCGTCACTACTATCGCTACCTGAAGGGTGAAGATACATCTACTAACCCAATGGCTACCATCTTTGCATGGAGCGGTGCGTTGAGAAAGCGTGGCGAGCTGGATGGCATCAAGGAACTTCAGAACTTTGGCGACCAGTTGGAGGCTGCATGTTTCGATACATTGAACGACGGTATCGCTACCAAGGATCTCGTAAACCTGATGGAAGGTGTTGAGGCTAAGGCTGTAAACTCTGCCGGCTTTATCGCTGCCATCCGCGAGCGTTTGGAAAAGCGATTGGCATAAAAACAATAAGACCTGGGGTGATTAACCTCAGGTCTTATTGTTTTAGTTATTTTTAGTTTAAATCTTGATTCTTTTTCTTGCGTTTGCGCAAAGCGTCTGAATAAACCTTAAACAAATCAATGTTCAGCAACTGACAGATATGGTAAAGCATACCCGTATCTATAGTGGCTCTGCCGTATACCTTATATATATTAGTACGATGGCAGCCTAATTGCTCAGCAAGCCATACTGTGGTCTTGCCTTGCTTGTTTAATTCCTCTTTGATGATTTCACCGATTAAGGGAATTGCATTTACTTTATCTTTCATACTCTTTCAGTTGTGTTATATGCTCACTTATAGTTATATCGGGTGCAAAAGTAGCATTTCTGTTTCTAACTAGCAAAGAAACATGTAGCGAATTTGGAACACTAAGTTAAAATGTGTAACAAAACTGCCTTTTTTTTATGTTTTTTTTCTTTAAAGTACTAAATGTCACGAAAATGTAATCAAATGTAACGCTTATTACGAAAGAAAAGTCGTAATTTTGCAGCGATATTTTAAATAACATAAAATATGGAAGAGAATATGAAAAGAATACTTGTTGTTGATGATGAGCAAGACTTGTGTGAGATTCTGAAATTCAATCTCGAAACAGAAGGATATGAGGTAGAGACTGCCAATTCTGCAGAAGAGGCTTTGGAGATGGACATCGCTTCGTTCGACCTGCTGCTGTTGGACGTTATGATGGGAGGAATGAGCGGTTTCCAGCTGGCTAAGCAGTTGAAGGGCAATCCGATGACAGCCAATGTTCCGATTATCTTCCTTACAGCCCGAGATACGGAAAACGATACGGTTACTGGATTCAATATCGGTGCCGATGATTATATCTCGAAACCTTTCTCTATACGAGAGGTGATGGTCAGAGTGCGTGCCGTCTTGCGCCGTACGGCTGAACAGGCTGGCGATGCTGATGAATCGAAGATCATCAACTATCAGGGACTGCAGCTGAATCTGGACAAGAAGACGGTGAGCATCGATGGTGAGGCTATCCCTTTCACCAAGACCGAGTTCGAACTCCTGCGTCTTTTCCTCGAAGAGCGCGGCAAGGTGTTCTCCCGTCAGGAACTTATCGACCGGGTATGGCCTAAGGATGTGATGGTACTCGACCGCACGGTGGATGTCAACATCACCCGTATGAGAAAGAAGATTGGTAAGTTTGCCAAGTGCATCGTTACCCGTCTGGGGTTCGGTTATTATTTTGATGCGTAATTAAAATGTTTAAGCTAAATAGTGTAGGTAGGAAGTTGTACTTCAGTGTACTGGCGGTGTTCCTTGTGTTCGCCGTCAGTTTTATCGTGTTCCAGCAGGCACGTGAGAAGCAGTATAAAATAGGTACGCTTACTATCAAGCTGGAAAATTATAATGAACTGCTGGCAGAAGATCTGGCGCTCTCTCCTGGTGAAGGAATTATTCTGCAAGATAGCATCCACAATAGGGATGTGACTGTGGCTCATGAGAAGTTGCAGGCTTTTGTCCGAGAACATGAAAGCAAGGATCTTCGTGTTACGCTGGTGCGCCCTAACGGTAAGGTGATTTATGACAACATGAGTTCCGACTATGATCATTTTGCCAACCATGCCAAGCGTGAGGAAATAGCAGAGGCCTTGAAAAACAGGGTAGGCTCAAGCGTGGAGCGACAGTCTAAAACCCTGAAGCATGATTATTTCTATGTGGCTTCTTATTTTCCGGAAAGCAAGCTCATCATCCGTACGGCACTACCTTATAATAATGATTTGGCAAAATCGCTGCAGGCCGACCAGCATTTCATCTGGTTTGCCATTGTAGCCGTCATTCTGCTTACCATCGTGCTCTACCGTTTTACGGACCGTCTGGCAAAGAATGTTTCCAAACTGAGCATCTTTGCTTATAAGGCAGACCACAACGAGAGTCTGGAGGTGGAAGATCTCGCCAAGTTCCCTAACGATGAGTTGGGCGAGATAGCTGAGCGCATCATCAAGATGTATAAGCGCATACAGACCACCCGACGTGAACAGGATGTACTGAAGCGGCAGCTTACCCAGAATATCGCTCACGAGCTGAAGACTCCTGTAGCAAGTATTCAGGGTTATCTGGAAACGATACTCGACAATCCGCATATCAACGAAGAGATAAAGTCGCAGTTTCTGCAGCGCTGTTATGCCCAGAGCGAGCGTCTCACCTCTCTGCTCCGCGACATCTCTACCCTGAACCGGTTGGATGACGGTTCGGATATGATAGATTTCGAGGCGGTAGACATTACGCAGATGGTGAGTGAAATAGCCCATGAGACGGCGCTGGAAAGAGAGTCGCACAAGATGACTTTCGAGAATCTTCTTCCCGACCAGCATATTATCGTGAAGGGTAACCGCAGTCTGCTCTATAGTGTGTTCCGCAATCTTACCGACAATGCCATAGCTTATGCCGGCGAAGGGCGTAAGATAACGTTGAGTGCCAAGGAGCAGGGCAATAAGTGGCATTTCATCTTCTGTGATAATGGTCAGGGAGTTCCTGCCGAGCATCTCTCCCGTCTTTTCGAGCGTTTCTATCGGGTAGATAAGGGACGCAGCCGCAAGATGGGTGGCACCGGTTTGGGGCTTGCCATCGTCAAGAATGCCGTTCTCCTGCATGGCGGAACCATCCGTGTGAGCAATCAGCAGGAAGGCGGCTTGAAGTTTGAATTTACGCTTAAAAAATAAAAATGTATTTTGAATAAAATATCTAAGCGGCAAATATAAATAATCAAGTGGCTGATAAAGGTACTTAAGTATAAAGAAAGGCAAGACTTCTGAGAAACTTCTGAATGGGGTTTTACAGAAACCTTGCCTTTTTTGTGTATTTTAGAACATTTTTATTTCCTTTTTGTAAACTTTGCTTAAATCTATTGTTTCTGACTTTTTTCTATTAAAAGTGTAGACAATATTTCTAAATGTTGACGAAAATCAAGAAAAACTAACTTTTTTCTATGAAAATATCGATAAAGTTTGCATTAATTCAATACTTTTTCTTATCTTTGCACCCGTAAAGTAATAAGAGAGATTTAAAAAGTATAAGAAGAGAAAAAATAATAATATAAAGTTATAAGAGTTGTTTAATTTTTAAGAGAGAATTTTATGGAAAAAAGATTGCTTTTCTTGTTAGTCAATCTCTTCCTTTTATGTGGGGGGGCATTGGCTCAAACGAAAGTAACAGGTACCGTAGTTTCTCAGGAAGATGGTGAACCTGTCATCGGTGCATCTGTCGTAGTCGCTGGAGCGGCACGTACAGGTACCGTCACCGATATTGACGGTCACTTCTCTTTGGAGGTACCTGCTGGTAAAAAACTTGTAGTTAGCTACATCGGTATGCAGAGCCAGACCTTGACTCCAGCCGCCAAGATGACTATCCGTCTGAAGGCAGATAGCAAGAACTTGGGCGAGGTGGTTGTAACGGGTATGCAGCATGTAGACCGTCGTATGTTTACAGGTGCAACAGATCAGTTGACTGCAAACGATGCCTTGATTAATGGTATTACAGATGTAAGTCGTTCCCTGGAAGGTCGTTCAGCCGGTGTGTCTGTTCAGAACGTGTCAGGTACATTTGGTTCTGCGCCAAAGATTCGTGTACGTGGTGCAACCTCTATTTATGGTTCTTCTAAGCCTCTTTGGGTTGTAGATGGTGTCATCATGGAAGATGTTACCGATATCAATGCAGATGATTTGTCTTCAGGTGACCCTGAAACCTTGATTTCTTCAGCTATTGCCGGTTTGAACTCAGATGATATCGAAAGTTTCCAGATTTTGAAGGATGGTTCTGCTACTTCTATTTATGGTGCCCGTGCCATGGCAGGTGTCATCGTTGTTACCACTAAGAAGGGTAAGGCTGGTCAGGCTCACATTAATTATATGGGTGAGTTCACTACTCGTATGATTCCTAGTTATAGCGATTTTAATATCCTCAATTCGCAAGAACAGATGGGTATTTATAAGGAATTGAAGGAGAAAGGCTGGCTTGGAGTTTCCAGTACTTTGAATGGTAGTGATTATGGTGTATATGGTAAAATGTATGAACTTATCAATACCTATGATGCCAAGACCGGTCAGTTTGCACTTGCTAATACACAGGAAGCACAAAATGCTTACCTACAGGCTGCTGAATACCGCAATACTAACTGGTTCAAGGAATTGTTCTCAAATGATATTATGATGAATCATTCTGTAAGTATGAGCGGTGGTACTGATAAAAGTAACTATTATGGTTCACTTTCAGTAATGACCGATCCAGGATGGTATAAGCAGAGTAAGGTTCAGCGTTATACCTTGAACTTGAATATCACTCACAAGATTTTCGACAATCTTTCATTCAATATTATCGGTAGCGGTAGTTATCGTAACCAGAAAGCTCCTGGTACATTGAGCCAGGATGTAGATGTTGTATCTGGACAGGTGAAGCGTGACTTTGATATCAACCCATATTCTTATGCATTGAACACTTCTCGTGCGCTTGACCCAACTGCTTATTATCATTCTAACTATGCAGCTTTCAATATCTTGCATGAGTTGGAAACCAACTATATTGACATCAATTTTATTGATGCAAAGTTTCAGGGTGAATTGAAGTACAAGCCAATCAAAGACTTGGAACTTTCTGCTTTGGGAGCTGTAAAATATACGACAACAAGTCAGGAGTATAAAATAGAGGACTCTTCTAACCAGGCAGAGTCTTATAGAGCTATGGGCAACTCTCTGATTCGTGATGCCAATAAGTATCTTTATACAGACCCTGATAATCCATACGCATTGCCAATCTCGGTTTTGCCTAATGGTGGTATGTATAAGCGTACAGATAATCGTATGTTGGATTACAACTTCCGTTTTACAGCCAACTATAGCAAGTCGTTCGATCATAATACTCATTTTATGAATCTCTTTGCCGGTATGGAGACTACAGGCATTGAGCGTACCCGTACCTTCTTTAATGGTTGGGGTATGCAGTATGACAAGGGTGAGGTACCATTCTATATATATCAGTTCTTTAAGAAGAGTTTGGAAGAGAATACCGATTATTATTCTCTCTCTAATACAAACTCACGTTCTGTAGCTTTCTTCGGCAATGCTACCTATTCTTATAAGCAGAGATATATTCTTAATGGAACCTACCGTTATGAGGGTAGTAATGCTATGGGTCGTAGCCGTAGTGCACGTTGGACTCCAACTTGGAACGTGGCTGGTTCTTGGAATGTAGATCAGGAGAAATTCTTCCAGTCTTGGATGCCTGTAATTTCTCACTTGAAGTTAAAGGCTTCTTACTCACTTACTGCTACTCCTCCTCCAACTAGTTATACAAGTTCTACCAATGTATATAAGGCATATTCACCTTGGCGCTTGCTGACAGGTGACAAGGAGACTGGTATCCAGTTGAGTCAGTTGGAAAATGATGAATTGACTTATGAGAAAAAGCATGAGTTTAACTTTGGTTTTGAGGCAGGTTTCTTGAATGATCGTATCAATTTGTCTTTCGATATCTATTCTCGTAAGAACTTTGATGAAATTGGTCCTGTTACAACCCAGGGTATCGGTGGCGAGGTAATCCGTTGGGCTAATGCTGCGGACATGAAGGCTAACGGTCAGGAATTAAGTATCAGTACAACTAATATCAAGAATAAGGATTTCTCTTGGAATACAAGTTTCATCTTCTCTCATACAAAGACAGAGATTACTAACTTGGAAAGTCAGGACCGTGCCATTGACTTGATGACCAATATGGGTGGTCGTAGAGAAGGTTATCCTGTGCGTTCTTTGTTCTCAGTACAATTCCAGGGCTTGGACGAAGATGGTCTGCCAACTTTCCTCAATGAGAAAGGTAAAGTGACTTCTGATGATATCAACTTCCAGGAGCGTGAGAACCTCGATTTTCTGAAGTACGAAGGTCCTACAGATCCAACTATACAGGGCTCTTTAGGTAATATCTTCAAGTATAAAGGTTTTGCTCTGAATGTGTTCATGACCTATTCTTTTGGAAATGTTGTACGTCTTGATCCTGTATTCTCTGCTACCTATTCTGATTTGAGTTCTATGACTAAGGAGTTTAAGAATCGTTGGGTACAGCCAGGTGATGAAAAATATACCGACGTGCCTGTTATTTTGAGTTACTATCAGTATCAGAACAATAAGCAATTGCGCTATGGTTACAATGCCTACAACTATTCTGATGTACGTATAGCCAAAGGTGATTTCATCAGAATGAAGGAAATATCATTGAGTTATGATTTCCCTAAGGCATGGATTCATCCGCTCAATAATCTGTCTTTGAAATTACAGGCTACCAATCTCTTCCTGATTTATGCTGATAAGAAGTTGAATGGTCAGGATCCTGAGTTTTTCCGTTCAGGAGGTGTTTCTTCACCTGTTCCAAGACAGTTTACTTTAACAGTTAAAGTTGGACTTTAATAAAATGCAAGCACAATGAAAAGAACAAAATATTTATTATCTACGGTTTTGGCAGTTTCACTCTTGGGATTTTCATCTTGTGATGATTATTTGGATAAGTTGCCAGACAATCGTATGGAATTGAAGTCTACTGATGATGTGAGTAACTTGCTAGTCAGTGCTTATTCTTCACGTTATCCTGCCTATTTGTTGGAGATGTACTCAGACAATACAGACTGTATAGATAACACTGGTTGGACAGAGGCAGACAAATTCCAGGGACAGGCCTATCGATGGGAGGATATAACAGAGATTCAGGACGATGAGAGTCCTCAGGAATTATGGAATGCGTATTATAAGGCCATTTCTTCAGCTAATGCTTCTATAGAATATATAGCTAAACTATCTGATACAGAAAAGACTGAGTATTCTGCTCAGTTGGGAGAGGCTCTTCTCTGCCGTGCCTACGGAGAGTTTATGCTTTCTACCGTATTCTGCGATGCATATGACAAATCTACCGCTGCCAGCAAATTGGGTCTGCCTTATCCTGAGCATACAGAGACTGTTGTAGGTCAGAAGTATAATCGCGGTACTTTGGAAGATTTATATAAGAAGATAGATGCAGATATTCAGGCAGGTCTTCCTTTGGTAGGTAATACCTATTCTACCCCGAAGTTCCATTTTACCCAAAAGGCTGCTTATGCTTTTGCTACTCGTTTCTACCTATATTATCAGGATTACGACAAGGCTATAGATTATGCGACTAAAGTTTTGGGTGATAATCCCGCATCACAGTTGAGAGACTGGGCAGGTCTCTCTAGTTTGAGCATGAACGATCAAGTGCAGCCGGAAGCGTATGTAAATTCTGGAAATAATGCTAACCTCCTATTACAGACAGCTTATTCTGACTGGGGTGCTGTTGGTGGTCCATATTCATATGGCGACCGTTATGCACATGGAAAGGTGTTGGCAACAACAGAGACGTTGCAGGCTGCTGGTCCATGGGGAAGCAATACCGGTTTTAACTATAAGGTATTTAACAATTCAGCTTTGTCAAAATATATTCTTCGTAAGATTCCTTATGAGTTTGAATATACAGATTTGCAAGCTGAAATAGGTTTTTCTCATAGCATATTTTCAGCGTTTAATACAGATATGCTGCTCATGGATCGTGCTGAGGCTTATGCTTTGAAGGGTGAATACCAGAAGGCTGTAGATGATGTAAATACTGAACTTTCTGTATTCAGTAAAAGAAATGTAACACTTTCTGTAGATGGTATTAAGGAATACTACAAAGGTATTAAGTATTATACTCCAAAGGAGCCAACTGTAAAGAAGGCTTTGCATCCGGCATTTACCATTGATGCAGAAACTCAGGAACCTGTTTTGCAATGCATCTTGCAGTTGAAACGTATCTTGAGCATGCATGAGGGATTGCGTATGCAGGATGTAAAACGCTATGGTATTGTTATCTATCGCCGCACCTTAAATAAGAATGATGAAATTCTTGATGTGACTGACAGTTTGACCGTAGATGATCCTCGTCGTGCTATTCAGCTTCCACAGGATGTTATCAACTCAGGCTTGGAGGCAAATCCACGTACTAAGTAATGTTTTTAAAAACGCTTAATTAAAGAATAAAAGTATGAAAAAAATATATTTGCTTTTGATGGTAGCTGTCATGAGCTTGGGATTTGTTTCTTGCTCAGATGATGATCCTGATGGAGCTACTATCTTCCCTACTGATTCGCCTGCTCGTGACAACCTGGACCAGTGGTTGTTGAAGAACTATACTTATCCATATAATGTGGATTTCCAGTATAAATGGCAGAAGATTGAGAGTGATATGAAGTACAATCTGGTGCCTGCAGATTCTGCAAAGTCGGCTAAGTTGGCTATCATCGTGAAATATCTGTGGTTTGATGCTTATAATGAGGTTGCTGGTCAGGATTTCGTCAAGACGTATGTACCTCGTGTTATCACTTTGATTGGTTCGCCAGCTTATGAGAATACGGGTACGATGGTGCTGGGTACTGCCGAAGGTGGTTACAAGGTTACTCTTTATATGGTGAATAATCTGGATGATGCTACATTGAAAGATTATGATGCTCTGACAACTTATTATTTCACTACGATGCATCATGAGTTTACTCATATCTTGAACCAAAAGAAGCCTTATAATACAGACTTCGATCGTATTTCTGAATCAGATTACGTAAGCGGTGACTGGTATCAGGTTCCTAATGCGACAGCCCTTAAGAAGGGATTTGTACGTAATTATGCAATGGTTGAAGGTCGCGAGGATTTTGCTGAGACAATGGCTCAGTATGTAACTTGCACAGATGCTGCCTGGGCAGCTAAGTTGAAGACAGCAGGCACCAAAGGCGCTGCTATTATCAACCAGAAACTGGAGATGATTCGTACCTATATGAAGGATTCCTGGAATCTTGATATTGACGAGTTGCACAAGGCTGTTCAGCATCGTGGTCGAGAAATGAGTTCATTGGATTTGGAACATTTAAAGTAATGAGACATGAGAAAGTTTTTATTATATATCATGGGTGTAATTAGCATGCTGTCTTTTCAGTCTTGTCTGCATGACGATAAGGAATTGTTTGATGAATCAGCAGCAGAAAGACTGGAGCATGCTACAGAAGAAACCAAGCAGATATTGGAGTCTTCTACCAGCGGTTGGGCTTTTCAGTATTATCTTGGTGATGAATATACAAGTGGTGGATGTACTTATCTTGTAAAGTTCAAAGATGGTAAGGCTGATGTTGCATTAGATTTGGCAGATGACCCTACAGATATAACACATTCATCTTATGATGTAGTGAAAGATCAGGGTCCTGTTCTTACATTTAACACCTATAATGAATGGATGCATTATTTTGCTAATCCAAATTCTGATGGTACTACCAGTGGAGGCGACTTCGAGTTTTCTGTCATGAAGATCAGTAATGATACGATTGACTTGAAGGGACGTACAACGGGTAACAAAATGCGTCTCATCCGCTTGCCGGAGAATACGGATTGGAAGAAATATTTAGAAGATATCAGCGGCATTGAAAGCGAGATGTTTACCAGCTATCAGCTGACGGAAGATGGAAATGTAGAAGGTATATTGACTTTTGATGCAGATACCCGTCGGGTGTCATTTGTGGATAAGGATAACAATACTTCGACCTATCCGTATTGCGTCACTCCAACAGGTATCGTCCTACCTGATTCTTGGAAGAGTGATGCTCATACATTTGTGTTACCTGATGGTAAGTATAGCATGGTAGCTAGTGATGTTGCCGCTGGCAAGATGGTTTCATTGGATCCTTATCTCACTCCTGATTATGTTTTCAAGAAAATAGGTACATCTATCAAGATGAACGATGCAGCGCAGAGCGTGACAGAAAAAGTGAAAATGGCTAACACGTTCACCTATTCCACAGATGCCGATTGGTTGACGATTACTGCTGACGATGCTAGCGTTACTTTCTCTGCTGCCGCCAATAATGAGGGACATCCTCGTGTGGCTACTGTGAAGGTGAAGAATGAGAATGGCGAGGATGAAATGACCGTCTGCCAGATGGAGTATGCCAAGGATATTTCTGGTACATACGTATTGCAGTATTATGATGCAGATGGCACTGTACAGCAGAATGTTTTTGACGTGACAGCCGACAATGCCGATGCCATCGATATGCCAATTAAGGTAGGTAAATATACATTGCATGCTTCCTTGAAATGGAATGCGGAGACCAATAGCTTTGATTGGAATAGTTTCCAGTATATGGGAAAATACGGAAGCTATTATGCTTACGACATATTGTATACTGATAGTTATTGGAGTGCAGTTTCTGACAAGTATACATATTCTGCTCCTGTAGCTTATGATGATGAAAATGGAACTTATGCTATATTCTCTGAAGGTAGTATTCTGGGTGAGGATATAAATATGGTCTATGTAATGGCTTGTGCAGCCAATCCTCCTGCAAGTACAAGTGATTTCAAAGCATACTTGGAAATCATGCAAGGAATTGCGCTCGTGAAACTTCCTGATGGGGCTAGTGCTGCGTCATTTACAGCTAAGGCAAGAGGTAGTCAGCAAGTCAAGGTACATTTCACAAAGATGCCCGCTTTTCATGCCAGTCCTGTGCTTGGTAAGAAATTGATTAAGTAACTTTAAAAAGAATGTGTTATGAGATTATCACGAATATATTATTTATTACTCGTCGTAATAGGAAGCCTCGCCTTGGCTTCCTGTGACGATGATGACAAGGTAGTGGACGAGGGACTGAAAGTTCTCTCTGCAGAGACTTCCTTTGGTGCCAATGGTGGTGAACATGAAATCTCCGTTAACAAGGATGTTGTGAAGGCTTATGCCGCTGATGATTGGCTTGCAGTGAATGCCCAGGGTAGCAAGGTGACCATTTCTACTCAGGCCAATGTGTCTAATGAGTCTCGCCACACTACATTGGTAGTTAAGTCTTCAGAGACTGATTCTACTATTGTCAATGTTTCTCAGTTGGGTTCAATCTTCGTTTTAGAAGGTTTGCCTTCTGGAATAGCTGCGTCAGATGCTGCTGTTTCTTATACTTATTCTATGAAGCACAATTTGCCTGTTGAAGTGAGTTCTTCCGCTGATTGGATTAAGGTTTCGGTGACAGATGATAGTTTCAAGGTGGATTTGAAAAAGAATGAGACCGGACGTTTTCGCTCAGGTAGTTTCACTTATTCATCTGGAAATATAAAGAATACAATCAATGTATCGCAGTCTGAATTTGCCAGAGACTTTGAAGGTATGTATTATCTTGCTTATACTTCTAACGAGGGCACCCAGGCAGCTATCTCTGCCAAGTTTGTCAAGGATACTGAAGGTAATTATGCTTTGGACTTGCCTCAGCTTGGACTGTCTGTTCCTGTGGCATTTGATGAGTCTACTTTCAAGTTATCTATTTATGCAGGACATAATCTTGGTGTCTTCCAGAAATATAATACGGTATCAATCCTTGGAGATTCTGAAGCTGGTTACCTCATATGGAATTCAGCAGTTAGCTTTACGGCAGGTTTTCAGTATAGCGATGAGGAAGGAACCTATGCAGAGTTTGAGGATAATGGCTCATGGCCAGGTTATAACGTAGACTATCTCGCTATTGGCGCTTACGATGGTGATGAGTTGACTAATGATAGCTATTTGGGTAACTTCTTAACAATGCTCAATCCTTATCTCTTGAAGATAGATGCTTCGGGTGCTCGCAAGAAGATGAACGTTGCGACACCTAAACTTTCCATCATGAAATAAAATTATATACATAATGTTTAAATAGGATTCTTTGTGAAAAGAATACATAAAATCTCTCGTCTGGGGGCGTGCTCATTTAAGCACGCCCCTTATTTATCGTTGATTATAAGTCATTCAGCATGAAATCATAGATGCTCATGAAGAGTATACCATTTGCATCACGGTTGCTGATGAGGCTTTCGCCCACAATGACGATTCGCTCGAAACCATCATCTATGCGGCGCAATGAGTTGATTTCTTGCTCTATCTTGTCTTGCGATGGCAGGCTGAGGGCCGACTGGATATAGCATCGGCGACTGCCCTTGTTGCACACGAAGTCTACCTCTAGTTGTTTGCGATAACTAGTGCCGTTTTCGTCTTTCCCATTCACTGTTACCACGCCTACATCCACATTGAATCCCTGTCTTCTCAGCTCGCAATATATCGCATTCTCCATGAGATGGGTCTTCTCTATTTGGCGAAAATTGATGAGTGCATTGCGCAGTCCTAAGTCGGTGAAGTAATACTTCATAGGAGTACTGATATATTTTCTTCCCTTCACGTCGTATCTCTTGGCTTCCTCTATAAGAAAGGCATCTGAGCAATAATCGATGTATGTTTTCAGAGTGGTAGAGCCAATGGATATATTTTTGTTGGTCTTGAATGTATTCGATAGTTTTTGAGGATTTACCAGTCCTCCTATGCCAGATGATAACATACAGAGAAGTTCTTCTAGCTCAGCATTGTTCTTGATGCGATTTCTGTTAAGAATGTCAATTGATTTAATTTTACGTTAGATTTTTGCGTAAATACGCATTTTTCTGCTGCAAAGATACGCTTTTTTGATGAATTTACAAAAGATTTTTGCGTAAATACGCATTTTTCTGCTGTAAAAGTGTTTTTATAATCTGTTCTTGTTCCTTTACCCTTATTTCTAATAATTGCCAGAGATTTTTATCAGTATGTAGCGTTTATTGTCTAGTTATGGAAGAATATTTTGCCGAGGAATAAGTTGGCTGTTAATCGGAAACAGTGTACTGGCGAATGAAGAACAGCTGACTAGCCGTACACTTGCCAGTTGGCTGTTCTATAGGAACAGTCAGCGTAAATGCCTGTAAAAATGTTGTAAGTAAGGGATAAGGAAATACTCTTCACTCTTCACCTTTCCTTCGGAATCCCCAGTGTTTATGGGCGTTTCGAGGGGTGAAGAGTTCTTGGGCACTCTTCACCCACTCTTCACCACTCTTCACCTTAGCTGGTTCGGCGGAGGATGTGTCATAAATTTATGATTCACCCTTTTCTTGTTGTTGGATGAGTAAGGATATGTTGTTTGAAGAGCTAGGATATGTTGTTGGAAGAGTAAGAATATGTTGTTGGAAGTGTTAGGATATGTTGTTGAAACAGCCAGTATCTTCGGTCGCACAACAGCTGTTGTGCGCTTGCATAACAGCTGATATGCGCATGCACAACAGGTGATGTGCATGCGATGGTCAACTGTTATGCGCCAAACTATTATCCAGACTTATGGCGCACCCTCCTCAGGGACGCCTAGCGGTCTTGCATCTCTCCTTAACACCTAGCGGTCTTGCGCTGCAATTTACGCCTGTTGGTCTTTGGAATCGGTGAAGAGTGGTGAAGAGTGGGTGAAGAGTGTCCAAGAACTCTTCACCCCTCAGAATGCCGATAAACACAGGGATTTCCGAAGGAAAGGTGAAGAGTGAAGAGTAAAAGCGTGTTCGCTTGCAGATAAAAATGGGGCGCAAGCTATTTCCTGGAAAGGAATCGCTTGCGCCCCTGATATTATTGCTTATGAGTAAATGAGCACCCTAAGATTAGAACTTGTAGATAGCACCAAATGAAATGTTGCTTGCATCTACGTTAAGTCCGAATGTTGATGAGTTTTTACCTTGGTCAGGAGAATAACCTTTGTAACCGAGGAAACCTACCTTTGTGATGAAGTTTACGTGGTCTGAAAGCTTAACAGCCAAACCTGGCTTGATGCCTACCTCGTAGGCATCGCCACCGCCCTTGCTGTAACTGCTGTAACCGATTGTACCCTCAACGAAGAGGTTAACCAACTTGGTTTCTACGGCTGTGTAACGTACGTAAGGAGCTACAGTGAATGTTGTAGATTCACCTACAGGAGAAAGCTTGCAAACTTCGCCCTTCTTGATACCAATCTCGAGACCAGCCTCCCACTTGTTGTTGAATTCGTAACCAATCTCTGGCATCAAGGTGTAAGCTGTCTTGCTGTCACCATCACCGATCTTGTTGCTGGAAATACCAGCTGTACCACCGATGTAAACCTGTGCGCTAGCGCAAACTGAAACGAGAGCCATAGCAAGGCTCAACATAATCTTCTTCATAATCAATCTTTTCTTTTAATTATTACTTTATTTTATCACTCTAATCAGGTAGCTTTTCAGCCCCTTTATTTATGATAGCAAAGCACATCCCAGACATGCCCTGCACTCTCTAATTCGGCGGCAAAGATATAGGAAATAACTTGAAACTCAAAACTATTTCTCAGTTTTTCTTGCAAAACAAGTCGTATTGTTGATGTAAATCAAGAAAACCGGGCATGCAGAATGTATCTAAAGCTATTTCTGAAGGATAGCTACGATTTTTTAGTGAAACCGCCAAATAATATGAGGGAATATTTGGGCAAACCAACTTTTTTCTCTATCTTTGCATGAACAAACAGTTTGAATCTTTTTTTATTAATATCATAAATGAATCAATTTACAAAGCTGATAGCAGCCCAGCTCAATCTGAAGGAGCAGGCTGTAGAAAATACTCTGGCGCTGCTCGAAGAGGGCTGCACCATTCCGTTTATCTCGCGATACCGCAAGGAGAAAACCGGTAATATGGACGAGGTAAACATTGAAGCCATCGCACAGGCTAACGAGAAACTCTCAGAGATGGCGAAGAGAAAAGAGACTATCCTCAAAACCATCGAGGAACAGGGAAAACTCTCGGATGAACTGAAAAAACGCATCGAACAGTGCTGGGATGCCACCGAACTGGAAGATATCTATCTTCCTTATAAGCCTAAGCGCCGCACCCGTGCACAGATAGCACGTGAGGCTGGTTTGGAACCTCTGGCACAGCTGCTCCTCTTCCAGCGTGAGCGCAATCCGGAACAGGCTGCCAGAAAGTTTGTGGGCGATAAGGTGAAGGATGTGGAGGCTGCTCTTCAGGGAGCCAAGGACATCATCGCCGAAACCGTAAGCGAGAATGAGCAGAGCCGCAATCAGATTCGCGGTGAGTTCAGACGCGGTGCCATCATCACTTCTAAGGTGGTAGCCAAGAAGAAGGATGAGGAAGAGGCGCAGCGCTTCTCCGATTATTTCGATTTCTCAGAACCATTGAAGAAATGTTCTTCGCACCGACTGCTGGCTATGCGTAGAGGCGAGGCGGCAGGATTCTTGCGTGTCAGCATCTCGGCTGATGATGAGCAGTGTCAGGATAAACTGAAGCGCCACTATGTACATGGTTTCGGTGAGTGCCAGACGCTGGTGGGTGAAGCGGTGGATGATGCCTTTAAGCGACTGCTGAAGCCTAGCATTGAAACCGAATTTGCTGCGCTCAGCAAGCAGAAGGCGGATGAGGAGGCTATTGTGGTCTTCGCCGAAAACCTGCGCCAGCTCCTGTTGGCGGCTCCTCTCGGACAGAAACGCGTGATGGCGGTTGACCCGGGTTTTGCCAATGGTTGCAAGACTTGCTGTCTCGATGCGCAGGGCAATCTGATTCATCATGAAATTGTTTATCCTCATCCTCCCCGCAACAGGAAGAGCGAGGCTACGGCTGCCATCCAGCGCATGGTAAAGATGTATCAGGTGGAGGCAATGGCTGTAGGTAACGGTACGGCAAGCCGCGAAACCAGCGACTGGCTGCATAGCATCGATTTCGTTCATCCGGTAGATATCTATGTGGTGAGCGAGGATGGTGCTTCTATCTATTCGGCTTCGAAGATTGCAAGAGATGAGTTCCCGGATGAGGATGTTACCGTGCGTGGTGCTGTGAGCATCGGACGAAGACTGATGGATCCGCTTGCAGAATTGGTGAAGATTGATCCGAAGAGCATCGGTGTGGGACAGTATCAGCATGATGTGGACCAGACTCAGCTGAAGAAAAGTCTGGATACGGTGGTAATGAGTTGCGTGAACTCGGTGGGTGTCAACCTGAATACCGCATCGCAGCATCTCCTGACCTATGTGAGCGGTTTGGGACCTACGCTTGCCAAGAATATCGTGGAATATCGCCGCGAGAATGGAGCCTTTGCTTCCCGTGCCCAGTTGAAGAAGGTGCCACGTCTGGGTCCTTCGGCCTTTGAGCAGTGTGCCGGCTTCCTCCGCATTCCTGGCGCTAAGAATCCTTTGGATAACAGTGCCGTTCATCCGGAGCGCTATGCGCTGGTAGAGCAGATGGCGAAAGATCAGGGCGTAACGGTGAAGCAGCTGGTAGAAGACAAGGCGCTGCAGAAGAAGATTGATATCAGAAAATATGTGAGTGCTGAGGTGGGTATGCCTACTTTGACCGATATCATGGCTGAGCTTGACAAGCCGGGCTTGGACCCTCGTGGTGAGGTAGAGAAGTTTGAGTTTGATGCCAGCATCAAGGAGATAGAGGATTTGCAGGTAGGCATGGTTGTGCCGGGCATTGTTACCAACATTACCAAGTTTGGTGCCTTTGTAGATATAGGTGTCCACAACGATGGTCTGGTTCATGTATCCCAGATGTCAAACCGTTACATTCAGGATCCTTCTGAGGTGGTAAAGCTTCATGAACATGTGATGGTGAGAGTGGCAGAAGTAGATTTGAAGCGCAAGCGCATCGCCTTGTCGATGAAGGGCGTGAAATAGAAAGGATATTCAGAATGAATCAGAATAATAATGGTGATGCTCTCTTGGCAGGGGGCATCACCAGAGATTGTATAGAGTCGGCATATTGCTTTATTCATCAGAAGCTCAGGGTTTTTGAATTTTCCACCAATCCTACGCAGCGTGATGATATAGAGTATGCCATCGCCCAGTATGTAGAGGGCATGAATCCGCAGCTCTATCTTCTTCTTTCGCAAGGCAGAACGGAATTCCTTCTAGACCATGTGAATTTTGAAAAAGATATGCGCGAGGCGCAGGAAAAACTGGAAGGGATGATGTAGGTATCTCTCTGTTTAGGAGAAGGATCTGACAAAAAGGTGTAAAAAGATAGGTAATTATATTAAAAGAAAATGCTAAATAGTTATATATTAACTACTTAGCATTTTTTTTGTGCGCCTGATAGGACTCGAACCTACACGGCCTGAACCACTAGATCCTAAGTCTAGCGCGTCTACCAATTTCGCCACAAGCGCATTCTTGGGTGCAAAGATACAATAATAATTTGAATAAAAAGAATAAAATTGAAAAAAATGATGGTTTTACTTGCTTTTTACGAGAAATAATGGTAATTTTGCAAACAGATACTGTTCTATTTTTATTTTGCAAAAAAACGAAGGCAGGACAGTAAGGACAGATAAAAACTATAATAACAGGAATATGAAAAAAGTATGGGTTATGATGCTGGCTACATTGATGGTTTCTTCCACGATGATGGCTGGAAATGTGAAGAAATCAACTACTCTTCCTATTGAGGGAGAGATCGTAAAGGCTTCTCATCCGATGATTCAGTATGTTGGGCGTGTGAGCTTTGCTAAGAATCCTGATGTAGCCAGTTTCAATTATCCGGGAACTACGATTGAGGCTAGTTTTCAAGGGTCTTCTCTGAAAATGCTGTGTCGCCCGAAGACTGGATATTTCATGGCGCAGATTGATGGTTGCGAACCTTTCAAAGTGGGCTTTAATGCCGAACGCGATTCGGTTGTTACCCTGGCTGCGGCTTTGCCAAAGGGGGTGCATCATGCTAAGGTGATGTATGTGATAGAAGGTTTGTTCCGTAAACCGGAATTCAGGGGATTCGTTCTTGATAAGGGATGCCAGCTCGTTGAGGCTCCGGCTCTCCCGGAACGGAAGATTGAATTTATCGGAAATTCAATCACCTGCGGTTATGGCGTAGAAAGTATCAACATGTCTGATCCTTTTGAAGATGAAACGGAGAACCATTGGCTTACTTATGCCAATATCGTAAGTGACAGTCTGAAGGCTCAGCATACTTCTATCTCCCGTAGTGGTATCGGTGTATATCGTAATTATAATGGTCCGAAGACAGGTGATGCCGATAATATGCCTTGGCAATATGAATATACCTTATTTGACCAGCATGATGAAAAATGGGATTTTGCCAAGTATCAGCCTCAGTTAGTCTGTATCAATCTGGGTACGAACGATCTTTCTACCAAGAATTATGATATTCAACTCTACGAGAAGAATTATCGCATGTTTATTAAAACGGTACGTAGCAAGTATCCTCATGCAAAGATTGTGATGTTGACAGGTCCGATGCTCGGCGAGAAGGAGAGTAGTAAGCAGCGAACTGTACTTGATAGAATCTGTGCTGATGCCAATATAACTGATAAGAACATTTACCGTTTCGATTTCAGTTTCCAGAAAGGAAATTTAGGTTATGGCGCCAGCTGGCATCCTAGTATGTTGCAGCATCGGAAGATGGCAGCAGAATTGCTTCCGTTCCTGAGAAAACTGATGAATTGGAATTAAATGAGACTGTATGTTTCCCAAACAAAATTATATGATAACAATGAATACAAAGAATCTATTATTATTGGCATCTCTTACATTGGCGATGCCTCTGACAGCACAGACTCCGCAAGAGGATTTCAAGCGGGATATTACGCTTTCGGGTAGTAACTATGTAGCTTATCGTGGTCCGCAGAAGCAGTTGACTGCGGCTCCTAAAGGTTATAAGCCTTTCTATCTGAGCCATTATGGCCGGCATGGTTCCCGCTATATGATTGGCAAGAAGGCTTATGATGTGCCTTATTTCTCTCTGCTCAAAGCGAAGCAGGAGGGCAAACTGACAGCTAAGGGCGAGGAAACGCTGGCTAAGGTGAAGATGATTCGTGAGGAGGCGAAGGGGCGCGATGGCGAACTGACTCCGCTCGGGGCTCTCCAGCATCAGGGTATTACCAGAAGAATGATGGAGCGCTTCCCTGAGATTTTTGCCGGTAATACGAATATTGAGGCCCGAAGTACTTTGGTAATCCGATGTATCCTCTCTATGGAGAACGGTTTGCAGCAGATGCTTCGCATGAATCCGAAACTTCATATCTTCCATGATGCCAGCGAGCATGATATGTATTATATGAACCAGGGCGACCGATATCTGGACAGCTTGAAGAACAGCGTGGGTATCAAGGTGGCACAGCAGGAATTTGCACAGAAGCACGTTAGCTATAGCCGTGTGATGCAGGAACTGTTCAACGACCCTGCCTGGGTGAAGCAGAATATCAACCAAAGTGACCTGAACAGAAAACTCTATGAGATGGCAAGCTCAATCCAAGGCACGGAACTAAGAGGCAAGGTTTCGCTCTATGACCTCTTTACTGAGGAGGAACTGTATCAGAACTGGCTGAATGCCAACATCTGGTGGCAGATGGCTTACGGCAACTCGCCTTATACGGGCAATGTGCAGCCGTTCTCCCAGCGCAATCTCTTGAGAAACATCATCCAGAAGGCGGATAGCTGCATCGCCTTGCCGCATCCGGGAGCTACATTGAGATATGGACACGATACGATGGTTACTCCGCTTACCTGTTTGCTGGATTTGAATGGATATGGCGAAGAGATTAAGGATCCGGAGAAGATTGCTTCTCAATGGTGGGATTATAAGATTACTCCGATGGCTACGAATTTGCAGTTTGTTTTTTATAGAAACAAGGCGAATGATGTGCTGGTGAAGGTGCTTTTGAATGAAGATGAGGCTACTTTGCCTATCAAGAGCGATGTGGCACCTTATTACCACTGGAATGACTTTAAGGAATACTGCCTGAAAAAGCTGGCGGGGTATAAAAGGTAAAAATGGAGGCTACTGACTGCTGGAGGGACAGGCGATGGAATCGCCTGGAACGGGGGCAGGAGGGGGACTGGCTTCTTTTTTACTGAACGCGAAACGCTGAAGCGCTAAACGCTAAAGCGCGAAATGCAAATGGCTAGATAATAAAAAAGGGGCTTAAGCTTTTTGAGGCTTAAGCTCCTTTTTTATGATGGGCGCTTTTCTTGCGCTTTTCTTGCTGCTTTTCTTAGCGCTTTCTTTTTCGCTTTCTTAGCGCTTTTTATTGCTTCGATAACCAGTCTTTATCCTTCTGGTCTTCTTCGAAATCTTTTTCTGAGAAGAGGTTGGTCTGACCAGTCAGCTCGTCAATCACCTGTTGCTCGCTTTTGCCAGCATCCGGATCAAGGTTTTCACCTTCATTCTCTGAGTCAGAACCATCCGGTTCCTCATCATTATCCTCAGAAGGAGGTTCTGGGAATCGGGTTGGTTCCAGTTCCTCGATACTTTCAATCTTCCATGTCGTGAGGCGCTTACCCTTTGCCTTGAAGCTCTTCTGCGCAATGAACTGCTCAGCATCGATTTCTTCGGCAGGACGGATGGCATCCACACCGCCATAAGTAACCTTGATGCGTGGATAAACCGTGTCGGTAAGCAAGATGAGCTTGCAGTTAGGGTTCTCTCCCATGAAATTCTGATGGCGCTTGGTGGCATCCATCGTGAATCGCTTGATGTATGGATATCCCTGATTGTCGGCATCGTAAAGGATAGCCGTCCAGATCTTGTGCTCATCCCATTTCTCTAAGCGGATGATGTTGTCCTCGTAGTGGTTGTTGACATCGAAATTGGTGATGTAGAATTCACCGTTGTCGAGTACTACCAAGATAGAATCATCATCATTGAATTCGCCCAGGAAGCGGCCGTTCTCATCGTAGTTGATGCGGTTTACGTCTGGATCGAACCAAACCTTTCTGCCTCCTAACGTGCTGTGGCCGTGACTCTTCAGACCGATGCGGCGAATGGTGCGCTTGGTAAGGAGATTACCTTTGGCTGCACGTCCCTTGATCAGAATGTCTGAGAAATCCTTCTCCAGGAAGATGCTCTGGCGCTTCTTCGTCAGGTCGGGCTCCATCGTACACTTGATGATTTCTGCCTCTCCATTCGGGTTGGCGGTGAAATAGATGACGCGGCTGCCAGGTGTACCCTGGGTGATGTCATACAACTTGTCGCGGGTCATGGCGGTTACGTTGAATCGCTTGATGAAGTAATCGCCTTGTTTGCCGTCGCGGTAAACACAGTTGTAGATGGTGCGCTTGTCGTTCTTCTTGAATACCTGAACATGGAGGATATTCTTACCGACGAATATCTTGTCTGCTACCTTGGTGACTTTAAACTTACCATCCTTATAGAAGATGATGATGTCATCGAGGTCGGAGCAGTTGCATACGAATTCATCCTTCTTCAACCCTGTACCAACGAAACCTTCCTGACGGTTGATATAGAGTTTCTGGTTAGCCTCTACCACCTTAGTCACCTCAATGGTATCGAAGTTTCTGATTTCTGTTTTGCGAGGATGGTTCTTTCCATACT